>NZ_JBHXUW010000086.1:0-29593 GCF_042672475.1 Streptomyces sp. NPDC127177
CCCCACCGAGCGGTGGGGGCCCCGTCCCGTGCCGGGCGAACGATCAGGACTTGACGTTCAGCGAGGTGAGTGTGATCTCCTCACTGCCCTTGACCCTGTAAGTGATGACCATGTAGCTGTGGTTCTCCGGCAGGTTGCCGCTCTTCCACTCAGTGCAGTGACCGGCGCTGAGTCCTGCCGTTGATGCCGTCCGGATCACCGTGAAGGACGAGTCCAGCAGCTTCGCCTTGACACCGTAGCCGTCGGCGTTGGTGTCGCAGGCCCTGAGCGAATCGCCGGGCCACGAGCCGTCCGGGTTGGCGTTCCACTCGGCGTGGCCGTAGCCGTACGCGGAGATCTTCGTGAGGGCTGACGCCGATGTGGAGATCCCGAGCACGAGAACGCAGCTCGCCAGTACTGTGCCGACCGCTTTGGCCTTCGGTCCGATACGCATGAAGATTGAGTCCCTCCCCAATGGGGCGAACACCTGTGCGCCGCCCCTCCCGGAGCCGATCATGCCTCAGCCCCGCCACCAAGTCGAGCAACTCAGCCGGTGGAACGGGGCGTTGGCGGCGGCCGCGACGGCCGCCGCCTGCCCGGGTGGATACCGCCCGTGAAAGTGGCTCACCGGCAGGCCACGCCTCAGTCGATGTCCATGAACTCGGGGGCGTCCGGGTCCGTCATGTCGAGACTGGGGTCCCGGGCTCCGGGCGTGTCCGGGACGTCCGCCATCTCGAGGTCCTGGGACGAGAACGGATCGTCGCCCTCGGTCACCCCGGGCCCCGGGTCGTAGTTCGGGTTCGGCGTATAACCGTGGTCAGTCCAGGCTCCCTTGATGTACTTCGGGTCGACCCCACCGGGGAACGCGACCTCCTGCTGGTCCGGGTAGGGCGAGTGGCTCCCGTAGGTGGAGTTGACGTCGATCCCGCCCGTGGGCGTCCGGATGTCGTAGACGTACTTCGCTCCCCAGCTGAAGGCCAACGGAGCCGACGTCGAGGTGGAGACGTAGATCGCGGGCTGGTTGGAGAGCACGTAGTTGTCCAGGTCCGCGTTCTCGGTGTTCTTCGGCGAGAAGCCCTCTTGGAAGATGACCGACGGGTCACGGTTGTCCGAACGGAACAGCGGCTCGTTCGTCGTGCGGTAGACCGCGTAGTCCGGGATGCCTTCCCAGTTGACATCGGGGTTGGCGGCGATGTCGCGCGGGTCCGGGCCCCGCCTCGGGTAGTCGCACTCGTCGTCCGGATTCGTCATCTCCGTGTCGGAGTCGGGGTCCTCCCCGCCCTCCTTGGAGCCGAACGCGTCTCGCGCCGCGTCCTCTGCGGCCTGGTACGTGTCGAAGCCGGGGAGGGAGAGCCCCGCCATCGCGTCGATCAGCGAGGTGATGCCCGCGTCATCGTCTCCGCCGGACGGGGGTGCGGCGAGGGGGGCGAGGCCGCCGGCAGTCGTTCGACGCGTGGCTGTGGACGCGAATGTGGCGGTGGACGCTGACGTCCGCATTGCCGTCGTCGATGCGGTGGAGAAGGACGCCGTTGTCGCCACGGGGCGCTCGGACAGCGACTGTGCGGCTGTGGAGTTCCCGCTGTCGCAGGGGTCCTCGTCGTCCTCGTCGTCGTCGTGATCGTCGTCGTCGTGATCGTCGTCGTCGTCGTTCTTGTCGTCGTCGTTCCCGCCGGTGGAGCTACCGCCGCTGCTGCCGCCGGACGTGGTGGTCGTGCCGCCGGAGCTTCCGCCGCTGCTGCCGCCGGAGGAACTTCCGCCGGAACTTCCGCCCGATGAGCTGCCGCCCGTGATGAGGCCGCCGCTGATCCCGCCCGAGCTGCCACCCGTTCCGCCGGACGATCCACCGCTGCTGCTGCCGCCGGAACTGCTGTTGCTGCCGCCGGAGGATCCGCCGCTGCTCCCTCCGGAGCTGCTGCTTCCGCCGGAGCTGCTGCTTCCTCCGGAGGAACTGGAGCTTCCTCCGGAGGAGCTTCCGCCGGAGGAACTGCTGCTCCCACCTGAGGAGCTACTCCCTCCGGAGGAGCTGGAGCTCCCGCCCGACGAGCTGCCCGAGCTGCCCGAACTACCCGAGCTGCCCGATGCGCCGCCTACGGCTCCGGAATCGTCGTCGTCATCGTCGTCGTTTCCGCCCGTGGAGCTGCCGCCGGAGGAACTGCCACCACTGGAGCCGGTGCCTCCGGAGGTCGCACCGCCCGTCGATGTCGTGCCGCCCGTGGACGACGTACCGCCGCTCGACGACGTACCGCCCACGGCCTTTCCGCCGCCGCTGCTGCTGCCGCCGCCCGAGTTGGTGCCACCCGATGCGCTACCGCCGCTTGAGCCACTGCCGCTGCTACTACCGCTGGAGCCGGACGAGCCGCCGGCCACCGCTGCCGCGTGGTCGTCGTCGTCATCGTCGTCCCCGCCGGAGGAACTGGAGCCACCGGAAGAACTCGTACCGCCGGAGGAGTTGGAACCGCCGGAGGAGTTGGAACCGCCGGAGGAGTTGGAGCCGGAGGAGGAGGAACCCGAGGAGGAGGACGAGGACGAGCCCCCGCTCGTGGAGCCTCCTCCGCTGTCGCCGCTTCCACCGCCGGCGCCACCCGAGGAGTCCGTGCCACCACTCGTACCCGTCGTGTTGTCGCCGCCGGAGGTATCGGCACCGGAGGTGTTGCCGCCCGACGAGCTTCCTCCCGTGACAACGTTGCCGCCGTCCGAGGAGCCGCCGGAGCCGCTACCGCCGTCGCCGTACGGATCGCCCTCGTCCCCCGGACCGCCCTGGCCCGTGACCACGGTGGCGCAGGAGCTGCCCGTCAGGCTGCACAACGCCGAGTGGAGGCCGTCGGAGATCCGGGGGCCGATGCCGCCCACCGCGATCGCACCGATGAGCACGACCACCACGCTGATGAGGCCGAGGTATTCGATTGCCGTCTGCCCACGGTCGCGACGCCACCTGATCAGGTGCGCCAGCGAAGGGAACGTGCGTGCAGAGGAAGGGGACGGGGAAGCAGAGTGCCGGATGCCCGCCAACCTGCCGCCGGGCAACCTCAGTTGCTGCGGAAGGTCGAACCACGCCCGGCTCTCTCGTCCTGCCATCAGGCCCAACAGTGCTGCGGGCACCAGCATTTGGCTGAAGCCACGATCCGATCCGCTGTAGAGGTTGACCAGGGAGCCGAGCAGCAACGCTCCCGGCAGGGCAATCAGTCCGACCTTCGCCCACCTGCCGCCCGTCCGGACGAGTCGGGCGAGCACCAGGGCCAACGCCCCGGGCACCAGGGCGTACAGGGCCAGCAGGAACAGGCCGGGCGTGAGGGGAGCACGGTCGCTCGCGGAGACGAGAAGGCTGATGCCGCCCAGCACGGTGAGCGCGAACAGCAGATGCAGCAGAATCCTCACCGCGGCCAGTGCGCGCGGTAGTTCCTCTCGGCCACGCGGCGCACCGGCGCCAGGCGCGACCGTCAGGATGTCTGACTCGGACACAGGGGAGCCCCCACCGCTAGGTTCCAGCGTTCAGCCGATGACGTTGTGCCACCGCTCCCCCGAACGTGAGCAGCCTAGGTACGGACCAGGCCCAGCCCCCAGGGCCCGAGGGCCCCACTCGGGGCCCATCCGGGCATGGGTACGAAGTGGGCCCCGCGGGCCCTGATCAGAGCGAGCGGACCCACTGCTCATGTGCCTCGTGCTGCGCGTCCACGCTGGTCACGGCCGTCGGCGGGGCATCGTCGAAGAGGTTCACCATGGCGTCGAGCCGGCCCGGCTTCCCGGGGCGCAGCAGATAGGCGCGGCTGCTTCCCGAGCCGCGCAGCATGCCGCTCTGTGAGACGTCCGGGCGCGCGGCGTTGATCGCCAGCAGCCAGCCCTCGCGCTCCAGTGCACGTCGTACGGAGTCCAGGGCGGCGATCAGGTCGTGCCCCCGCTCCTCGTGGCTTCCCCAGGGGCCGGCCGCCCGGACCCGGTACGGTTCCTGCTGCTCGCCCTCGTCGAGCGCCCAGGTCAGCGCGGCGACCGCGCGCTCCTCTCCGCGGACCGCCGTCACGTCGTCGCGGTGTCCGAGCACGGACGCGTCACTCATCGGTCGTCTCCTTCGCGGGCCGGTGGCCCGAGCGGGGTGGTGCGGGCGGCAGTCACGGCCACTCTGGCACGGGGCGGCACGGCGGGTACGGCGCGGGGCGGCCAGGGTGGTGGGGCGGTGAGGCGGTGAGGCGGTGGGGGCCGCGCCCGGACCGCCCGGACGTCTCGTCAGTCCTGGCGGATGCGGGTGTGGAGGTGTACGTCGTGCCAGCCGTCCGCGTGCAGCCATGCCCTGCGCCGGACCCCCTCCACCTCGAAACCGGCCTTCTCCGCCACCCGGCAGGACGCGTGGTTGGCGGTCGCGTGACCCAGATCGATGCGGTGGAACCCGCGTTCGTACAGCGCCCAACGGGTGAGGACCGTGACGGCCCGGGGGCACAGACCCCGTCCGCGTGCCGACGGGACGGTCCAGTAGGCGACTTCGGCCGCGCCGTCGTGCAGGGCGAAGGACTTCAGGGCGGCACGGCCGAGCAGCGTGTCGTCGTCCACGTCGACCAGGGCCCAGTGGGCACCCTTCTCGTCCGGCCATTCGCTCTGCCATCCCTCGATCCAGCCCCGCGCCTCGGCGACCGAATCGGCTCTGCGTACGTGCCAGCGCTGGATCGCCGGATCCCGGAACGCCTCCCTTACCGCGGCGGCGTCGGTGACCAGCCAGGGGCGCAGCAGTGCGTCGCCTGCGACGGGCAGGGTGGGCTGGCCGGTCGCGGCCAGGGAACCGGCAGGGATCGCGGGAGCAACCAGAGTCGGCATGAACGGCATTGTCACAGACGGGCGAAGGATGATGGCCACCGGCGTGACGGCGTGGGAGCCGCGGCTCGGCAAGGACCGCGGCTCGGCGAGGACCGGTAGGCGCGGATATTCGCGGGCGTGGGGCCCGGGCCGGAATGTAGGTTGCGGGGATGTCCGCCGCACTCCGCCTCGTACCGGTCACATCCGACAACGTCGAGGAGGCATGCGCGTTGAGGGTGCGCCCGGACCAGGACGGGCTCGTGAAGCCGGTCGCATGGTCACTGGCACAGGCCTACGCCACTCCCGACACCGCATGGCCCCGGCTGATCGTCGACGGCGGGCGGGCGGTGGGCTTCGTCATGGCCTTCCTCGATGTCCGCTTCCGCCCCGAGGAGCCGGCCGACCGGCCGCGCTCCGGTCTCTGGCGGCTGAACATCGCAGCCGAGCAACAGGCACGTGGATACGGGCGGTTCGCGGTGGAGGCCGTCAACGACGAGCTGCGGCGACGCGGGGGGACGCGTACCACCGTCTCGTACGTCCCCGGTCCGCACGGCCCCGAAGGGTTCTACCGCAGGCTCGGGTTCCGGACGACGGGCGAGCTGAGCGGCGACCAGGTGGTGGCCGAGCTGGAGTTGCACCCGAGCCGGTGACGGGGGCGGGGCGGCACGGGCCCGGGAATGGGCGAACGTGTCCCCCTGGTTGTCCGAGCATGTCGACGACGCCTCGCGTGATCCTTCTGCTGTCCGGGAGTCTGCGTACCGGTTCCTCCAACGAAACGGTCCTGCGCACCGCTCGGGCCGTGGCCCCGCCGGGGGTACGCGCCGTGCTCCACGAGAGCCCCGCCGCGCTCCCCCACTTCAACCCCGATGACGACGTCGAACCACTGCCGGAGCCGGTGGCCCGGCTGCGCGCGGCGATCGACGCGGCCGATGCCCTGCTGATCTGCACACCGGAGTACGCGGGCACCCTCCCGGGGGCGTTCAAGAACCTGCTGGACTGGACGGTCGGCGGGACGGAGATCTGCGACAAGCCCGCCGCCTGGATCAACGCGGCGGCCCCCGGTCGCGGCCAGGGCGCGGAGGCGACGCTGCGGTCCGTGCTCGGCTACACGGGCGCGACCGTCGTCGAGGAGGCCTGCGTGCGGGTTCCGGTGGACCGGCAGACGGTCGGTGCGGACGGGGTCATCACGGAGCCGGGCGCGCGGGCCCAACTCGCCGAGGTGCTCGGGGTGCTGGCGCGGCCGGCTCCGGAGCAGGAGGCCGCGGGCGGGCCGCCCGACGACACGTCCGACGGACCGACCGACGGAACGTCAGCCCGCTGACGGATGGGCGGGGTTGTCGGCGAGCAGGGGGAACAGCCTGGTGACCGCGGCCACCGCCACGGCTCCTGCGGGGCGCGTCGCCGGGTCCCGGTCCCGGTGACGGTAGCCGTCCAGCAAGTGACGCATGGCGGCGGCGAGTTCGGCCATCTCGGTCGGGGTGAGGTGAACCACGGCACTGAAGGACTCGTCCTGCCGCCACTCGGCCGGTGCCCGGTCGCGATGGCTCAGCCAGTGCTGGTGGCTCTCGTCCTCCAGGCCGCGTGCGAGCACGTCGAACTCCTCCGGCGCCTCCCGGGCCGGCTCCCGCTCCGGGAGGCGTGAGGACTCCCAGCGCAGACGCCACGGCCGCGCCCGGCCGCCGCTGCGGGGCACCTCCTCGATCAGTCCGTGCCGGGCGAGTTGGCGCAGGTGGAAGGAGCAGAGTCCGGAGCTGTGGCCCAGGCGCGCGGCCGCCTCCGTGGATGTGACCGTGCCGGCCTCGGCGAGCAGGTCCAGCAGGGCCACGCGAACGGGATGGTCCGGGAGCGTCCGGTGGGTCCGGGGCGGCTGCGGGTCCGTGGGTGCGGCTTGGCGCTTCTCATCGCTCATTTTGCAAAGGGTGCTACTTTGCAAAGCGTTCGGTCAAGCTGGCCGGGAGGCGTCCGCCCCGGCCGACTCCGGTGTGCGCGGAAGGCGTTGGTGCTCCATGGCTGTCGGTCTCGATGACCCCTCGCAGGACCGCCGGGTGCGTGTACTGGGTGTGCCCGTCGCGTCCTATCCCCGGTATGCGCCCGAGGCCGAACGGGGTGCGGTGCGCCGCATCACCGTCGTCGGGGAGGAGATTCTGCGTCGCCCGTGCCGGGAGGTCACCGAGTTCGGTACGCCGGAGCTCGCACGGCTGGTCGACGACATGTTCGCCACGAACCAGGTGGCGGAGGGCGCCGGTCTCGCCGCCAACCAGGTGGACGTGGACCTGCGGTTGTTCATGTGGGACATCACGGACGAGTGGGGGGTGCGCCACGTCGGGCACATCGCCAACCCCGTCCTGGACGAGGTGCCCGCCGAGCAGCGCAGCCTGGTCGAGGAGTCCGAGGGGTGCCTCTCCGTTCCCGGCCCCTACCGCATGGTTCCCCGCCTCGACCGTACGGTGGTGCGCGGCCGGGACAAGGACGGTAATCCGCTGGTGATCGAGGGCCGGGGCTACTTCGCCCGCTGCCTCCAGCACGAGACGGACCACCTGCGCGGCCGCCTCTATCTGGACCGGCTCGGCCGGCGGGATCGGAAGACGGCGCTCCAGGAGATGGCCGCGTCCAAGGACGAGACCTTCGCCAGGCGCGCAGCGACGGCCGCGAAGCTGGGTAAGTGACTTTCGCGGCGGACTTGAGGCTGGGTGAGTGACTTCGCGGTGGACGCGGCACACCGGTCCCGTTGGCGGTCCCGGTCCGGGCCCCGGGATCAGCGATCAGCGATCAGCGATCAGCGATCAGCGATCAGCGATGATCCTCCGGGGCCCCTGCCTCCCGGTGCCGGGCCCGGACCCTGCGCGGGCCGCTCAGCCGGTGATCAGCTTCTGGAGCGCGGGCGCGTAGAGGTCGGCGATGCGTTCCGGGGTGGCCCGGGCGCCGGCCCCCTCGCGGTGGAGGCCGAGGGTCGCGCCGAGGCCGAGGAGGTGTCCGGCCAGCAGTTCGGCGCGCAGCGCACGGTCCGGGCCGGGGAGCCGGGCGGTCAGGGCGTCGGTGACCTGTTCCTGGAAGCGGTCGCGCAGCAGCGAGCGTTCGTCCTGGTTGCCGAGGGAGAACACCACGCGCAGGAGCGGGTCGGACTTGAACTCGCGGCGGCTGGTCACCAGGGTGACGACCATGTGGCGGCCCAGCAGGTCGAGCGGGGCGTCGAAGAGCTCCGCCGCGGCCGGGCCGAAGTCGGCCACGGTGTTGAAGAGCTCCTCCTTGCGGCCGAAGTGCTTGACCACGAGTGCCGGGCTCACCCCCGCGTCCGCCGCGATCCGGCGGATCGTCACCTCGGCGTACGGGCGCTGGGTAAACGCCCGCCGTGCCGCGCGCAGGATCGCCTCCCGGCCGGTGCCCGCCTCCGCGGGCCCGGTGGCCGTCGCGGTGGCCTGGCCGCCGGTCATGCGCCCTCCTGGATCGGTGCGGTCCGTGCACCGCCTCCGCGGATGCCCGGGGCCCTGCGGCTTCCCCCGACCGTACCCGCCCCGGCCCGCTTCGGGCCCGGCAGGAACAGCGTGACGGTCAGTGCGGCGAGCGCCGCGCCCGCCGCGATCACGAAGACCAACTGGTACGCGTGGAGGGTCGGAGCCGTACGACCCCCTGCCTGGAACGTGATGTTGGCCAGGACCGCGGCCACCGTGGCACTGCAGAAGGCCTGCCCGATCGAGCGCATGAGGGTGTTCAGACCGTTGGCCGCACCGGTCTCGCTGACCGGGACTCCGCGCATCACGAGGGCGGGCAGGGCCGAGTAGGCGATCGCCGTCCCCGACGCCACGACCGTGGCGCCGGCGATGATCAGCCAGAGGCTGTGGCTGGTGAAGTAGCGCACGCCGTAGCCGACGGCGATGATCCCGGCCGCCAGCGCCAGACTGACCTTCGGCCCGTGCTTGGCGGATATCCGCGCCGATACGGGCGACAGCGCCACCATCGCCACACCGCCCGGCAGCAGGCACAGTCCGCTGACGACGAGCGAGGCGCCGAGCCCGTAGCCCGTGGCCTTCGGTTCCTGCACCATCTGGGCGGTGACCAGCGAGTTCGCGTAGAACGCGAAGCCGATCAGCAGGGCCGCGATGTTGGTGAGCAGTACGGCGGGGCGGGCGGAGACCCGCAGGTCGACCATGGGCGTCGCGACGCGGAGCTCGTACGCGCCCCACAGCAGCGCCACCACTACGGCGGTCACGAGCAGGCCGACCGTCCGCACCGATCCCCAGCCCCAGTCGGCCCCCTGGGTGACCGCGAGCAGCAGGCAGACGAGGGCGGCGGACAGGCCGAGCGCACCGACGGCGTCGAAGCGCCCCCGGCTGCGCAGCGGGGATTCCGGCACAAAGCGCAGGACCAGCGCGATGTCGATGAGACCGATGACGCCGGAGACCCAGAACATGGTGTGCCAGTCGAAGTTCTCCACGACGACCGCGGCGATGGGCAGGCCGACGGCCGCCCCGATCCCCAGAGTGGAGCTCATCAGCGCGACGGCGGACAGGACCCGTTCGGGCGGCAGTTCGTCGCGCAGGATGCTGATGCCCAGCGGGACTACGGCGATCGCCGCGCCCTGCAGGGCGCGGCCGGTGATCAGGACCCCGATGTGGGAGCTGATGGCGCACAGCACCGAGCCCGCCACCAGCACCGTGAGCGAGGCGACGAGCACCCGCCGCTTGCCGTACATGTCGCCGACCCGGCCCAGGACCGGGGTGAAGACCGCGCCGGTGAGGAGCGTGACGGTGACCAGCCAGCTCGCGGCGGTGGGGGTGGCACCGGTCAGCTCGGGGATGTGCGGCAGCAGCGGGACGACGATCGTCTGCATGACCGCTACCACGACACCGCAGAACGCGAGCACGCCGACGGCGAAGCGGGGGTGCGGGGCCTGGACGGCGGGGGGCGCGGGAGCGGGATCGGCTGGGACCGGTATGTCCGCTGGCATGGTTCTCCGTACGGTGCTCGGCGTCATGGGGGTGTACGTGTGTTCACCCCCAGGGTAAACGTACGTACACCCCCTCCGCGACGGGGTGTCCGGAGGCCGCGTTAGCCTCGGATCCGGTGACCGGATCCGACCAGCGGTACCGGACGACGGACGAGAACAGGTGGAGGTGGCCGCGATGGCGAAGGTTCCGGCAGCGGCGGTGGCGGCGGGCGGTCTGGTCGGCGGGTACGCCGTCGCGCGGTGGAGCGGGAAGCGGCCGCTGGGCGGGGTCGCTCTCGCTGCTGCGGGGGCTGCGGCGGCGTACGAGTGGAACCGGCAGGCGGGGCCGCGGGCTGCCGCCGGGCTGACCACGGCGTATGTCGCGGCCTTCGCCGGCTCGCATCCGTTGGCCAAGAGGATCGGTGCCTGGCCTGCGGTGTTCGCTGGGGCGGGGCTGGTGGGTGCGGCGTCCTGGGTTGTTACTCGGCGCTCGGCCTGAGCGGGGCCCTCCGGGAGGGGCGGGGTGTGGGCGCGCGGCCGAGGGTGCGGATGGGTGCGGCGGGGCGGGTGGGCCCGGGTTCGTCCGGGGTGCCGTTTGTCCTCAATCGCCGGACGGGCCTGGGTGTGCCGCCTGACGCCGAGCCGCCCGCCCCACGGGACCGGTGTGCCCCGCGGGGCGGGGTCGGGTCAGCCGCCCAGGGCTCTTGAGACCGAGTAGATCGCCAGTCCTGCGAGCGCGCCCACCACCGTGCCGTTGATGCGGATGAACTGCAGGTCGCGGCCGATGTGGGCCTCGATCTTCTTGGAGGTCTGGTCCGCGTCCCAGCCGGCCACCGTGTCGCTGATCAGTGACGTGATCTCCGCCCGGTACGTCGTCACGACGTACACCGCCGCGTCCTCCAGCCAGCCCTCCAGCTTCGCCTGGAGGCGGCCGTCCGTCGCCAGGCGGGCGCCGAGGGACATCAGGGAGGCCCGGGCGCGCAGGCGCAGTTCGCTCTGCTCGTCCTCGGCCGCCGCGATGACCATCGTGCGCACCGAGGACCAGGCCGACGCGATGACGTCCTGCACCTCGCCGCGGCCCAGCACCTCCGACTTGAGGCGCTCCACCCGGGCGCGGGTCTCCGAGTCCGTCTGGAGGTCGGCGGCGAAGTCCGTCAGGAAGGTGTCGATCGAGTCGCGCGCCGGGTGCCCCGGCATATCGCGCATCTCCGTGATGAAGCGCAGCAGTTCCTTGTAGACCCGCTCGCCCACCCGCTTGTCGACGAACCGCGGGGTCCAGCCCGGTGCGCCGCCCTGCACCGCGTCCATCACCGAGTCGCCGTGCAGCACCAGCCAGTCGTGAGCCCGGACACACACCAGGTCCACCACCTTGCGGTGGCCGCCGTCCGCGACGACCTTCTCCAGCATCTTGCCGAGGCCGGGGCCGATCTCCGCCGCATTGGCCCGCCGGGTGATGGCCTCACCGACCACGGCCTGCACGTCCGAGTCGCGCAGCACCGTCAGCGCACCGCGCAGCGCGGTCGACAGCTCGGCCGTGACCCGGTCCGCGTGGGCCGGTTCGGCGAGCCAGGCACCCAGCCGGCCGCCGATGCCGAGGGAGTGGATCCGGTCCCTCACCACACCGCCCGACAGAAAGTTCTCGCCCACGAAGGAACCGAGTGAGGCTCCAAGCTGGTCCTTCTTCGTGGGAATGATGGCGGTGTGCGGAATCGGCAGACCCAGCGGACGCTTGAAGAGCGCGGTGACGGCGAACCAGTCGGCCAGCGCGCCCACCATGCCCGCCTCGGCGGCCGCGGCGACGAAGCCCGGCCAGCCGCCCACCCCCTCGTTCTTCGCCCAGGTGGCGAGGACGTAGACGAGCGCGACCAGCAGAAGGAGGCCCGTGGCCGTGGTCTTCATACGGCGGACGCCGCGACGCTTCTCCTCGTCGGCCGCGGTGTACGCGAACGACGCCAGGGAGGCGGCGGGGCTACGAGCGCCCCTCCCGGGGCCCCCGCGCGGGCCCGCGCCCTCGTCCGCGCTGGGGTCCGTACCGGCCTCGATCTCGCCGGGTTCCGTTCCTTCGGTCCGTTCCATCCACTCCACCCGTCCGCGTACGCATCGCCCCCCGACGCCTCGTACGCATTGTCCTTACCCGACCTACTCCCGGGCCGCACGTTGAGTTCCCCGCGCCCTGCCGCATCATGGAAGCAACCCATCGACAGAGGAGACACACCGCCCATGCCCAGGCGCCAGGGGTACGCCCTGCTCATAGCCCTTGTGGCCGGCACAGCCGCGCTCGCCGCCGTCGTGGCGTTCACCGGCTCGCTGCTGTTCTCCGGGCCCCGGGCGAAGGCGTCCGCCGCATCCGGGTCGCAGGGCACCGCCCGGACGCCCGCGGCACCGGCTCACTCCTCGGGGCTCTGGCTCGCGACCTGGGCGGCCGCACCCGTACTCGGGGCCGCCGACCCCAACCACGACCAGGATCTCGTCCACCGCACCGTCCGTAACGTCGTGCACACCAGCATCGGCGGCAACGCGGCCCGCATCACCCTGTCCAACCTCTTCGGTACCCAACCTCTGCTGATCGACAACGTCACCGTGAACACCCGCCCGGTGACGTTCGGCGGCGCCCCGACCACGACCGTCGCCGCGGGCCGGGAGATCGTCAGCGACCCCGTCGTCGTCCCGGTCGCCGCCGACGCCGACCTCGTCGTCACCCTGCGCACCCCCACCGCACGCGGACCGGTCACCGTGCACCCCAACAGCCACCAGAGCTCCTACGTGGAGACCACGCGGGGCACCTGGCGCAGCACCTCCTGGCGCTACCTCACCGCCGTGGACGTGCACAGCCCGACCGCGGCCGGCACCGTCGTCGCGCTCGGCGACTCGCTCACCGCCGGTACCGGCTCCACCACGGACGCGAACACCCGCTGGCCCGACGTCCTCTCGGACCGGCTGAACGGCCGGTACGCGGTGGTGAACCAGGGCATCGGCGGCAACCGCCTCCTGCGCGACGGCATCGGGCAGCGCGCCCTGGACCGCTTCGACCGCGACGTGCTGGGCGTCACCGGTGCGAAGACCGTCGTCATCGCCCTCGGCATCAACGATGTACAGGGCTTCCCCCAGGAGAAGGACCCGCAGCGGATCACGGACGCCCTGCGCACCCTGACGGAGCGGGCCCACGCGCGCGGGCTGCGGGTCATCGGCGCGACCCTGATGCCGTACGACGGCTACCGCAGCTGGACCCGCGCCCAGAACGCCGTACGCACCCAGGTCAACCAGGCGATCCGGGCCGGCGGGATCTTCGACCAGGTCCTCGACTTCGACCGCGACATGCGCGACCCGGCCCACCCGGAGCGGCTGTACCCCGCCTACGACTCGGGCGACCACCTCCACCTGAACGACGCGGGCTACCAGCGGCTGGGCTCCCTGCTGGACCTCGCCGATCTCGTACGCGTCAGGCCGTCGTCCGACGCGCTCTGACGAGCGGGCAGGTCACCTGCCCGCGTCACCCTTGTCCCGCTCGCCCCCGTCGCCCTTCTCCAGCCGGCCCCGCGCGCGCTCCGCGTCCCGCAGCCGCTTCTTCTCCGCCTTGCTCCGCTTGCGCTCCACACCCACGCCGCCCATCAGGGCGAAGCCGGTGATCCGCACCCGCGGGGAATCCGGGGCCGGGACGCCGTCGTCCTTGCCCCGCTCCCCGAAGCCGCCCATGATGCCGATGCCCCGGACCTCGACGTTCAGGTCCGGCGGGACCGTCACCTGCATGCCACCCATGATCGCGATGCAGCGGATGACCACCTCGCGGTCCTCGAAGTTCGCCTCACGCAGATCGATCTCGCCGCCGCCCCAGAAGGCGAACGCGGTGAACTTCCGGCCGACCGTCCAGTTCCCCCGACGGCCGAACCCGCCCCAGAACGCGAAGGCACCGCCCGAGGTCGCGGGCTTGCCCACCCGCTCCGACCAGCGGGCCATCGAACCCGCCCCCGTCTGTCCCGCGGCCACCGGCGCCACCGCGGCCCCGACCCCGGGGAGGTCGCGGACGATCGGGACCAGCTCCCCGTGCGTGCGCGCCTTGTACGTGGCGTCGAGACGCTGGTCGAACTCCTCCATCTGCAGCCGACCCTCGGTCACCGCCTCACGCAGAATCTCGGCAATACGTTCGCGCTCGGCGTCGGAGGCACGCATTTCCGGAAGTTCACTAGTCATACCGCGCAGCCTATTGAACGCGTACGCTTCCGTCACCGATCACATGCCCGTGGCCGACGCGTACATCTTCGCGATCACGGCCTCGATGTCCGGCTCCCGCACCGAGAGATCCACCATCGGGTACTCCGCGGCGATCCGTGCCACCAGCGGCGCCGCCGAAGCGGACGCCGGGAACGCCAGCCACTGCCGGGGCCCCTCCACCTTCACCGTGCGCACGGACGGCTCCGACTCCAGCCGGATCGGCGGGAGTTCACGCTCCAGGTCCACCACGAGCGTCCGCTCGCTCTCCCCCACCTCATGCAGGCCGGACAGCGCCCCGTCGTACATCAGACGGCCGTGGTCGATGACCATCACCCGCTTGCACAGCTGCTCGATGTCCGTCAGATCGTGGGTGGTGAGCAACACCGTCGTACCGCGTTCCGCGTTCAAGTCCCGCAGGAAACCACGGACCTTGGCCTTGGACACCACATCGAGTCCGATCGTCGGCTCGTCGAGGTACAGCACCTCCGGATCGTGCAGCAGTGCGGCCGCGATGTCCCCGCGCATCCGCTGCCCCAACGACAGCTGCCGCACCGGGACGTCCAACAGCTTCTCCAGGTCGAGGAGTTCGATACAGCGCTCCAGGTTGGCCCGGAAGCGGGCATCGGGGACCCGGTACATGCGGTGGACCAGCCGGTAGGAGTCGCGCAGCGGCAGGTCCCACCAGAGCGTGGTGCGCTGGCCGAAGACCACACCGATCCGGTGCGCCAGCCTCATCCGCTCCCTGGATGGGTCGATACCCGCCACTCGCAGCGAACCGCCGCTCGGGGTGAGGATGCCCGTCAGCATCTTGATCGTCGTCGACTTCCCCGCCCCGTTCGGGCCGATGTAGCCGACCATCTCTCCGCGCCCCACCCGGAAGCTGATGCCGTCCACGGCCCGCACCTCGCGGCGTTCGCCGCGCATGAAACCGGTACGGCGGCGGACGTCGAAGACCTTCTCCAGACCGTCCAGTTCGATGAAGGCCTCGCCCGCCCCGGTGAAGCCGTCGTCGGCCCCGATGAAGTCGTTGCGCACGCCGGTTCCCGCGCCCATGTCCGATGCTCCGTCCCGCTCGATGTCCGTCAACTTCCCGTGCTCCGGTACGCCCGCAGCCCCGCGCGCCAGGCCAGGCCCGCGGCCGCCCAGCACACGACCGCGACCAGCGGCGGCAGGAACGCCACCCAGTGCGGCAGGCCCAGCGGATACTCCCGGCCCAGCACGTACAGGGCCGGCAGCCAGTTCACGAAGGCCAGCGGCACCACGAACGTCACCCCGCGCACCAGGTCCTTCGCGAAGACCGTCGGCGGGTACTGGAGCATCGTGCTCCCGCCGTACGTGAACGAGCTCTGCACCTCGGCTGCGTCCTGCGCGAAGAACTGGAACCCGGCCCCGGCCGCGAACACCGCCGCGAAGATCGCCGCCCCGCTCAGCAGCATCAGGGGCATCATCGCCACCTTCGACACCGTCCACTCGATGTCCAGGGTGAGCAGCGCGTAGCCGAGCACCAGCAGCCCCTGTGTGATCCGCCCCAGCCTGCGCAGCGCGAACCGGTCGGCAGCGACCTGCGCGAGCACCGGGACCGGCCGCACCAGCAGCGTGTCCAGCGTCCCGTCCCGCACCCGTCGGCCCAGCCGGTCCATCGAGCCCATCACCAGATCGGCGAGACCGAACGCCGTGCCGGAGGCCCCGTACAGCAGGGCGATCTCCGGCAGCGTGTATCCGCCCAACACGTCCACGTGCGAGAACATCAGCAGGATCGCGACGAAGTCGAACGCCGTCGCCACGAAGTTCCCCACAGCCGTCATCACGAACGACGCCCGGTAGGCCATCGTCGAGCGCAGCCACATCGCCGCGATCAGCCCGTACGCCCGCACCCCCTCGACCAGCCGCGACCTGGGACGGAACACCACGACGGGTGCCTCCGCCGCCACCGCGTCCACCACCTCAGCCACCCTGGACCACCACCCTTCGCGTCGCCGCCGACTGCAGGAGCCGCCCCGCGAGGAGCAGGGCCAGCGCCCATCCCGCCTGGAACCCGTACGCCCGCACCAGGCCCCAGCCCGTGTGCTTGCCGAGGAAGACATCCGCGGGCACCTGGAGCAGCGCCGACCACGGCAGCGCACGCGCCACCTCGCCCAGCAGCCCCGGGAAAAGGTTCAGCGGCAGCAGAAGTCCGGAGAAGAACATCCCCGCCAGGAAGGACATCTGGGCCGCACCCGCCCCGTCCATCAGCCAGAAAGCGGAGAGCGCGACCAGATAGCGGATCGCGAAACTGACCACGACCCCGAGCGCCACCGCGACGAGGAACGCCAGCCAGACCCCCGCCGAACCGGGCAGCGCGAGATCGAAGGCCAGCCCGCCCAGCAGCATCGGCACGATGCCGCGTCCCAGCAGATGAAAGGAGGCCCGGCCCAAGTCCCCCGCCAGCCACCACATTTGCAGATCGACCGGCCGGTAGAGGTCGACGGCGATATCGCCGTTGCGGATCCGCTCGATCAGCTCGTCCTCGAACCCGCCGCCCATCATGGCGCACGTCATGAGCAGCGCCTGCCCCAGCCACACGTACGTGAGGGCCTGCGACATGTCGTAACCACCGAGCTGCGGACGCTCGTCCCACAGCGCCACATACGTGTAGGCCATGATGAAACCGAAGACGGTGTTGGTGAACACCCCCGCAGCCGTCGCGATCCGGTACGTGGCGTAGCGCCGGAACCCGCCCGCCGCCACCACCGCATAGACCCGCACAGCACACCACCCCCCGGACTTGGGCATCCGCGCGTGGACACCAAAGCGCACGAGCCTAGTCCAGCCGGGGCAATCGCCGCGACCGCTTTTCGAAGGTCGATCCGATGGTTATTCCGTAGAAAAGTGCACTATGGGGGAACTGACCGCGGCCGAGGAGTCTGCACCGACATGAGCGACGAGCCACAGCAGGAGAGCGGGGACCCCGCGTCCCGGGGCTGGAGCCCCAGAGACCTGCCTGCCGGCGCTGCCGCCCCCGGAGACCGGGGCACCCCGGCCAGCGGACCCACCACCGGGGAGAGCGGGACGAAGCAGAGGAAGCCCAAACGCCCCAAGCGCAAGGGCTGGCGCCGCGCCGTCCCCACCTGGCGGATGGTCCTCGGCGCCGTCCTCCTCATCGCCCTGGTCCTGATCGGCGGCTTCATCGCCGGGTACCAGCTCGTCGACATCCCCTCGGCCAACGCCAGTGCCACCGCCCAGTCCAACGTCTACCTCTACAAGGACGGCAGCGTCATCGCCCGCGACGGCGAGGTGAACCGGGAGAACATCAGGCTCGCCCAGGTGCCCCGGACCGTCCAGCACGCGGTACTCGCCGCCGAGGACCGCGACTTCTACTCCGAACGCGCCGTCGACATCAAGGCGATGTTCCGGGCCGGCTGGAACACCCTCACCGGCAAGGGGAAGCAGGGCGGCTCGACCATCACCCAGCAGTACGTCAAGAACTACTACCTGGGCCAGGAACAGACCGTCGGCCGAAAGATCAAGGAATTCTTCATCGCGATCAAGCTGGGCCGCGAGGAATCCAAGAA
This sequence comes from Streptomyces sp. NPDC127177, assembly GCF_042672475.1. Taxonomy (NCBI): domain Bacteria; kingdom Bacillati; phylum Actinomycetota; class Actinomycetes; order Kitasatosporales; family Streptomycetaceae; genus Streptomyces; species Streptomyces sp. NPDC127177. The sequence goes on from NZ_JBHXUW010000086.1 coordinate 17,443, forward strand.
CAAGATCTTCGAGGGCTACCTCAACACCAGCTACTTCGGCCGCAACGCCTACGGCATCCAGGCCGCGGCCCAGGCGTACTACAGCAAGGACGCCGCCGACATCACCACCGCGGAAGGCGCCTACCTCGCCTCCCTGCTCAACGCCCCCAGCGCCTACGACGTCATCACGCACCCCGAGAACAAGGCCGCGGCCGTCGCCCGCTGGAACTACGTGCTCGACGGCATGGTCAAGGAGGGCTGGCTCACCGCCGGCCGGCGCGCCGCCATGGCCTTCCCGCCCCCGGGCCCGGTCAAGCCCGCCAACAGCCTCTCCGGCCAGCGCGGCTACATCGTCCAGGCCGTCGAGGACTACCTCGTCCGCAACGACATCCTCGACGAGAAGACCCTGGCGACCCGCGGCTACCGGATCACCACCACGCTGGAGAAGAAGAAACAGGACGCCCTGGTCGAAGCCGTCGACGACAACGTCATGTCCAAGACGAGCAAAGAGAACAAGGCCGACCGCAACGTACGTGTCGGCGGCGCCTCCATCGACCCCGCCACCGGGCGCGTCCTCGCCATGTACGGCGGCATCGACTACACGAAGCAGTACGTCAACAACGCGACCCGCACCGACTACCAGGTCGGCTCCACCTTCAAGCCGTTCGTCTTCACCTCGGCCGTCGCCAACGACTCCACCACGCAGGACGGCCGGCGCATCACCCCCAGCACCATCTACGACGGCACCAACAAGCGCATGGTCCAGGGCCCCGACGGACCCACCGGATACGACCCGTCCAACGAGGACGACGTCAGCTACGGACCCATCACCGTCAGCACCGCCACCGACAAGTCCGTCAACGCCGTCTACGCGCAGATGGCCGAGGACGTCGGACCCGGCAAGGTCCGCCAGACCGCCATCGACCTCGGCATCCCCAAGGACACCCCCGACCTCACCGCGTCCCCGTCGATCGCGCTCGGCCCCGCCACCGCCGGCGTCCTCGACATGGCCGAGGCGTACGCCACCCTCGCCAACCACGGCAAGCACGGCACCCACACCCTCGTCGACAAGATCACAAAGGACGGCGAAGCCGTCACGCTCCCCGGCCGCAGCACCAAACAGGCCGTCAGCCGCGAGGCCGCCGACACCACCACCTCGATCCTGCGGAGCGTCGTCGACGGCGGCACCGGCACCGCCGCCCAGGGCGCGGGCCGCCCCGCGGCGGGCAAGACCGGAACGGCCGAGGAGGACAAGGCGGCCTGGTTCGCCGGCTACACCCCGAACCTCGCCACCGTCATCGCCGTCATGGGCCAGGACCCCACCACCGGCGCGCAGAAGCCGCTCTACGGCGCACTCGGACTGCCCCGCATCAACGGCGGCGGCGCCCCCGCCGAGACCTGGGCCCAATACACCGGCGCGGCCCTGCGGGGCACCCCCGTCAAGAACTTCGACCTCGACGTGGAGAGCGGCACCGACGAAACGGAGCTGCCCAGCGACGAGAACACCGCACCCGGCAACACCGGGCAGCCGACCACCACACCCTCCAGGAGCACCCCGGGCAACCGCACCAGTGCCCCGCCCACCACACCGTCCTCCCCGGTCAGCACACCCGGCACCACCGAGCCTCCCACCGGCGGCACCGACACCGGTGGACGCACCGACGGCGGTACCGGGGGCGGGGACAACGGCGGAAACACGGACGGCGGCACCGGCACCGTGGGCGGCTTCCTCGAAGGGGCCCGCGGCACCCGCGCACCGGGCCGCCCGTAATACTCCGCCCGGGCGGGGCGGGCGGCCCAGCGGCTCGGCGGGTCAGTGACCGGACGTGGCCTTCAGCCCCACCACGGCCACCAGCAGCAGACACACGAAGAAGATCCGGGCCGCCGTCACCGGCTCGTGCAGGACCACCATGCCCAGCACCGCGGCACCCGCCGCGCCGATGCCCACCCACACGCCGTACGCCGTACCGATCGGCAGTGTCCGGGCGGCATGGGACAGCAGCAGCATGCTCGCCACGATCCCGAGACCCGTGAACACGCTCGGCCACAGCCGGGTGAACCCCTCGGTGTACTTCATCCCAATGGACCAGGCCACTTCCAGCAGACCCGCGACCACCAACAGAACCCAAGCCACGACAGCACCTCCGACGACGCGGAACACGCGAACAGAACGGTGCGTCGTCTTTGCGGAAGCCCGGTACGGCGCGTCTCGTCGGGGTCCCACCACCGTAGCAAAAGACAGGCAAAAGGCCTGGTGAAAACCGTCACCAGGCCTCGCTCACGGGCTCACGGGCTCACGGGCTCACGGGCTCACGGGCTCACGGGCTCACGGGCTCACGGGCTCACGGGCTCACGGGCTCACGACTAGAGATACAGCCCGGTCGAGTCCACCGAACCCTCGAAGCGGTCGGCGGCCACCGCATGCAGATCCCGCTCCCGCATCAGCACGTACGCCACTCCCCGCACCTCGACCTCGGCACGGTCCTCGGGGTCGTACAGCACCCGGTCGCCCGGCTCCACCGTCCGCACGTTCTGGCCCACCGCGACCACCACGGCCCACCCCAGCCGACGGCCCACCGCGGCCGTCGCCGGAATCAGAATGCCGCCGCCGGACCGCCGCTCGCCCTCGGACGAATCGGACCGGACCAGCACACGGTCGTGCAGCATCCGGATGGGCAGCTTGTCGTCCGCGTTCTCGCTCACGCCCCGCAACCTACCTGCCCGACCCGCCACCGCACGCCCGAGGGTGCGCCCCGCAACGCCGAGCCGCTACTTCCTGCGCCGCCGCACCGACACCGTGAGCAGACCCACGACGCCCACCGCGAGCAGCGCCGCCGGAATCACCCGCCCCAGCCGGGGCGCGCCGTCCTCCGTCACGAACTGGCCCCGCACGTCCGACACCGTCCGGTTCACCGCGACGAACGCCCGCCCGGCCGTCCGGTCCACGGCCTCGGCGGCCTTCGCCTTCGCGTCACCAACAATCGTCTTCGGGTGCACCCGCACCCCGATCTCGTCGAGCACCACCGCGAGCTGCTCGCGCCTGGTGATGATGTCCGCCTCGATCTGCGCAGGGCTCCTGGCATCCGACACCGCGCCGCCTCCGTGATCCTCGTCCGGTAAACCTTCATCGACAGTCTGTCAGCTCGACCGCCCCCGCACCCGGCGGCACCCCTATTACCCTCGGTCCCGTACACCCCACGTACCAACGAGGAGAACCATGAGCGAGCGACTCAAGCCCGGCGACACCGCCCCTGCCTTCACCCTCCCCGACGCCGACGGCAACGACATCGCGCTCGCCGACCACAAGGGCCGCAAAGTCATCGTCTACTTCTACCCGGCGGCTCTTACCCCCGGCTGCACCAAGCAGGCGTGCGACTTCACCGACAACCTCGACCTGCTGGCCGGCGCCGGATACGACGTCATCGGGGTCTCCCCCGACAAGCCCGAGAAGCTCGCCAAGTTCCGCGAGAAGGAGAACCTCAAGGTCACCCTCGTCGGCGACCCCGCCAAGGAGACCCTGGAGGCCTACGGCGCCTTCGGCGAGAAAAAGCTCTACGGCAAAACGGTGACAGGAGTGATCCGCTCCACGATCGTCGTCGACGAAGAGGGCAAGGTCGAGCAAGCCTTCTACAACGTCAAGGCCACCGGGCACGTCGCCAAGATCATCAAGGACCTCGGCATCTGACCCGGCCGGTCCGACCGGGAAGCGGCGGCCCGGCACTGGGCCGAATGACCGAAAAAATGTGATGGACATCCCAATCCTTCGCCGATTCGGTTTGCGACCGCCATGACCGCGCAGAAGCCTTCCCTGGAACACCCACCGAGGAAAGGACCCGGCCATGGCGGCCTCCGACCCGCATCAGGCGGCCGACCCCGAAGCGGTCAAACGCCATCCCGCCCTCTTCCGAGCCATCCGGAAGCGGCAGAACCCGAGGCTGCGCCGGACCGACATCACCGTCACGGACGACCAGGCCGTCAAGCGAGCCGTGAAGGCGGCCTCGCTGGGTAACGCCATGGAGTGGTTCGACTTCGGCATCTACTCCTACATGGCCGCCACGCTGGGCCACGTCTTCTTCCCGTCGGGGAGCGACACCACCCAGCTCCTCTCCTCCTTCGCCACCTTCGCCGTCGCCTTCCTCGTACGGCCCCTCGGTGGCATGTTCTTCGGCCCCATGGGCGACAAGGTCGGCCGTAAGAAGATCCTCGCCCTCACCATGATCATGATGGCGATCGGCACCTTCGCGATCGGCCTCATCCCCTCCCACGGCTCCATCGGCCTCTGGGCGCCGGTCCTGCTCATCTTCTTCCGGATGCTCCAGGGCTTCTCCACCGGCGGCGAGTACGGCGGCGCCTCCACGTTCATCGCCGAGTACGCACCGGACAAGCGCCGCGGCTACTACGGCAGCTTCCTGGAATTCGGCACGCTCGCCGGCTACGTCGGAGCCGCCGGCCTGGTCACCCTGCTCTACGCACTCCTCAACGACCCGCAGATGGAGTCCTGGGGCTGGCGCATCCCCTTCCTCGTCGCGGGACCGCTCGGCCTCGTGGGCCTCTACCTGCGGCTGCGCCTGGACGAGACGCCGGCCTTCCAGAAGCTGGAGGGCGGCACCGCACACGCCACCGAGGCGGCGGACGGCGTCGAGACCAGCGCCAAGGGCGACCTCGGCAAGATCTTCCGCGACTACTGGCCGACGCTGATCCTCTGCATCTGCCTGGTCGGCGCGTACAACATCACCGACTACATGCTGCTGTCGTACATGCCGACGTACCTCTCCGACGAGCTCGGCTACAGCGAGACCCACGGTCTGCTGATCCTGCTCGCCGTCATGGTCTTCCTGATGCTGATCATCAGCCAGGTCGGCAAGCTCTCCGACCGCTTCGGCCGCAAACCGCTCCTCATGACCGGCATGCTCGGCTTCCTGATCTTCTCCCTGCCCGCCTTCCTGCTCATCCGGCAGGGAAGCATTCCGGCCATCACGATCGGCATGCTGCTGCTGGGCCTGTCCCTGGTCTGCATGCTCGGCACGATGTCCGCCGCCCTCCCGGCCCTGTTCCCCACCCAGGTCCGCTACGGCTCCCTGTCGGTGGGCTACAACCTGTCGGCGTCGATCTTCGGCGGTACGACCCCGTTCGTCATCACCGCCCTCATCAGCGTCTCGGGCACCAACCTGATGCCGGCGTACTACGCGATGGGCGCGGCCGTGGTCGGCGTCATCGCCGTGGCCTGCATGAAGGAGACGGCCAACAAGCCGCTGGACGGATCGCCGCCCTCGGTGGAGACGAGCGAGGAGGCGGAGGAACTGGTGCACGCCCAGTCGCCGGACCCGAAGTTCTGAGTCCGCGCCTTCCGGGGATGGCCCGCTTCGTTTCAGCCGACGCCGAAACGGGCGGGTCGTTCCGTATCTTGATCTTGTCGAACGCGGCAATGGAGGCGGGTGGCAGGATCAGCCCCTTCCTGCGCTGTCCCTGCCCTTCATGCCACAGCCGAACGGCTACGTTCTCCGATCGCACCCACCCGGTTTCCCCGAGGCGGTAAGCTTGTCGTCGACGTGCGCCCGCACGCCAACTGGTTTGAGCGGCGGCCTTTAGGTGGCCGTGTATGTCGGTTCGAATCCGACCGGGCGTACCGAAACCGAGATGCCCGGCCTCTTCACGGGGCCGGGCATCTCCGTGTCACCCCACCAACTCCCGCACCACCGGCACCAGCGCCCGGAACGCCTTGCCGCGGTGGCTGATCGCGTTCTTCTCCGCCGGGGTCAGTTCGGCGCAGGTACGGGTCTCGCCCTCCGGCTGGAGGATCGGGTCGTAGCCGAAGCCGCCCGTGCCCGACGGGGTGTGGCGCAGGGTGCCGAGCAGGTGGCCCTCGACCACGCGTTCCGTGCCGTCCGGGAGTGCGAGGGCGGCGGCGCAGGCGAAGTGGGCGGCGCGGTGGGGGGCGTCGATGTCGGAGAGCTGGGCCAGGAGCAGGTCGAGGTTGGCCCGGTCGTTGCCGTGGGTGCCGGCCCAGCGGGCGGAGAAGATGCCGGGGGCGCCGCCGAGGACGTCGACGCAGAGGCCCGAGTCGTCGGCGATGGCCGGGTGGCCGGTTGCCCGGGCCAGGGCGTGGGCCTTGAGGAGGGCGTTCTCGGCGAAGGTGACGCCGGTCTCCTTGACGTCGGGGATCTCGGGGTACGCGTCCGCGCCGACGAGTTCGTGGGTGAGGCCTGCGTCGGCGAGGATCGCGTGGAGTTCGGTGATCTTCCCGGCGTTGCGGGTGGCGAGGATGAGGCGGGTCATGGCTCGATTATCGCCGCCTCCCGGCAGCCCGGATCACGAGGTGCAGACCTTGCCGATCTCCTTGGCCGCGTCGGTGACCGGGGTGATGTCGGGGGTGTCGTCGCCCTTGTCGATGGAGTCGCGGACGTTGCCGACTCCGGTCCGGAGGTCGTCGACCGCCTTGCCGAGGTCGGCGTTGTCGGTCTTGTCGCCGAGGTTGCCGAGTTCCTCCTCGATGTCGTCGAGGGCTTCGGATGCCTGGCTGGGGTCGCTGGAGGCGTTGGCGACGGCCTGTTGGAGGTTGTCGACGCTGGTGGCGATGGCATCGGCGGTGCGGACGCAGTCGAGTGTCTTGTCGAGCGCGCCGCAGCCGGCTGCGGCGGTGACGGTGAGCAGTGCGGTGGCGATGGCCAGTGCGGTGCGGTGGCGTCGGTGTCGCGCGGCCATGGTGTAGCCCCTCCCCGGGTGCGGATACGCGGACGGGCGCACGGTTCGATCCGTGCGCCCGTATGCGTATCGACGCCGGGGGGCCGGTACTTGGTTGCTTTCTACTCGCCGATGATGCGGGCGAGGGCGTCGTTCTGGAGCGCGGCGAGGTCGACGCAGCCGGCGGTGGCGAGGTCGAGGAGGGCGCCCAGCTCCTTGCGGTCGAAGGGCTCGGCCTCGGCGGTGCCCTGGACCTCGACGAAGCGGCCGTCGCCGGTGCAGACGACGTTCATGTCGGTGTCGGCGCGGACGTCCTCCTCGTAGCAGAGGTCGAGGAGGGGGGTGCCGTCGACGATGCCGACGCTGATGGCGGCGACGGTGTCGGTCAGCGGCTTGCGGCCGTGCTTGATGATCTTCTTGCCCTGGGCCCAGCCGATGGCGTCGGCGAGGGCGACGTAGGCGCCGGTGATGGCGGCGGTGCGGGTGCCGCCGTCGGCCTGGAGGACGTCGCAGTCCAGGACGACGGTGTTCTCGCCGAGGGCCTTGTAGTCGATGACGGCGCGCAGCGAGCGGCCGATGAGGCGGCTGATCTCGTGGGTGCGGCCGCCGATCTTGCCGCGTACGGACTCACGGTCGCCGCGGGTGTTGGTGGAGCGGGGCAGCATGGAGTACTCGGCGGTGACCCAGCCTTCGCCGCTGCCCTTGCGCCAGCGCGGGACGCCTTCGGTGACGGAGGCGGTGCAGAAGACTTTGGTGTCGCCGAAGGAGATGAGTACGGATCCTTCGGCGTGCTTGCTCCATCCGCGTTCGATGGTGACGGGGCGGAGCTGGTCGGGGGTGCGGCCGTCGATACGAGACATGGCGTCGACTTTATCGGGTGCGGGGCGTGGGCCGTTCCGGCGCGGTGGGGTCGGTGGCGGCCGGGTACGCCGCAGGCCCCGTCCGGGTGGGGCGGGGCCTGCGGGGTGCCGGGCCGGTCGGCCCGTACGGGTTCAGCGGTGGGTCACATCATGTCTTCGATGTCGGCGGCGATGGGGTCCGCGTCGGTGCCGATGACGACCTGGATCGCGGTGCCCATCTTGACGACGCCGTGGGCGCCGGCGGCCTTGAGCGCGGCTTCGTCGACCTTGCCCGGGTCGATGACCTCGGTGCGGAGGCGGGTGATGCAGCCTTCGACCTCTTCGATGTTCTCGATTCCGCCGAGCCCGGCGACGATCTTCTCAGCCTTGCTGGCCATGGCCTTCTCCCTGTTATCCACGTACATGTGACGGCCCACCATGGGTCCGTTTCGTCACGGTAACGCACGGTTGGCCCAACTTCGCGAGCGAGCTGCCGAACCATCACCAATGATGACGATCACCGGCGCCCTGTCTTCCGGGCGGGCTCCGCACCGTACCGCAACTGGTCTACACCATTGTGCAACGACCCTCGATTGTGCCGTGTTCCGGGAGGACGCCGATGAGCTCGACCAGCGCAGCGATCCCACAGAAGCGGTGGTGGAACGGCCTCTTCCAGGGCCTCCAGAAGATGGGGCGCAGCCTCCAGCTCCCGATCGCCGTGCTGCCGGCGGCGGGCATCCTCAACCGGCTCGGTCAGCCGGACGTATTCGGTGACGACGGTCTGGGCTGGACCAATATCGCCAAGGTGTTCGCGGCCGCCGGTGGGGCGCTGCTCGACTCGGGGCTCGGCCTTCCGCTGCTGTTCTGTGTCGGCGTCGCGATCGGCATGGCGAAGAAGGCGGACGGTTCGACGGCGCTGGCGGCCGTGACCGGTTTCCTCGTCTACTACGCGGTGCTGCACGCCTTTCCGGTGGACTGCGGGGCCGGTTCGACGTTCGTTTCGGGCGGGACCTGGTTCGGTACGTGCGTCTCCGGCGACGCGGAGGTGACGGCGGCCGCGTACCAGAACCCCGGGGTGTTCGGCGGCATCGTGATGGGTCTGATGTCGGCCTGGTTCTGGCAGCGGTTCCACCGGGTGAAGCTGGTGGACTGGCTGGGCTTCTTCAACGGCCGGCGACTCGTCCCGATCATCATGGCGTTCGTCGCCCTGCTCTTCGCGGCGCTGTGCGCGTGGCTGTGGCAGCCGATCGGTGACGGCCTGACGAGCTTCTCGAAGTGGCTGGTGGACCTGGACTGGCTGGGGTCGGGCATCTTCGGTGTGGCCAACCGCGCCTTGCTGGTGATCGGCATGCACCAGTTCCTGAACACGTTCGTCTGGTTCCAGTTCGGCGACTTCACCAAACCGGACGGGACGGTCGTGCACGGTGACATCAACCGCTTCCTGGCGGGCGACCCGACGGCCGGTCAGTTCACCACCGGTTTCTTCCCGATCATGATGTTCGCGCTGCCCGCCGCGGCACTGGCGATCTACCACTGCGCGAAGCCGCATCGCCGCAAGGCGGTCGGCGGCATGATGGTCTCGGTCGGTCTGACGTCGTTCGTGACGGGAATCACGGAGCCGATCGAGTACTCGTTCCTCTTCGTCGCGCCCATCCTGTACGCGATCCACGCGGTACTGACGGGTGTGTCGATGGCGCTGACGTGGGCGCTCGGAGTGAAGGACGGCTTCAGCTTCTCGGCGGGCCTGATCGACTACGTCATCAACTGGAGTCTGGCCACCAAACCCTGGCTGATCATTCCGATCGGCCTGGGCTTCGCCGTGGTGTACTACGCGATCTTCCGGTTCGCGATCACCAGGTTCAACCTCCAGACCCCGGGCCGGGAGCCCGACGAGGTGGAGGAAGAGATCGAGAGCAACCTGACGAAGTAGCCGCTGAGCGGGGGTTGTACCCCCTGCGGCCAAGGCCCTCGGACCACTCGGTCCGGGGGTCTTCGTCATGTCACCGTGCGTACGTGATGGCTACTGCGAAGTAGTCGGGAATCGCAGGTTCCTTATCCAACCCTCACCGTGCTAAAACTGGTCTACACCACTCAGTGGTCCAGACCACGTGGCATTCTGCCACGTTCCTAGGGTCGTCGCCCACCACAAACCCTGTCCCTGGCGGCGCCTTGCCTACTGGAGGAAGTTGATGAGTACGGCCACCGCCACGGCGGCCCCCGCGAAGAAGCGGGGCTCCGGCCTGTTCCAGGGCCTGCAGAAGGTGGGACGCAGCCTCCAGCTGCCGATCGCCGTGCTGCCGGCCGCGGGCATTCTGCTCCGTCTCGGCCAGCCCGACGTCTTCGGTGACGACGGTCTCGGCTGGCACAAGGTCGCCTCCGTGTTCGCCACCGCGGGCAGCGCGGTCTTCGACAACCTGCCGCTGCTCTTCTGCATCGGCGTGGCCATCGGGTTCGCGAAGAAGTCGGACGGCTCGACCGCTCTCGCCGGTCTCGTCGGCTTCCTGGTCTACAGCAACGTCCTCAAGGCCTTCCCGATCACCGAAGTCGTGATCCAGAAGGGCGAGGACACCGCCGCGACGTACAACAACCCCGGTGTGCTCGGCGGCATCCTGATGGGTCTCGTCACGGCGATCCTGTGGCAGAAGTTCCACCGCACCAAGCTGGTCGACTGGCTGGGCTTCTTCAACGGCCGCCGTCTCGTCCCGATCATCATGGCCTTCGTCGGCGTGATCTTCGGTGTCTTCTTCGGTCTGGTCTGGGAGCCCATCGGTGAGGGCATATCCAACTTCGGCGAGTGGATGACCGGTCTCGGTTCCTTCGGCGCCGGACTCTTCGGCCTGATCAACCGCGCGCTGATCCCGGTGGGCATGCACCAGTTCGTGAACACGGTCTCGTGGTTCCAGCTGGGTGACTTCACCGACGCCACGGGCGCCGTCGTGCACGGTGACCTGAACCGCTTCTTCGCCGGCGACCCGACCTCGGGTCAGTTCATGTCGGGCTTCTTCCCGATCATGATGTTCGGCCTCCCGGCCGCCGCCATCGCCATCGCGCACTCCGCTCGCCCGGAGCGCCGCAAGGCCGTGATGGGCATGATGGTCTCCCTCGCGCTGACCTCGTTCGTCACCGGTGTGACCGAGCCGATCGAGTTCTCGTTCATGTTCATCGCGCCGCTGCTCTACGCGATCCACGCGGTCCTGACCGCCATCTCGATGGCCGTCACCTGGGCGCTGGGCGTGCACGCCGGGTTCACCTTCTCGGCGGGCTTCATCGACTACGCGCTGAACTGGAACCTGGCGACGAAGCCGTGGCTGATCATCCCGATCGGGCTCGTCTTCGCGGTCATCTACTACGTGGTGTTCCGCTTCGCCATCACGAAGTTCAACCTCACCACCCCGGGCCGTGAGCCCGAGGAGGAGGTCGAGGACCTGACGAAGGCGTAGCCGTCGCCGTCGTCGGCCCGCCGTCAGGCATTCATGGCGCTCATGGCGCTCATGACCGAGGCCCTCACCTTCCCGGGCGGAAGGTGAGGGCCTCGTCGTACGCGCGGGAGCAGGGGCGCTAGATCTCGTAGACGGCGCCCGGGGCGGCCAGCTCGACCGGGCCGTCGAAGACCTCGCGGGCGTCGGACAGATTGCGTGCGGCGTCGGTCCACGGCGGGATGTGGGTGAGCACCAGGCGCCCCACCTCGGCACGGGCGGCCAGCTGGCCCGCCTCACGGCCGTTGAGGTGGAGGTCCGGGATGTCCTCCTTGCCGTGCACGAACGACGCCTCGCAGAGGAAGAGGTCGGCGCCCTCGGCCAGCTCGTCCAGGGCCTCGCAGGTGCCGGTGTCGCCGGAGTACGTGAGCGAGCTGCCACCGTGCTCGACACGGATGCCGAACGTCTCGACGGGGTGGCAGAGCTTCTCCGTACGCACCGAGAAGGGGCCGATCTCGAACGAGCCGGACTTCAGCGTGTGGAAGTCGAAGACCTCGCCCATCGCATGGTCGGACGGGGTGTCGGCGTGGGCGGTGGTGAGCCGCTGCTCCGTGCCGTCGGGGCCGTAGACCGGGATGGGGGCCGGGCGTCCGCCCTCGTGCGGGTAGTAGCGGACGACGAAGTACGCGCACATGTCGATGCAGTGGTCGGCATGGAGATGGCTGAGGAAGATGGCGTCGAGGTCGTAGAGACCGACGTGGCGCTGCAACTCGCCGAGGGCGCCGTTGCCCATGTCGAGGAGCAGCCTGAAGCCGTCGGCCTCTACGAGGTAGCTCGAGCATGCCGATCCCGCGGACGGGAACGAGCCGGAGCATCCGACGACGGTGAGCTTCATGGAGCGTGAACCTCCGAGACGTGGGAACGGGGAGGGTTCGTGCGGTTCGTTGAGCGTTTGTTGAGCGTAAGGCGCGAAAGAGCGCGTCGCTCCTTCGAGGCGGGCCGTTGTGGGGGAACTCACCTGTGCTGTCACCGGTTCGATGGAAGCGGGGCGCCCCTGGGGGCGCGGCTGGGGGGTGCGGCTGCGGCGGGCCTGTTCCCCGCCCCTCCCCGCCGCTTCCCGTCGCTTCCCACCGCTTCCCGTAACCGGGGCTCCGCCCCGGCCCCCGCGCCTCAAACGCCGGCGAGGCTGAGTTCTTTCAAGCCCCTCCGGCGATTGAGGAGCGGGGGTACGGGGGC
>NZ_JBHXUW010000087.1:0-28914 GCF_042672475.1 Streptomyces sp. NPDC127177
ACCAAACAACCCACCCCCCCAAACCGGTCGGGTGTTCGGCTGGGTGGTGTGTTTTTTTTTTTAACCCCCCGGCCCGGGGGGCGGGCCCCCCCCCCCGGTCCCCCGGGGCCGGCGGCCCCTTCTTCGGAGCTACGAGGTCAGCTCGCGTCGCCCATGTGCTGCGTGACCTTCCTGCGGTACATCCAGATGCCGACACCGGCGATGACCGCGAGGACCGCCTCGAACGCGACGGCGCCCGAGGTGTTCAGGTCGACGCCCAGCTGCGGGGAGGTCAGGAGACCGGTCACCGAGTCACCGGCGGTGACGGCGAGGAACCAGACACCCATCATCTGGGAGCTGTACTTCGCCGGGGCCATCTTCGTCGTCACGGAGAGGCCGACCGGGGAGAGGCAGAGCTCCGCGACGGTCTGGATGAAGTAGATCGCCACCAGCCACATCGGGCTGACCCGGCCGCCGTTGGCGGCGGTGTCGATCAGCGGGATCATGAAGACGATGAAGGAGATGCCGATCAGCGTGAGGCTGGAGGCGAACTTGACGGCGGTGCTCGGCTCCTTGCCGCGCTTGTTCAGCCACAGCCAGCCCGAGGCGACCACGGGGGCGATCGCCATGATGAAGACCGGGTTCAGCGACTGGTACCAGGACGTCGGGAAGTGGAAGCCGAGCAGGCTGTTCGTCGTCGAGTTCTCGCCGAAGATCGACAGGGTCGAGCCGTTCTGGTCGTAGATCATCCAGAAGACGGCGGCGACCACGAAGAACCAGATGTAGCCGGACAGCTTGGACTGCTCGGTGACCGTCAGTTCCTTGTCGCGCTTCATGCGCACCAGGACCGCGACCGGGATGACCAGACCGGCGATGGTGATCGGCAGCAGCGCCCAGTCGGCGAAGTTGCCCGAGACGCCGAGCAGCGTGTAGAAGGCCGCGGCGACGATCAGCCACACCAGGCCCTTGCGCAGGACGGAACGCTTCTCCTCCGCCGTCGCCGGAGTGGAGACGACGTCGCTCTCCCGGCTCAGGTGGCGCGAGCCGAGCATGAACTGGGCCAGGCCCAGCGCCATACCGATCGCGGCGAGCGCGAACCCGAAGTGCCAGTTGACCTTCTCGCCGACCGTGCCGATGGACAGCGGGGCGAGGAAGGCACCGATGTTGATGCCTATGTAGAAGAGCGTGAACCCACCGTCGCGGCGCGGGTCCTGCGGGCCCTTGTAGAGGTGGCCCACCATCGTGGAGATGTTGGCCTTCAGCAGGCCGGAGCCGAGCGCGACGAGTACGAGACCCGCGAAGAAGGTCGCCGAGTTGGGCACGGCGAGCGTGATGTGGCCGAGGATGACGACACCGCCACCGATGGCGACCGTCTTGCGCGGCCCCCAGAAGCGGTCGGCGACCCAGCCGCCGGGCATGGCGAGCAGATAGACCATCGCCATGTACACGGAGTAGATCGCCGTCGCCGTGGTGGCACTCATGTGCATGCCGCCGGGAGCGATCAGGTACAGCGGGAGCAGTGCCTTCATGCCGTAGAAGCTGTAGCGCTCCCACATCTCGGTCATGAAGAGCGTGGCCAGGCCGCGGGGGTGGCCGAAGAAGGTCTTCTCTACGCCAGGGGCACTGGCCGGGTCCTTCGTCAGGCTGGACGCCATGGTCGATCCTTGCTTGCTCGGGACGCGCGTGGCCTTGTGAGCGGTACGCGCCCGGTGGGGGGAGGCCGGCACCGACACGGGCACGCCCACCGCGTCGGGATCCACGCCCGGTGCCTTCATTGGCGTTCCGGGCCCGGCCCACAGGTCATTCACTGAGACTTCCGGGCTGGCGGGTACCAGCCCCGCACACAAAAGAGACCCTGGGCGCTAATAGCTGCCCAAAGGTCTTTGAGTAGTGCAACAGGCGTTGAGACACCATACGACACGACAGAGCGGGATATGGAAGGACTTGAGACATGGATCACAGGTCCAGGTGCAACCACAGTCGCATATTCGAAGGTCCGCCCGTGAACGGGGCGCAGACCCGCAGGGCTTTTGGATCACCTCACTCCTTCTCCGCTGCGCGGACTACCATCACTCCATGACCCGTGTACTGCTCGCCGAGGACGACGCATCCATCTCGGAGCCACTGGCCCGCGCCCTGCGTCGGGAGGGTTACGAGGTCGAGGTCCGCGAAGACGGTCCGACCGCACTCGACGCCGGCCTCCAGGGCGGCATCGATCTGGTCGTACTCGACCTGGGGCTGCCCGGGATGGACGGCCTCGAAGTCGCCCGCAGGCTCCGCGCCGAGGGCCACACCGTGCCGGTGCTGGTGCTGACCGCCCGTGCCGACGAGGTCGACACGGTCGTCGGCCTCGACGCCGGCGCCGACGACTACGTGACCAAGCCCTTCCGGCTGGCCGAACTGCTGGCCCGGGTCCGGGCGCTGCTGCGCCGCGGGGCCACCGAGCCCGCCCCGCAGCCCGCCACCCATGGGGTCAGGATCGACGTCGAGTCGCACCGGGCCTGGATGGGCGACGAGGAACTCCAGCTCACCGCCAAGGAGTTCGACCTGCTGCGGGTCCTGGTCCGTGACGCGGGCCGGGTCGTCACCCGCGACCAGCTGATGCGCGAGGTCTGGGACACCACCTGGTGGTCGTCGACCAAGACGCTCGACATGCACATCTCCTGGCTCCGCAAGAAGCTCGGGGACGACGCCGCCAATCCGCGCTACATCGCCACGGTCCGGGGCGTCGGCTTCCGCTTCGAGAAGAGCTGACGTACAGAAACACTCATGCGCCGAAGACTGATCAACTCCACCCTCGCCGTGGTGCTCGTGGTGATCGCCGTCTTCGGCGTCTCCCTCGTCATCGTCGAGACCCGCACCATCAGCAGCAGCGCCCAGGAGAGTGTCGACTCCGAGGCGCTGCGAGTGATCAGCGTCATCGAGAGCCGGCTCCTGGGCGCCGAGCGGATCAACCCCGCGGTGCTGGCCGAACAGATCGACGACAAGCGCTACGCCCTGGTCAAAATGGAGGGCCGGGCCCCGATCGAGGTCGGCGAGCGCCCCAGCGGCAGCGTGATCAGCGCCACGCAGCAGGGTGAGCACGGCGAGAAGGTCACCATCGAGGAGTCCCGCTCCGCCATCACCCGCGAGGTCGGACGCACCCTGATGATCATCGGTGCGGTGGCGCTGCTGGCCATCGTCTCCGCCGTGCTCCTCGCCGTACGCCAGGCCAACAAGCTGACCTCACCGCTCACCGATCTCGCCGAGACCGCGGAACGCCTGGGCTCCGGCGACCCGCGCCCGCGACACAAGCGGTACGGGGTGCCGGAGCTGGACCGGGTCGCGGACGTCCTCGACTCCTCGGCCGAACGGATCGCCCGGATGCTCACCGCGGAGCGCCGGCTCGCCGCGGACGCCTCCCACCAGCTCCGTACGCCGCTGACCGCGCTCTCCATGCGGATCGAGGAGATCTCCGTCACCGACGACCCGGACACGGTGAAGGAGGAGGCGAACATCGCCCTCACCCAGGTCGAGCGCCTCACGGACGTGGTCCAGCGGCTGCTGACCAACGCCCGCGATCCGCGTACCGGCTCGGCCGTCGTCTTCGACCTCGACGAGGTCGTCAAGCAGCAGATCGAGGAGTGGCGCCCCGCCTACCGGGGCGAGGGCCGCGCGATCGTCCGTTCCGGGAAGCAGGGCCTGCGGGCCGTCGGCACCCCGGGCGCGGTCGCGCAGGTGCTGGCCGCGCTGATCGAGAACTCCCTGATGCACGGTGGCGGCACGGTCGCCCTGCGCACCCGGGTCACCGGCAACCAGGCGGTCATCGAGGTGACGGACGAGGGCCCGGGAGTCCCGGCCGACCTCGGCGCGCGGATCTTCGAGCGGACGATCAGCGGCCGCAACTCCACGGGCATCGGACTCGCGGTCGCCCGGGACCTGGCGGAGGCGGACGGCGGCCGCCTGGAACTGCTCCAACAGCAGCCCCCGGTCTTCGCACTGTTCCTCAGCCGAGTGGCCCTGACCAGAAAGGAACCGGAACGCCCGGTGCGGTAAGTCCGGCCCCGCCCGGCCGAGCCCGTCCGGCGACCGAGGACAAGACGTCGGCCCGGACGAACCCTGAGCTACCGCCGAGCCGTATCCGCCTCGACCCGCACCGCAGAAGCGGGAGCGGGAGCGGGAGCAGTCGCGGGCCCGGAGGCCGGCCCGGGCACGGAGACCGTGGGCGCCACGAACCCGTCCCCGCTCACGACCACCTCTTTGTCAGGCAGCGCCTTGAACACCCAGCTCCGGTAGGACCAGAAGCGGAACATCGTCGCGACCCCGATCCCGACGATCTTGAAGACGTTGCTCTGGACCGGGCTGTTCCAGCCGAACCCGTACGTCGCCGCGTACAGCACCCCGGTCTCGATGACCGCCCCCACCGCGCTGAACAGCAGGAACAGCGTGAGCTCCCGCGTCCGCCCGCTCTTGTCGCGGTCCCGGTACGTCCAGTACCGGAAGCCGACGTAGTTGCAGAGGATGGCGACGAACGTCGCGAGGAGACCCGCCCGCACCGTCGGGATGTCCGTGTAGCGCCACAGCAGGTTGGACACCGCGATATTGACGACCAGACCGACCGCGCCGACCACGCCGAACTTGGCGATCTCCCGGGCCAGCAGATCCAGCCGGGCCCGCAGTGCGCCGCGTTCGCTCATGGTGATTGCTCAGCCCGTCTGTCGGTTCGTCCGTCGGCTCGTCCGTCGGTTCGTCTTCAGGTTCCGTCAACCCGGCCATGCTAACCAGCCCACCCGTCGGCTGCCTGTGAGTACCGGTGCAGGTGTGGCGAGCCTGTGACACCCGGATCCCCGCCCCCACCACCCGTACACAGGTGTACACAGGGCATCGTCCGGGGCCCGCAGGGCGTGCGGATACCCTGGAGGAGTGACGTTTCCGGTAGTCGGCATGGTCGGTGGCGGTCAGCTCGCCCGTATGACCCACGAGGCGGGCATCCCCCTCGGCATCAGGTTCAAGCTCCTCAGTGACACCGCTCAGGACTCGGCGGCCCAGGTCGTGAATGAAGTCGTCGTCGGCGACTATCGCGACCTGGAGACGCTGCGTTCCTTCGCGCGCGGCTGTGACGTGATCACCTTCGATCACGAGCACGTGCCCACCGAGCATCTGCGGGCCCTGGAGGCGGACGGCATCCCCGTGCGCCCCGGCCCCGACGCGCTGGTGCACGCCCAGGACAAGGGGGTGATGCGCGCGAAGCTCACCGAGATCGACGCACCCTGTCCCCGCCACCGCATCGTGCGGGACCCGGCCGACGCCGCGGCCTTCGCCGAGGAGGTCGGAGGCTTCCCCGTCATCCTCAAGACCGTGCGCGGCGGCTACGACGGCAAGGGCGTCTGGGTGGTCCGCTCGGAGGCGGACGCGGCCGACCCCTTCCGGGCGGGTGTCCCGGTCCTCGCGGAGGAGAAGGTCGACTTCGTACGGGAGCTGGCGGCCAACATCGTCCGCTCGCCGCACGGCCAGGCCGTCGCCTACCCGGTCGTCGAGTCGATCCAGGTCGACGGCGTCTGCGACACGGTCATCGCGCCCGCCCCCGAGCTGAGCGAGGAGCTCGCAGGCCGGGCCCAGCAGCTCGCCCTGCGGATCGCCGCGGAGCTCGGCGTCGTCGGCCACCTCGCCGTCGAACTCTTCGAGACCCGCGACGGGCAGATCCTCGTCAACGAGCTGGCGATGCGCCCGCACAACTCCGGGCACTGGACCCAGGACGGCGCGATCACCTCGCAGTTCGCCAACCACGTCCGGGCCGTCCTGGACCTCCCGCTCGGTGACCCGCGCCCCCGCGCCACCTGGACGGTCATGAGCAACGTCCTGGGCGGTGACTTCCCGGACATGTACCAGGCGTACCTGCACTGCATGGCCCGCGACCCGCAGCTCAAGATCCACATGTACGGCAAGGACGTGAAGCCCGGCCGCAAGGTCGGCCACGTCAACACCTACGGCGACGACCTGGCGGATGTGCGCGAGCGCGCCCGGCACGCGGCCGACTACCTGCGAGGAACGATCACCGAATGACTTCCCCCGCCTCCACCGCGCCGGTCGTCGGCATCGTCATGGGTTCCGATTCCGACTGGCCCGTCATGGAAGCAGCGGCCAAGGCGCTCGACGAGTTCGAGATCCGCTACGAGGTCGACGTCGTCTCCGCCCACCGCATGCCGCACGAGATGATCGCGTACGGCGAGCACGCCGCGGGCCGCGGCCTGAAGGCGATCATCGCCGGGGCGGGCGGCGCCGCCCACCTGCCCGGCATGCTCGCATCGGTCACCCCGCTGCCGGTCATCGGCGTACCGGTGCCGCTGAAGTACCTGGACGGCATGGACAGCCTGCTCTCCATCGTGCAGATGCCCGCCGGTGTCCCCGTCGCCACCGTCTCGGTCGGCGGCGCGCGCAACGCGGGCCTGCTGGCGGCCCGGATCCTCGCCGCGCACGACAGCGAGCTACAGGCCAGGATGGTCGAGTTCCAGAAGGAGCTGAACGACCAGGCCACCGAGAAGGGCAAGCGCCTGCGCAGCAAGGTGCAGGGCGCCGACTCCTTCGGCTTCGGAAAGTAGGGCAACGGATGGACCAGCTGGAGCGGGCCCGGGAACTCCTCGCGGAGCACCCCGTCGTCGACGGCCACAACGACCTGCCGTGGGCGCTGCGCGAACAGGTCAACTACGACCTCGACGCGCGGGACATCGCCGGCGACCAGTCGGCCCATCTGCACACCGACATCCCCCGGCTGCGCGCCGGCGGCGTCGGCGCGCAGTTCTGGTCCGTCTACGTACGGTCCGACATGGCGGGCGAGGACGCCGTCAGCGCCACCCTGGAACAGATCGACGCGGTCGCCGAACTGCTGGACCGGCACCCGGGCGACCTGCGCCGCGCGCTGACCGCCGACGACATGGAGGCGGCCCGCGCCGAGGGCCGTATCGCCTCCCTGATGGGCGCCGAGGGCGGCCATTCCATCAACAACTCGCTGGGCACCCTGCGCGCCCTGCACGCACTCGGCGTCCGCTACATGACGCTCACCCACAACGACAACATCGCCTGGGCCGACTCGGCGACCGACGAGCCGGGCGTCGGCGGCCTCTCACCGTTCGGCCACGAGGTCGTACGGGAGATGAACCGCACCGGCATGCTGGTCGACCTCTCGCACGTCGCGGCGACGACGATGCGCGACGCGCTCGCCACCTCCACCGCTCCGGTGATGTTCTCGCACTCCTCGTCCCGGGCGATCTGCGACCACCCGCGCAACATCCCCGACGACGTCCTCGCGCAGCTCCCGGCCAACGGCGGCATCGCCATGGCGACCTTCGTACCGAAGTTCGTCCTGCCGGAGGCCGTCGCCTGGACCCGGTCGGCGGACGAGAACATGCGCGCGCACGGACTGCACCACCTGGACACCACCGAGCGGGCGATGAAGGTCCACGCCGCGTTCGAGACGGCCAATCCCCGTCCCATGGCCACCGTCGCCACGATCGCCGACCACCTCGACCACATGCGCGAGGTCGCGGGCATCGACCACGTCGGCATCGGCGGCGACTACGACGGCACGGCCTTCCTCCCGCAGGGCCTCGACGACGTGTCCGGCTACCCGAACCTGATCGCGGAGCTGCTGCGCCGCGGCTGGTCCGCCGCCGACCTGGCCAAGCTCACCTGGCAGAACGCCGTACGGGTGCTGCGCGCCGCCGAGGACGTGGCCGGGGAGCTGCGCACCCGCCGGAGCCCCTCGCACGCCACGATCGAGCAGCTGGACGCCCCGGCTCTCTGAGTACGAACCGGGGCACCCGGCCGAGCGCTCAGCAGGCGCAGAGACAGAACGGGTGCCCCGCCGGATCGGCGTACACCCGGAAGCTCCGCTCCCGGTCCTCCGCTTCGAGCGCCGTCGCGCCGAGCGCGAGCACCTCTCGCTCCGCCGCGTCCAGATCCGGCACGGTCAGATCCAGATGGAACTGCTGCGAGCCGTCCGGACGCGGCCACTGCGGTGGTACGAAGCCGGGCGCGGCCTGGAAGGCGAGCGGGGTGCCGGTGCCGCCCACGAGGTTCACCCAGCCGTCCCCGTCGTCCTCGATCCTCCCGCCGAGCACCCCGGCGTAGAAACGGGCGAGCGCGCCGGGATCGGGGCAGTCCAGGACGACGGCACCCAGTGCGGCAACAGCCATGACGCTTCCTCCTCGTACAGATGCGGGCAGGTCCGATCGGGCGGTTACCGGTAAGACGCCTCAACCGGTAACCGTTACTGCATGCTGCCGCACCGGAGGTAACGTCGCAACCATGAATGAGAGGGATTCCGCACCCGGCGGACTCGCGCTCGTCGAGGCCCTGGTCAACACCCTGGACGTCGAGACCGGTGCGGACGCCCTGGACACGGCCGACGGGCGTGCCGAACTCGCCATCGCCGAGCCGGACGCCCCGGCGGCCCGCACCCTCCGCGAGGCCCTGCGCACGGTCTGCCTCGCCCACGCGGGCCACCGCCCGCCCGAGGGCGAGTCGGTCGCCCTCCTCGACCGGCTGCTGGCCGACGCTCCCCTGCGCGTCGCCGTGGACGCGCGGGGCGGGGCGGTGCTGCACCCGGTGGAGGAGCCGCCCGGACTGACGGCAAGGGTCGCGGCGGCCATCGCCACCGCGTCGGCCGACGGCACCTGGACCCGGCTCAAGGCGTGCGAGGCGGCGGACTGCCGCTGGGCGTACTACGACCGCAGCCCGGCGGGGCGCCGCCGCTGGTGCTCGATGTCGGTGTGCGGCGCCCGCGCGAAGATGCGCGCCTACCGCGCGAGGCAGAGCTGAGGAGAGTTCAGTAGGGCGGAGCTTGAGGAGAGCTCAGACGCTCAGGGCTTCGCTCAGGCCTTCGGCCGGCCCATGGCCCGGTACGTCCACCCGGCCTTGCGCCACACCACGGGGTCCAGCGCGTTGCGGCCGTCCAGGATGATCCGGCGGTCGGCGACCTCGCCCAGGACCTCCGGGTCCAGCTCGCGGAACTCGCTCCACTCCGTGAGGTGCAGCACCACATCGGCGCCGCGCACGGCGTCCAAGGCCGTGTCCGCGTAACCGAGCGTCGGGAAGAGCCGGCGGGCGTTCTCCATGCCCTTCGGGTCGTAGACGGTGACCTGGCCGCCCTGGAGGTGGATCTGCCCGGCGACGTTCAGTGCGGGCGAATCGCGTACGTCGTCGGAGTCCGGCTTGAAGGCGGCACCCAGGACGCCCACCCGCTTGCCGAGGAACGATCCGCCGCCGACGGCCTCCCGGGCCAGCTCCACCATGTGGCCGCGGCGTCGCATGTTGATGGAGTCGACCTCCCGGAGGAAGGTCAGCGCCTGGTCGGCGCCCAGCTCACCGGCTCGGGCCATGAAGGCACGGATGTCCTTGGGGAGGCAGCCGCCGCCGAAGCCGATGCCGGCGCGCAGGAACTTCTTCCCGATCCGCTCGTCGTGACCGAGCGCCTCGGCGAGCTTCGCCACATCGCCGTCGGCGGCCTCGCAGACCTCCGCCATGGCGTTGATGAAGGAGATCTTGGTGGCGAGGAAGGAGTTGGCGGCGGTCTTCACCAGTTCGGCCGTCGGGAAGTCCGTCACCACGAGCGGGGAGCCCTCCGCGACCGGTACGGCGTACACCTCGCGCAGCAGCTTCTCGGCGCGCTCGCTCCCCACCCCGACGACGATCCGGTCCGGGTGCAGGGTGTCCTTGACGGCGAAGCCCTCGCGCAGGAACTCCGGGTTCCACGCCAGCTCCGCGTCCGCGCCCGCGGGCGCGAGCTCGGCCAGCCTGGCCGCGAGCCGGGCCGCGGAGCCGACCGGCACGGTGGACTTGCCGACGACCAGGGCGGGCCTGGTCAGGTGCGGTGCGAGCGATTCGAAGGCGCTGTCCACATAGCTCATGTCACAGGCGTACTCGCCGTGCTTCTGCGGAGTGTTCACGCAGACGAAGTGCACATCGCCGAACTCCGCCACCTCTTCCCACGAGGTGGTGAAGCGCAGTCGCCCGCTGGCGCCCGCGATACCGGCGACGTGCTTCTTCAGGATCTCTTCGAGCCCCGGCTCGTACATCGGGACCCGGCCGGCCGACAGCATCTCGATCTTCTCGGGCACGACATCGAGCCCCAGCACCTCGAAGCCCAGTTCCGCCATGGCCGCGGCGTGGGTGGCGCCGAGATAGCCGGTGCCGATCACAGTGATCCTGAGGGCCATGTAGTGCTCCTGTGAGATGCGGACAGACGTGCGGTGAACGAGCATAGTCGTGCCCCTGAATCGCTCAGTTCCGGCTGTCGTGAAGCTCACGGCCCCAGCTCATATGCCATTGCCGGGGCAGGCGCCTAAAATTGGGTTACTTAACGGTAGTTAGCATCCTTGGGGAGTGAGAGTCTTGGCGGGTTCGACCGATTTCGACCTGTACCGTCCGGCAGAGGAGCACGACATGCTCCGTGAGTCGGTGCGTGCGCTCGCCGAGGCGAAGATCGCCCCGTTCGCTGCCGCGGTCGACGAGGAGGCCCGTTTCCCGCAGGAGGCCCTGGACGCCCTGACCGCGGCGGATCTGCACGCGGTCCACGTTCCGGAGGAGTACGGCGGCGCCGGTGCCGACGCGCTCGCCACGGTCATCGTGATCGAGGAGGTGGCCCGCGCCTGCGTCTCCTCCTCCCTGATCCCCGCCGTGAACAAGCTCGGCTCCCTCCCGGTGATCCTCTCCGGCTCCGAGGACCTGAAGAAGAAGTACCTGGGCCCGCTCGCCAAGGGCGACGGCATGTTCTCCTACGCCCTCTCGGAGCCCGACGCGGGCTCCGACGCGGCGGGCATGAAGACGAAGGCCGTCCGCGACGGCGACTTCTGGGTCCTCAACGGTGTGAAGCGCTGGATCACCAACGCGGGCGTCTCCGAGTACTACACGGTCATGGCCGTCACCGACCCGACGAAGCGTTCCAAGGGCATCTCGGCCTTCGTCGTCGAGAAGTCGGACGAGGGCGTCTCCTTCGGAGCCCCGGAGAAGAAGCTCGGCATCAAGGGCTCCCCGACCCGCGAGGTCTACTTCGACAACGTCCGCATCCCCGCCGACCGCATGATCGGCGAGGAGGGCACCGGCTTCGCCACCGCGATGAAGACCCTGGACCACACCCGCATCACGATCGCCGCCCAGGCCCTCGGTGTCGCCCAGGGCGCGCTGGACTACGCCAAGGGCTACGTCCAGGAGCGCAAGCAGTTCGGCAAGCCGATCGGCGACTTCCAGGGCATCCAGTTCATGCTCGCCGACATGGCCATGAAGCTGGAGGCGGCCCGCCAGCTCACCTACTCGGCCGCCGCCAAGTCCGAGCGCCTCGACGGCGACCTCACCTTCTTCGGCGCCGCGGCCAAGTGCTTCGCGTCCGACGTGGCGATGGAGATCACCACGGACGCGGTCCAGCTGCTCGGCGGCTACGGCTACACGCGCGACTACCCGGTGGAGCGGATGATGCGCGACGCGAAGATCACCCAGATCTACGAGGGCACGAACCAGGTGCAGCGCATCGTGATGGCGCGGAACCTGCCGTAGCCGCTGCTCCGACCACCCGACGCACACAGACGCTCGGCCCCCGGCATCGCCGGGGGCCGTCGTCATGTCCGGCGGTGACGCCGGGAGATCAGTGCCCACGGCTCCCGGGCCGACGCTGTTACACCTTCGCGCGGTTACTGAGCCTTGATCGATGGGGGAGCCGATAAGTACTACGTATAGCGTTCTTTCTCCGGGCGGGTGACGACACGAGCGCGAAAACAGCATGACCGCGCTCCTACATGATTGCTGGGTGTTCCCTTTGTCAGGGGCTGAGTTCGCATTACGCGCACACGAGGCAACCGGTCCCGCACCAGGTGAGGCACAGCCGATGACACCGCGTGACCGGGGCCAGACGGCTGTGGAGTATCTCGGGCTGATCATCGTCGTCGCTACGATCGTGCTGGCCATGACCATGAGCGGAGTCGGCGGAGCCATCGCCGGGCGCCTGGAGTCACAGGTCTGCGCTCTCGTCTCCGCCGGCTGCGGGTCGGGCGGCGACGGCGGGGACCCGGGGGACGGAGTGGTGAAGCGCCCGGGGACCAACGCGAAAGTGGTGGAGCCGACGACGGGTCTTCCGCCGGACGTTCCGGATCTGGCGGTGACCGTTACTCCGGGCGTTACGAATCCTCCGGGAGGTACGAAGCCGGGGATGACTCCCTCGCCGGGTCTTCCGGATCCGCCGAAGGATCCCAGGCCTGCTGTCTCGAAGGGGAGGGTGACTCCCCACCCAGGCGTTTCGAAGGGGAGGGTGACTCCCCAGCCGGGTGTTTCGGCGCCGCAGAAGGCTCCCAAGCCTGCTGTCTCCAAGGAGCGGGGGGCTCCTTAGCCGGGCGCTACGAAGCCACGGGCGGGCTGACTCGGTGGCTCGGCCCCCACCGAGTCGGCCCGACTTCGCTCTGCGCCGTCAGGCTGCCGCTGCGTGCAGGTCCGGGTGTTCGGTGCGGCAGTCGCGGCAGTGCCCCGGTTCCGTTGCGCGGAAGGCGCGTTCGCAGGTTTCGCAGTTCTGGAGCGGGACGACGACGGTCTTGCGACGGGGCGCGGTGAGCTCCGCGATGCCGGGGAGTGGTGCCGGGATACGGGTGGTGATCCGGTGCCGGAGCAGTTTCGCCGGGTGCTTCAGGGGGACGGGGAGGTCTGTGGTGAGGGCGTGGCGGATGGTGTCGGGGTGGGTGTCGCGTTCGAGCCAGGCGGTGACGCCGGGGGTGAGGGTGCGGATGTCGCTCTCGGAGAGGGCGAGTCCGGGTGCGTGGCGGCGCAGGTCGGCCAGGAGGGCGGCAGCCGTGCGGTGGAGGCCGTCGGTGGGTGTGCGTGGCTGGGGGAGTGGCGGGGGCGGAGTTGCGGCGGGGGCGGCCGGAGCGCGTACGGGTTCCGGGGCCGGGGCTGGGGCCGGAACCGGGGGCGGTGTTGCCGGTGCAGGCCGCTGTGGCTCGGGTGGTGTCGTGCGCGGTGGGGCGGTGGGCCGGGGCTGTGGTGCGGGGGGTTTCGAGGCGTCGGTGCTGCGCGGCTGGTTGTACGAGACCGTACGGGTCACCACCCGGCCCTCGGGGAGGCGTACGCGGGTGCGGTGCAGGTAGCCCTTCTCCTCCAACTCCCGTAAAGCGGCGGCGATTCGGGCCTCGCTCTCCGGGAAGCGGTCGGTGAGGACCTTGATGCCGACCTTCGCCCCGGCGGGCAGCGACTGGATGTACGCGGCGAGCCCGATCGCGACGAGCGAGAGTTCGCGGTGCTGGGCGAGGTGGTTGCCGATGACCGTGAAGCCGGAACTGTGGCGGGTGTTGACGTGAATGACACCGGCAGTCGGTGTGACGTCGCGCGGGGCGCCGGAGGGGCCGGGGGAGCCGGGCCTGGCGTGCGGGGGCGCGGTAACCTGCGGGGTATCCATCGGGAAGCGTCTTCTTCCTCGTGGTCAGGCCTCGGCAGGGATTCCAGTCCCGGCCGGGGCCGTCTCGTGTCTGTGGTTGTCGCGGCGAGCATATGCCAGCCAACCCGTGCCAAATCCAGCTGAGTTGGCATATGTCACCCGTGCGGGTGACGGGCCTCCGGACGAGGGCGGGGTTGGGTTTGGTGGGGTTATTTCCCTTGGTTCTTTAAAAGCCTTTAGACGTCGTGGGCCACCGCGTCGTGGGCCACCGCGTCGTGGGCCACCGCGTCGCGGCCCACCGGGTCGTGGCCGCGTGGGTCGCGGGTACCCGCGACCCGGTGGAATCGGACACGGCGCGAGGCGGTCACGGTGCGAGGCTGAGTTCCGCCCAGACCGTTTTGCGCGGGACCGGGCCCGTGGTGATCCCCCACTGGTCGGCGAGGGCCTCGACGATCAGCAGGCCGCGCCCACTGTCGGCGTCGTCCTCCGGGGCGGACGCGACGGGCAGGCGGTCGCCCCGGGTGTCGGTCACCTCTACCCGCAGCCGTGTGTCCCCGCGAACGGTGAGGCTCAGCCGGAAGTCCCGGCCCTGCACCCGTCCGTGCGTGGCGGCATTGGCGGCCAGCTCCGCGACGACGTGCGCGGCCGACGCCGAAGGCAGGCCCCAGAGATCGAGGTGGACCACGGTGAGCAGGCGTGCGAGCCGTGCGCCTCGGCGGGTGGGTGAGAGCAGCACGGTGAACGTGCGCTCCGTGGTGGTGTTTTGGGGGGTGGCGGCTTGTTGGTTCACGTCACTCAGCGTGGCCGCGCCTGCGTACCGTGCACAGTGACTGAGCCGATGCGTACGGCGATTGTCCGGGGCTTGTCCAGTGCTGTCCGGGCTGTCCGGAGTGACGTGCGGGGAACAGAGGCGGTTGAGGAAGAACGGCACGCACGTCGGAAGTGGGGCGCGGATGAGTGTGGACGGGGTCGGTACGGAGCAGGGCGACGGCGGGGCGGACGAGCACGGTTGGGAAGTCGATCCCGATGACGAGTCGGGGGCTGCGGTGGTGGCAGCGGTGGGGCGTCAGATCAAGGCGTGGCGGGAGGCCGCGGGAATGCGGGCCGCCGAGTTCGGGGCCGCGATCGGGTACGGCGAGGACCTCGTCTACAAGGTGGAGGGCGGGCGGCGGATTCCTCGGCCGGAGTTCCTGGACAGAGCGGACGAGGTGACGGGCGCGGGCGGCAAGATCGCTGTGATGAAGCAGGACTTGGCGGAGGTTCGGTACCCGAAGAAGGTGCGTGAACTCGCCAAGTTGGAGGAGCGAGCCGTCGAGATGGGGCTGTACAGCAACCACAACATCCACGGCCTGTTGCAGACGGCCGAGTATGCGCGCGCATTGTTCGAAATGAGGCGGCCCGCGTACTCGGAGGACGAGGTGGAGAGGGTGTTGGCCGCGCGTATGGCCAGGCGGCGCATCTTCGAACGGTCCCCCGCTCCCGCGCTCAGTTTCGTACAGGAAGAGGTGACCTTGTGCCGTCCCGTCGGAGGCACAATGGTATTGCGTCGGCAGCTCGAAAGGCTTCTGGAAGTAGGGAAGTTGCGGAACGTCGACATTCAGGTCATGCCGACCCGTCGCGAGGACCACGCGGGTATGGATGGCGGGATCGAGGTGTTGAAGTTCGAGGACGGCACCGCGGTGGGGCGCTCTGATGGGGCCTTCGCCGGGCGGCCGGTGTTCGACCCGAAACAGCTCAGGATCCTTGATCTGCGCTATGGGATGATCCGGGCCCAGGCTCTCGCGCCACGGGAGTCGCTGGCCTTCATCGAGCAAGTGCTGGGAGAGACATGATCCGCAAGACCTCTGCCGGGGACGCCTCCGAGCTGGCGTGGTTCAAGAGCAGCTACAGCAGCAGCAGTGAAGGGGACTCTTGCGTCGAGATCGCAACCGCCCCCGGCACAGTCCACGTCCGCGACTCCAAGAACGCCCCGGGCCCCGTGCTCGCCTTCGGTCCTGGAGCCTGGGCGGATTTCACGTCGTCCGTGCCCGACCAGGCCTGATCGGCGGCAGCGGACCCGTCAAATCCGTTTCATCGTAACGAAGTTGACACGCATTCCCGTGGGCCGGAGCTGATTAGAGGAATGAAGCTGGGGTAGGTGCGGCAGCTGAGCCGTTGGAGACAGTAGGAACAGGACCCCGTCTGTGTCAGATCCCATACCGGCGTTACCAGGCCACGACGTCCTCGACGTGTACGTCGACAGGTACGGCCCCCGCCTCCTGCTGTGGGTCTGGGACAGGGCCGAGGGTGGGCTGCACCGGCACGTGTCCTGCGCAGGGTTCGGCTCGCTCCAGAGCATCCCCATGAGCGCGGTCAGGCTGCTCGTCGACCACCTGTGTGCCGAGGAGCTGATCGACACCGTCGGCGGGCCCGGGCCGGAGACCGGGGCTCCCGTGGTCACTCTGCGGGCCGCCGGGGTCGACCGCGCCCGATGGCTTCAGGCCCTGCGGGCGAACGCCGCCGAGCGGACACGCCACGCGGCGCGGGCCGTACTGCACTGGATCCATGCCAACACGCACCGACAGCCGTTACGGATCAGCGGCTTCCTCGACTCGCCGGACGTCTTCTTCCTCGGCGACGCCCTCTCCCGGAGTGAGGTCGCACGCGCGCTCACCTACCTGGCCGACGAGGAACTGATCACCTGCGATGGGCCGCTGTTCCACCACGACGTCGGCTCACACGTGGCGCTCACCTCGCAGGGCGTGGCCGTCGTGCTCGCCGGAGTCACGGACATCGGTGCGTACGTGGCGCAGCAACGTGAGTACCGTCGGCCCGCCCAGCACACCCACATAGAGGCCGGGACGATCGAGAACATCACGCAGGGCGACGCCGACCACAGTGTGCACACCTCCATCGAGATGCACACCGCGCTGCCGCCCGCCGGTCTCGCCAGGCTCATCACGGAGCTGGCACCGGCCCTCGATCTCGACCCGGAGGCACTCGCGGCCCTGTTGCGGAGCGCGAATTCGCTGGCTGGCGGCGGGGCCCCCGACGACGAGCCGCCCCCGGACCGGCAGCGCGGCCTGATGGAACGGATCCGGGGCTACCTCGCATCCGCCCCGGACACGGTGGGCCGGCAACTGCTCATGGACGCGGTCGGTCAGGCACTGGGCAGGATGCTCGGCGGCTGACGCGCGGGGTGGGGCCCGCCACGGAGTGGAGATGGACGGCTGAACGGGGGAGTGGGCGATGCGGACGCCTTTGTACGCACGGGATCCGATCTTGCGAGGGCTGGTTCCCCGGCTGGTGGGCATGGCGCCCGACCGCCGGGAGCTGGTGCCTCAGGAGCACCGGGACGACCTTCCCGTAACGCTGCTCTGCGGGACTCACGGAATGGGCAGGACCGCGGTCCTCGACGCACTCGACGCGGCCTACCGCGGGCGGATCCCGCTCGGGCGGGTCGATGCCGCACGGGTCGAACTGGCACACCGGTCCGGGCCCGCGGCGGCCAACACGTCGGCGGTGGTCGAGATCCTGGAGGAACTGGTCTGTGGACTGGCACCGGCGGTGCCGGGAGCGGTGCGGCTGCGCTTCGCCCGCCTCCTGCCGGGGCTCTTCGCCGTATCCAGCTGGCACCGCGGTGACGAGGAGCAGCAGGCGCTGGCCCGTGACCGGATCGCACGGCTGCTCGTCGCGTGCGGCCTGACGAAGGGAACGGCCGGGGCCGAGGGGACCGGCACCGACTGGACGTACGACGTCAGTGAGCGCCTCGCGGACCCGGACCGGCGGCAGCACGATCTGGCGCCCGTCACCGAGGCGGTCGTCCAGCAGTACTTCGGGCGGCACACACGGAACCGGGCCGAGAAGTCGGTGCAGCAGTGGTACCGGAGCCGCTCCAGCGGCTCCGACGACGGGGAGAGCGCCCTGATCCGGCTGAGCCTGCGCTTCCACCAGGGCGGTGACTTCCAGGACGCCGTCGAGCGCACCCTGACCGCAGCCTTCCTCGAAGACGTCGCCGACGCCTACGGGCGGTGGCAGCGGGTCAACCGGGCACCCCGGCCACTGGTCCTGCTGGACAACGCGCACACCGCGGCCGGGCGGCGCTTCGTCGGGCTGCTGCTCGATCACCGGTCCGCGACCGGGCCCGGCGTCCAGGACCCCCTGGTCGTCGTGGCGACCCGGCTGGGCGGCGGCGCGGCCCTCTATCCGGACGCCACGACCCGGGAACTGCCCGAGCTCACCCACGAGTCGGGCTGGGAACGCACCGTCGCCTCTTCGCCGTCGGCAGGAATGCTCACGATCGCGCTGCCCCCGCTGGGCCGCGGGGACCTGCTGCTGATGCTCGACGCCGCCCAGGGACCGCTGCCACGCCATCTTCCGTCCGCCCTGTACTCCCTCACCCGTGGGCATCCGCAGGGCAGCCGGGTGCTGTGCGAGGCAGTCGTCCGCGCAGGGCACCCCGTCGATCCCGAGGCTCTCCTCGACCTGCCGGTCGGGGAGGGGCGGCCGGCAGGCGAAGTGCTGCTGGAGCGGCTCGTGCCGCAGCCCCAGCTGCGCGCCCATCTGGCGCCGCTCGCCCTGGCACGGGACCGGGCCGCCGCACACGTCCTGACCACAGCGGCCGTGCTCGCCGACGGCGGACTCCCCGGCGCGGGGCTGCCCACAGCGGCCCGGTATCTGGTGGAGGAGCACTGGACCGACGGCGCACCGGACGCGGCGGGCGGGGACGGGCCGGGTACGGAGACCGGATTCGTGGCCGACCCCTTCCTGCGGGCCCTGCTGGTCCACGAGGCGCGCCGGGTCTGCGCCGCGGCCGGCCCGGGACGGCGCTGGGCGGACCTGCACGGCCTCCTGCGCAGGCATCACGAGGAGCGCGGTGCCGGTCACGAGCCGGACGTCCTGCGGCACGAACTGGCCGTCGGGGAAGCGGAACCGGTGGTGAGCAAGCTGACGGAGTACTTCGGAAGCTGGCCGGCCGACCGCTGGCTCGGGGCCCTGCCCCGGGTGGCCTCGGCCCCGCACCCTCCCCGGGCGGAGTGGACGGACCACCGTGCCGAGATCGCCCGGGGCGCCCACGACCACCTCTACGAGGAGTCCGACGACATACACCGGTCCGTCAACCGGCTGCTGCACGCTCTCTGGTACCTGTCCGAGACGTACGCGGAACCGATGGACGACCTGTGCGAGGACATCGGCTCCGAGCTGGCTTTCCTGTCGATGCGTCATCCGTCGGGCCGCGTGGTGCTCAACGAGGCGGCACGCTCCTGGCCGGCCGCGGTACGCGAGCGGAGGCCCTGCCCGACGTACGGACCGGACTACGGACGCGGCCCCCTCCGCGGCGAGGAGTGAGAACTGTGCTGGACCGTTTCAGGAACCGGGCCATGGGCCCGGCGGACAAGGTCATAGCCCTGACCGTCGGCATCATCCTGCTCGCGGCAGCCGCCTTCGCGGTCGTACGGATGCTGCCGGAGAAATGCGGTGACGGCTTCGAGGAGTCGGCGAAGGAATGCGTCGGCGTCACCGCGGGCGTCCTGGACGGCGACCCCCAACTGGACGGCCTGATAAGCGCGGTGGCGGACGAGAACGCCCGTGTCGAGAAGGGGTGGAAGCACCCGGAGAACGGCGAGGCGCGCATCCCCTACGTGCGCATCGCGCTGATGATGCCGTTCACCACGGATGCCACCAGCGCCATGAGCACGGCGCAGATCGCCCGTGCCCTGGCGGGTGCCCATGTGGCACAACTCCGGGCGAACGCGCAGGCCGGGCCCCGGTACCAGCTGCTTCTGGCCAACGACGGCAAGGACCTCGACCAATGGCGGCCCGTCGTCGACCGGCTGGCGCCGATGGCCGCCGACAAGGAGTCACCACTGATCGGCGTGTTCGGCATGCCCAACAGCAATCCCGACACGCTCGAAGCGGCCAAGGCCCTTTCCAAGCACCGGATTCCGACGATAGGGCCGATACTCACGTCGACGACGATGCAGGCCGGGTACTTCTTCAAGACCTCACCTTCGAACGACCTCCTGGCGCGGTCGCTGGGGGCCTACCTGGAGAAGAACCCGGGGGACGGGACCGGCTTCCTGGTCTCCGACCGGCGGGAACAGGACAGCTACTCCACCGACCTGAGGGACGTATTCCTCGATCACTTCGGCAAGAAGTACGGACTGAAGCAGCGCCAGGCGTCGTACCTGGGCCTCATCGGCGACGACAAGGGCGTTCCCCAGCGCTTCGCCGATGTGGCCCGCAGTATCTGTCTGACCAAGGCGGACACGGTCTTCTTCGCCGGGCGTGATCACGACCTGCCCCATCTGGTGAACCGGCTGGCGAGCGAGCCCTCCTGCAACCACGCCAAGCCGACACGCATCCTCAAGGTGGGGATCGGCATGGATCCCGAATCGACCGGGACAGAGATCACCGCACACCTGCGTTCCTCCCGGATCACCCTCGTCGGCGCGGCCTCGGTCGACACCCTGTCGTGGACCGGGGCCGAGCAGCTCCCGGCCGGGCCCCGGGGCTTCATGGAGTACTTCGGAAAACTCCGCAAGGCGATGCCGGCGGACCACCCCGCATGGGGCGCGAAGCCCCTGGACGACGGCTACGCGGTCATGTACCACGACGCCTTCACCGTGCTCGCCCAGGCCACCGACCGGGCGTACGACGACATCAACGGCGAAGGGGAGGAGGCGACGGGAGAGGACCGGCAGAGCAAGCCAGGGGCTGTCGACCTGCCGAACCACGACGACGTGTACAACACCGTCGTCAACATGAACATCCTGGGCACGGACTCCGGTGCGAGCTGCGTCAACTGCATGCGCGGAGCCAGCGGCACCTTCGGGTTCGACGATTCCCCGGACACCCGGAAGTGGGCTGTCTGCAAGCCCGTTCCCGTCATCGAGTACCCGGCCGCGGCCCCCACGGGCAAGGGGCAGAAGGCCGACCGGGTCTACCGCACCTACGAGGACAACTTCGACGGCTCCTGCCCCTGAGCACGGCTCCTGCCCCTGACCAGGGCTCCTGCCGCGGAGCGGTTTTCGCACTGAGGCATGATCAACGGCATGGGACACATGGGACACCCACACCTGCCGAGCACCGAGGCCGCCGTCGCGGCGGTCCGTGAGGTCGCGCGCGAGAACGGTCTGGAGATGAGCGTCACCGACGACATCGGGGCGGACCAGACCTCCCGCCGCACGTCGGCCGGGGCCTTCGCCGTGCTCGACGCGGACGGGTCGCTCCCGCACGAGGCGTTCATCGAGCTGGGCGGGGTCCCCGCCGTCACCGTCCAGGTGTTCCCCGAGGACGACGCGAGGATCACTGTCGACGGAGTGCGGTTCGAGGACGTCCCCCGGGACTCCGTGCCCGTGTTCCTCCGCTCCGTGTACGGCGGCCTGGCCTACGTGCGGGGGAGACGCTTCCCGCCCGGCCGGTGGTTCGTCGTCCCGCTGCCCGGGGACGAGACGTACAAGGAGCTGGTCCCGCGCGGCATACTCAGCCCCTGGCTCGCTCGTAGCCTCCGCGGTTAGAGCGGCTTGCGGTACGGCCCCCGCCGGGCAGCAGCCGCTCGCCCAGCAGGACCGCGCAGCCCGCGACGCTCAGCAGACCGCCCGCGAGGAACGTGCCCCGTACGCCGGACAGCGACAGGACCAGTCCGCCGAGCGCGGCGCCCGCCGCGATACCGGCGTTGTAGGCACCGGAGTTCGCCGCGAGGGCCATGTCCGTCCGGCCCGGCGCGCAGTGCAGCATCTCGTTCTGGGTGGCCATGAACACCGGCCCGAGCGCACCGCCGGTCAGCGCCAGGAACACCACCGCCGCGACCTGGGTGCCGCCGCTCGCGTACAGGCCGAGCATCCCCACGGCCTGGGTCGCGATGGCGATGGCGAGTACGGAGTCCGGGAAACGGTCGAGCAGGGCGCCGGTGAGCGTCACCCCGGCCAGACACGCGACGCCGAAAGCCAGGAGAAGGACGTTGACCGCGCTCCCCGAGAACCCGCTCACGTCTCCCAGGAACTTCACGACGTACGTGTAACCCGCGAACGCACCGGTGGCGGAGAGGACCCCCGCCGCCAGGACCGTGCCGAAGCGGCGGGCGTCGGGACGGGTTCCGTATGCCGCGTGCCCCTCCTCCGGGCGGGAGGTCGGCAGGAGGAGAGCGATCGTCACGAGCGAGACGGACCCGAGGGCCGCCACCCCGGCGATCGGCACCGGCCAGCCGCTCTGTCTGCCCAGCCAGGTCCCGGCAGGCACTCCGAGCACGAGGGCGAGCGAACCGGCGACGGACAGCGCCCCGACCACCCGCCCACGGATTCCGGGCCGGAACAGCCCGACCGCGACCGGCCCCATCACCGCCCAGAACAGGGCCTGGGCAAGAGCCGTCAACAGCCGGGCCCCGAGCAGCAGCCAGTAGGAACCGGCCGACGCGGCGACCAGACTGGACACGACGAGCGCCGTCAACAGGGCCGTGAGGACGTGACGCCGGGGCACCGCCCGCGTGAAGTGGGCCAGCGGCAGGGAGGCG
This sequence comes from Streptomyces sp. NPDC127177, assembly GCF_042672475.1. Classification (NCBI taxonomy): domain Bacteria; kingdom Bacillati; phylum Actinomycetota; class Actinomycetes; order Kitasatosporales; family Streptomycetaceae; genus Streptomyces; species Streptomyces sp. NPDC127177. Next base: position 21,858 of record NZ_JBHXUW010000087.1, read on the forward strand.
ACGGCGACCGTGATGCCGTAACCGGTGACCAGGTAGCCGACCGATGGCAGGGACACGTGCAGGCCGTCGGCGATGAGTTCCAGCAGACCGATCGGCAGGTTCTCGGCGGTGTTGAAGGTGAACGCGGCCAGCATCAGGGCGGCGAGCACCGCCGGGCCTCTCCGCCTCCTGGCGAGCTCGACGATCACTCGAACAGTGTGGCAGACGGGGGCGAACGCGACCCGGCCCGAACGGGCCTCCGGGCCGGGTGGCGTACCTTCCCTTTCCATGACGGACATCGACGAGCTGACAGGCCTCTTCGACGCTCTGGGGGCCGACGACGCGGTGGGCTGGGCGGAGTCGGAGGCCGAGGAGAACCTTCCACAGCTGGCCAGGTACCGGTTCCTGCGCATGGTGTGGCAGGACATCGACGTCTGGAGCACGGCGGCACCCCACTGGGTCGAGGCCTACCGCGGGGACGGAGTCGCGGGCGGCGCAGTCGAGCGGGCGCTGCGGCTCGGCCTCACCCCGGCCGAACTGGGGGAGATAGCCCGCGAGGTCGCGAAGGAGACCGCGTTCGGTCTGCTCCACGGTCTGGCCGGACCGGCGGACGGCGACCTCGCACCGGAGACCGAGGCGAGGCTGCCCGGCTGGCACCTGGCAGAACTGGCGCCCGACGGGCGGCCCACGGGGCGGGTCCTGGACGCGCTCCACGAGGACCTGGACGAGACGGAGCCACAAGGCCCGGCAGGAGGCGCAGAGTCACCCCCTTCGACGTGAGTGAGCAGCGGACCCGGGACGGGCGGGCCGAGGGCTACGCCCGGACCTTCGCCCGCCCCTGCGCTTGAACGTGGCCGGCTGGCATCATCCTGTGATGAGCGACGAGCCTCTCAACCTCACGGTCCTCGGCAGTGCGACCCCCTACCCCCGGACTGACAACCCCTGCTCCGGCTACCTGGTATCGAGCGGGAACACCCGCGTCTGGGTGGACGCGGGCACCGGCACGCTCGGACCGCTGCAACGCCACGTGCGCCTGGACGCGCTCGACGCCATCTGGATCTCGCACCTGCACGCGGACCACGCCGCGGACCTGCTCACCGCCTACTACGGTGCCCTCTACGCGGACATCCGCCTGCCCGCGCCGATCCCTCTCTACGGCCCACCCGGAATCGCCGACAGGCTGGCCCATTTCCTCACCAACGGCGATACGCGCAGCCCGGTCGAATCAGCCTTCGCGGTAACGGAGTTGCACGACGGACACCAGGTGGCGGCCGGTTCGCTCCGGCTGACCAGCCGGGCGGTGGCGCACGGCATGCCCGCCTTCGCCGTGCGCATCGGTACGGCGGCGGGCAGGTCGCTGGTGTACTCCGGGGACACCGCACCCTGCGCGGGCCTGACGGAGCTGGCCCGGGGATGCGACGCGCTGTTGTGCGAGGCGGAGAGCGCGGGGCCTCCGGCCGGGGAGGAGCAACAGGTGCACCACACACCCGAGGACGCCGGAGACACCGCCGCCGCGGCCGGTGCGGGCCGACTGATCGTCACGCATGTCGGGCCCTTCCTCACGCCGCGGCAGGCGGTGGCGCGTGCCTCCGCGCGGTTCGCCGGACACGTCGATTACGCCGCCCCCGACGCCACGTTCAGGATCGGCTAGCGTTCTCCGTCCGGCCTCGGGGTCCGGCATCCGTCCGGCTTCAGGGTCCGGCTTCGGTCCGGCTTCCGTCCGTCAAGAGGGTCAGTCGAGGCAGAACTCGTTGCCCTCGACGTCCTGCATGGGCTGGCACGACTCGTTCTCGCCGTCGGCCCGCAGCAGCTGCCCACGGACCGCGCCGAGCGCGACCAGACGTACGCACTCGGCCTCGAGCGCGGCGAGGCGTTCCTCCCCCACGAGTCCGGTGCCGACCCGCACATCGAGATGCACCCGGTTCTTGACGACCTTGCCCTCGGGCACGCGCTGGAAGAACAGCCGCGGGCCGGCCCCCGAGGGGTCGGAGCAGGAGAACCAGGCACCCCGGCTCTCGGCCGGGAGGGTGCGGTTGAAGTCGTCCCAGGTGTCGAACCCCTCGGGCGGCGACGGTGCGACGTATCCCAGCACCTCGCACCAGAACCGTGCCACGCGCTCGGGGTCCGCGCAGTCGAAGGTGACCTGGAACTGCTTGATCGTTGACATCGGCTCACCATAGTTGCGCAAGGGGGAGAGGTGTGTGGCCCGGCACGACGAACGGCCCCGCCCGGTGGGCGGGGCCGTCACGGTGTGTCCGTCTCAGTTGCTCGAGACGGTGACCTTCTCGTCGTTGTTGAGCTGCTCGACCAGCTGCTTGACCTTGGCCTTGTCCCAGACGAGGTTGCCGCCCGTTGAGCCCGAGATCGGCATGTTCATCGACTTGCCGTCGCCGCCCGTGACGCCCTTCATGGCGAAGAACATCTTCCCCAGGGACCACAGCGACATGTCCTTGTCGACGACGAGGGTGTCCAGCCCCGCGCCCATCGTCGGGTACAGCTTGAACGGGTTGAGGATCGTCGACGCCGTCGCCGTCTGGTTCGCCAGCGCCGCGAGGAACTTCTGCTGGTTCTTCGTGCGGTCCAGGTCGCTGGCCGCGAAGGCGTACCGGGTGCGGACGAAGGCGAGGGACTCCTCGCCGTTCAGCGTCTGCTTGCCCGCCTTGAAGTCGGCGCCGGAGTTCTTGTCCTTGAAGGCCTTGGGGATGTCGAGTTCGACCCCGCCGATCGCGTCGACGATCTTGGCGAAGCCGCCGAAGCCGATCTCGACGTAGTGGTCGATGTGCAGGCCGGTGTTGAACTCGACGGTACGGACGAGCAGTTCGGGGCCGTCCTCGGCGTACGCGGCGTTCAGCTTGGTCGTGCGGCCCGTGCCGGGGAACTTCTTGCCGGACTCGGAGCCGACGAACGAGGGGATCTCGACGTTCGAGTCACGCGGCAGCGAGACGAGCGTCGGGCCGTTGCCGCCGTCGTGCAGGATCATCATCGAGTCGGTCCGCTTGCCCTCGGCGGAGCCGGTGTGGAGCTTCTTCTTGTCCTCGGCCGTCATGCCCTCGCGGCTGTCCGAACCGACGATCAGGTAGTTCGTGCCGTCGCCGGACTTCGGCCGCTCGATGACCTTGGAGAGGTCGACATCGCGCTTCAGCTTGGAGTCGGCCCAGAAGTACGTACCGACGGAGACGCCGAGTACCACGACCACGAGGGCCAGTGCGCCGATCTTGATCCGGCGGCGCCAGTCCGGCGCGGCCGACGGGCGGCCCTGGACGTATCCGCCGTCACCCGGCCCACCGCCGTGGCCGTGGCCGTCACCGCGGCCGCCGCTGCCACCGCCGTAGACCTGGCCCGTGTTGTAGCCGCTGTCGTACTGCGGGCCGCCTTCGGCGTAGCCGCCCGGCTGCTGCGGGACCTGCGGCTGCCTCGGCGGTGCGGGTCGACCGCGCGGCGGGGCGGGCTGCTGGGACGGGACGGGGCGCTGGACGTGCGGCATCGCGCGGGCGCTCTCGGGCCGGTCGCTCGCGCTGCCCTGCCCGTAGCGGTTACCGCTGCGGTTGTCGTCGCTCCAGCTCTCGGGCCAATCGTTCATGCCGTCCAGTGTGCAGGTCGGAGCCACCGCTATTACAGGGTGTAAGGGAAATCGGACCAGGGCTGTTGCGAAGCTGATGCATTGCGACGGGCCCGAAGCCCCCGCATAAGGTGGAGGGCATGACAGATCAGGCCCCGCGCCCGGAGGGCGATATTCCGGGCAAGCCGACCTCGGCGTCCCGGACCACCCTCAGCCACATCATGACCGGCAGCGACACCAATCTGCTGGGCACGGTGCACGGCGGTGTGATCATGAAACTGGTCGACGACGCCGCGGGCGCGGTGGCCGGCCGGCACTCCGGCGGCCCCGCCGTGACCGCCTCGATGGACGAGATGGTCTTCCTGGAGCCGGTCCGCGTCGGTGACCTTGTTCACGTCCGGGCCCAGGTGAACTGGACCGGCCGCTCCTCGATGGAGGTCGGCGTCCGCGTCATGGCGGAGCGGTGGAACGAGTCGACCCCCGCCTCCCAGGTCGGCAGCGCGTACCTGGTCTTCGCGGCGGTCGACGCCGACGGCAGGCCGCGCGCCGTACCGCAGGTGATCCCGGAGACCGAGCGGGACAAGCGGCGCTACCAGGAGGCGCAGATCCGCCGCACGCACCGGCTGGCCCGGCGCCGCGCGATCCGGGAACTGCGGGAGAAGCGCGTCGCCGACGGCATCGAGGACTGAGGACTGCGGCGCAGCGGCTCTGTTACATACAGCGGCTCATGGACGGATCACTGCGTGCAGGCGCTCATGGACGGACCGCTACGTGCGGGGGTTCACGGGCAGACCACCTCGTCGCCCGTGACCGCGCCGAACCTGCTGGGCTCGGGCTCCTCGGCCCGGACCCGCTCCACCTTGGAGTAGTCCGCGCCCGCCGTCACCTTCATCGTGGCGCCCTGGCCCTGCACCGCCCTCAGCTCCGCGCCGGGCAGCGCCGCCGCCAGTGACTTCGCGGACCGGTCCCAGCGCGGGTCGTAGGTGACCAGCGTGTGCTTGAGGTCGCGCTGCGTCGCGGTGAGCGGGGCCCGGGTGGTGTCGAAGCCGGTGGCGTGCAGCGCGGCGTCGACCGTGGAGCCGAGACCGTCCTTCGGGGTCCCGTTGTACACCTGGATCCGGATCTGCTGAGGCGGCACGTCCACCTTCGTCGCCGGGGCCTGCTTGGGCTGCTTCACCGTGAGCGGCTTGTCCTCGCGCAGCGCCTGGAACAGTGCCTTCGACTTCTTCGGATCCCATTTCACCGTCGACCCGATGCCCTTGACCTGGTACGCGACATCACCCATCGGCACCGATGCGAATTCGGACGAGGCGGCGGAGAAGCGTCGCATCGCCTGGCCGAGGTCGAGCATCTGCTGAGTGTCGAAGCCCCTGTCCGCCCGTACCGACTTCAGCATCGTCGAGGCGACCTCCCGGAACTTCACCGGGTTCAGCAGCATCCCGCTGCTGGTCGCCTGCTTGATCAGCGAGGCGAGGAACTTCTGCTGGCGCTGCATCCGGCCCAGGTCGGCGGCGCCGTCGATGTGCCGGGAGCGCACGTACTGGAGTGCCTGGCCACCGTCCAGCTCATGGGTGCCCGCCGCGAGATCGAGACCGGTGTAGGAGTCCTTCATCGGCCGGGTGGTGCAGATCTTGACCCCGCCCAGGGCGTCCACCGTCGTCATGAAGCTGGTGAAGTCGACCTCCAGGTAGTGGTCGATCTTGACGCCCGTCATGTGCTCGACCGTCCGCACGGTCAGATTGGGCCCGCCCTCGGCGTAGGCGGCGTTCAGCTTCACCGGATGGGCCGCGTGCTCCTGGCCGGAGTTCTGGTCCCGGTGCTCGGGGATCTCGGCGTAGCTGTCACGCGGCAGACTGACGACGCTGGCGCGCTCCTTGTCCGCGGACAGGTGCACCAGCATAATCGTGTCGGTGCAGTGGCAGGGCGCACCGCCCAGCCGGTACTTGGCCTTCTCCGCTTTGGTGATCTTGTCGCGGCCGTCCGTGCCGACCAGCAGCAGATTCATGCCGTTCCCGCCCGCGGGCCGGTTCTTCATGTCCTTGAACGGGTCGATCCGGTCGATCCCGGTCTCCAGGTTGGTCACGACGGCGTGGCCGATGCCACCGGCGCCGAGGACCAGTACGGAGAGACCGGTCGCCATCCGCATGCCCCAGCGCGGTCTCTCGTCCTGCTTTCTGGGCCGCCTGCGCTGCGGGGGAGCGGCGCGGGGCCGTGGCGGACGGGGGGAGCGGTGCGGCGTGGGCACGGGGGGACACCTCCGCGGTGCAAGGGGGACCTGTCGCACGGTAGGCCCATACGATCTGCATCCCGGCCCGCGACCCGGCGGCGCGCGCCGGTGTCCCCCATTCGCGGTAACGTGGCGGCCGAATGACGCCGCCCGGTGGGGTTCGACCCCCCGGCCGCCCCCGAGGACCCCCCGAGGACCACATGCCTGCCGCGCAGCACCCCGCCGTCTCCGTGATCATGCCGGTGCTCAATGAGGAGCGCCATCTCAGGAACTCCGTCCGGCACATCCTGGAGCAGGAGTACGACGGTGAGATGGAGGTGGTGATCGCACTCGGCCCGTCCACGGACCGTACGGACGAGATCGCCGCCGAACTGGTCGCGGAGGACCCCCGGGTCCACACCGTGCCGAACCCGACGGGCCGCACCCCCGCCGCGCTCAACGCCGCGATCAAGGCCTCCCGGCACCCGGTCGTGGTGCGCGTGGACGGCCACGGCATGCTCTCGCCGAACTACATCGCGACCGCCGTCCGGCTCCTGGAGGAGACCGGCGCGCAGAACGTCGGCGGCATCATGCAGGCCGAGGGCGAGAACGCCTGGGAGGACGCGGTCGCCGCGGCCATGACCTCGAAGATCGGCGTCGGCAACGCGGCCTTCCACACCGGCGGCCAGGCCGGACCGGCCGAGACCGTGTTCCTGGGTGTCTTCCGCCGGGAGGCCCTGGAGAAGGCGGACGGCTACAACATCGAGTTCATCCGCGCCCAGGACTGGGAGCTGAACTTCCGCATCCGTGAGGCCGGCGGTCTGATCTGGTTCTCGCCCGAGCTGCGGGTGCAGTACCGCCCCCGCCCCTCCGTACGGGCGCTCGCCAAGCAGTACAAGGACTACGGCCGCTGGCGTCACGTCGTCGCCCGCTACCACTCCGGCTCGATCAACCTGCGCTACCTGGCCCCGCCGACCGCCGTGGTCGCGATCGCGGCGGGCATCGTGGTGGGCGCCGCCGTCACCCCGTGGGCGCTGCTCGTCCCGGCCGGGTACGTCGCGGCCATCGTCGCCGGATCGCTCCCGGCCGGCAAGGGACTGCCGCTGAAGGCGCGGGCGCAGATCCCGGTGGCGCTGGCGACCATGCACATGTCGTGGGGGTACGGCTTCCTGACGAGCCCGCGCTCGCTGGCGAAGAAGGTCATCGCCAGCCGCCGCCCGGCGATCAGCGAGGAACCGGGCACGAGCGCACCGGTGGTCTGACCCCGGGGCGGGTCGTACACAGCCGGAAGGTCGTACACAGCAGGAAGAGGG
>NZ_JBHXUW010000088.1:0-28114 GCF_042672475.1 Streptomyces sp. NPDC127177
GCTCACGCCCCGTCCGGGCGTGAGCCGGACGGATGGCCGCGACGCTGGGCAGGAGGGGGCGAGCCACCCGAGCGCGCTCGGCGCCGAGCACCGCACCGTGGACGTCCCACTCCGAACACCGGCGGCCGTGCTAAGAGCTCCTGCCGAAACCTTGGTTGATGAGTTCACGTGGCCTCGACGTTGCTACACGTTTGAGCGACATGTGCCGTAGATTTCTCCCTGAGGTGTGGCGGCTGCCATACGGTGGGTTTCTCGCGAGACACATTCCCCTCTTCGATGACGAAGATGGCAGCATCGCCGCCGTTATGGGCAAGGAGTGGGGACCGTGGAGTCGCTCGTGAGGACAATGACCGGCCGGAACAGGGAGCAGCTCGCTCTGTCCGCGTTCGTGACCGCCCCACGTGGACGGGCACTTGTCCTGCGGGGCGAGACGGGGGTGGGCAAGAGCGCACTTCTGGACCATGTCGCCGAACAGGCGCGGAACGAGTGCACAGTGCTCAGGGCTGCCGGGGTCGAGGCGGAGTCCGGGCTTCCGTTCGCCGGCCTGCATCAGTTCCTGTATCCGTTGCTTCCTTGTGTTGATGGTCTGGACGATGGTCACCGAGGCGTGTTCGATGTTGTCTTCGGTCGGGGCGAGGGTCGTCCTCCTTCCGTTATGGCGCTCGGTATCGCCGTCCTCGACCTGCTGTCCCTGGCGGCATCACAGAAACCGCTCCTGCTGGTGCTCGATGACGGTCAGTGGCTGGATTCCGTCAGCGCTGAGGTGTGCGGGTTCGTGGGGCGCAGGCTGGCCGGGAGCTCGGTGAAGCTCGTGGTCGCTCTGCGTTCCGAGGTGTCTTCGCGGTTCGACACGGCGGCGCTGCCCGAACTGCCGGTCGGGGCACTGTCCGCGGAGGCCGCCGAGCGCATGCTGGATCTGCGCTACCCAGGGCTGGACGCGCGGACCAGGCGGCTGGTCCTGGACGAGGCCAGGGGCAATCCCCTGGCCCTTCTGGAGCTCCCCCCTTATGTCAGCAGGGGCCATCTGGGGCGCGGCGCCGAGAAGTTGTTGGGGTATCACGGGTTACACGGTGTTCCGCTGCCCCGCCGTCTGCAGCATGTGTACGGCACCCGTATCGAACGGCTGGAGGACGCGGTACGCGGGGAGTTGCTGCTTGGAGCCCTGGACGGTGTGGGAGCGGGGGCACGTAGCGGTGGGACACGTGGTGTGCGTTACCGCATGAGGGATGCGGACGAGGCGGCGGCGGTGGGTCTGCTGGACATCGATCCGGTCAGTGGCGAGTTCGTCTTCCGGCATCCCCTGGTCCGTTCGACGGTCGTTCAGATGGCGACGCCCAACCAGCGGCGTGCGGCGCACGCGGAGCTGGCCCGGGTGCACCGCTCGGACGTCGAGCGGCGTGCCACACACCTGGCGGCCTCGACGATCGATCCCGAGGAGAGGGTGGCGGCGGCGCTGGAGGCCGCTGCGGACTCGGCGACCCGGCGTGGCGGGGCGATGGCGGCCGTGGGCTGGCTGACCCGGGCCGCGGAACTGAGCGAGAACCACCGGGACCGCTCCAGACGGCTGGGCGACGCCGCGTTCGTCGCCGGGCACGCAGCCCTGCTGGACCAGGCACAGCAACTCGTCCACTCCGACGCCGCACCGGGCGGGAAGGAGTCCCCGGCCTCGGTGCTCACCGCCGCCTATGTGGCCCTGTACGAGGACGGGGACGTGCGCTCCTCACCGCGCCCGGTCATCGCGGCGATCGAGACCCTGCGCGAGGCCGGGCACCACGACCGGCCGGAGGCCCTCGAGCGTCTGGTGAACCTCCTGCTCGCCATCAGCCAGTACGCGAGCGACGACGCGGTGTGGGAGCGCACCCACGAACTCCTCGGCTCGATGGGCGACCTGGTCCGGCCCAACTCCCTGATCTACCAGGACGCCTGGAGCGACGTGGTGCGCCGCGGGGCCGGGGTGCACGAGCGGGTGGAGGATGCTTTCGCCGGCCTCCCGGCCATGGAGCCGTGGGACGTCACACGCCTGGCCGTGGCCGCCTACCACGTCGACGCGCTGAGTCCGTACCGCCCCCATCTGCAGCGCAGCGTGGACCGCGAGGTGGAGACGGGAGCCGTCGCGAACGGAATGACCATGCTGCACCTGATCATGCTCGATCAGATCGCCCTGGGGGAGTGGGACGAGGCGGAACGCACAGGACAGCGCGGACTGGACCTCGCCACATCTCACGGCCACGTCCTGTTCGCCTACCACAGCCGCGCCTACCTGGCCCTCCTGGCCGCGATGCGCGGCCGGTCCGACCGGGCACGGGAGTTGCAGGCCGAGGTCGATTCCTGGGCGCGCCCGCGCGGCGTGGGATTCCTGACCCAGATCGCCGACGCCGCCGGCACCGCGGCAGCACTGAGCGAAGGGGACTACGAGGCCGCTTACCTGTACGCGATCGGCATCACCGCCCCCGGAACGTTCACCCCCAGCGCCCACCAGGCCTCCCGCACACTGCTCGACCTCGTGGAAGCCGCCATGCACACCGGACGCTCCGAACAGGCCCGCCGGCACGCCCTGGCCGCACAGGAGGCAGGACTCCCCGCCCTCTCGCCCCGGCTCGCACTGACCACCTACGGAGCACTGGCCATGACAGCACCCGACGAGAAGCAGGCCCTCGACATGTTCACCAGGGCCGAGACCCATCCGGACGCCACAACCTTCCCCTTCGAACTGGCCCGCATCCGCCTGGCCCACGGCATCCGGCTACGACACACCCAAGGACCCAAGGCAGCACGGCAAACACTGAACCGGGCCGCCGACGCATTCGAACAACTCGGCGCCACAACCTGGACCGAACGAGCCCGCGCCGAACTCCGGGCCTCCGGAGTCTGCGCCCACACCACACCGATGGACCTTGCCTCACTGACCTGGCAGGAACGCCGGATCGCCGACCTCGCCGCCGGCGGCCTCACCAACAAAGAGATCGGCGAACGCATGCACCTCTCACCACGCACGGTCAGTTCCCACCTCTACCGCGTCTTCCCGAAACTGGGCATCACCACCCGTGCCACGCTACGAGACGCCCTGGGCAAGACACCCGAGGACCGCTCGACCTGAACCGTCGCGGCCCTCCGGGCCGAACCACTGAACTGCTCTCCTTGATACCGCCGAATCATGGGGCGCACCCGGTGCGGCCATGGCGCTGCGCGCGACGCCGGCCCGGCAGGAAACCGCCGGTCTCAGCACCGGCAGGAGGATCCTGCTGCTGGAGTGGCCCGACAGGCCGGCGGACGGGCGACCCGGACCGTCCGCCGCTGGGCCGCCCCGGTAGTTCGGCGGCCCGGTCACGCACCCCGCAGCCCCCGCTCAGTCGGACGGCCCCCGCTGTCTCGGCACCGACAGGAGGTAGCCGGGCCCTGCATCGGCGTGCGGAAGCCGCCCACCACCCGCCGGAGCCGCTATGTCCCGGAAGGAGAGGACCGAGCGGGCCTCGAAGCCCAGCGGTCCGTACAGCCGCGGGACCATGTCCTGGTCGGCCTCGGCGTGCAGGAACGGGGTGCTTCCCTGGTCCGCGACGACTGAGGACAGGTGCCCGACCAGGCGCCGGGCCAGCCCCCGCCCCCGGTACTCGGGCAGTGTGCAGACAGTGCTGATCTCGGTGTGACCCGCGGGACGCATGCGAAGGCCCCCCATGGCGACCAGGGCCCCGAACCGGCGGACCCCGAAGTAAGTGGTACAGCGGTGACTGCCGGGACGGAAGGGGCCCGGCCGGGTCGCCCTGATGAGAGTGGCCATCTCCGGGATGTCCACCGGTGTCAGTTCACGTACGTCGTCGTCGTACGTCGTCACCGGCCGCCGCGCCACGAGCTGGACACCCCGGTCGTAGGACACGGTCTGCCAGCCCTCGGGGAGCTCCGGGTCCTGACCTACCAGGGAGAGCACGCCGCCCGGACCGGCCAGCACGGCCGCGTCCACCCAGTCCTGAGGCCCCGGCCGGTCCGGCAGCGCGGCGAAGGCTGCGAGATCGGGTGCGTACCGCAGAATGCGGCCCCGCCGGAGCGCGAAGCGGGAGTGCCCCGCGGTGAGGGAGGCACGTACGGGAAGGTCGAGCAGATGAGGCATCGGCGGTTTCCATGGGGTATGCGTGGCTCCGCCGACTGCGCGAAGGCGGGGCCACTGTCGCCGACTGCTCGTCGGCGGCTTCGGTGGACAGATGACGATCCGGGCCGGGCCCTTCGGGGACAGGCTTCCCCCAAGAACCCGGCATGAAGACAGCTTCCCTCTCCAGACCCTCGGGTCCGCGGTCGCGGGCCGTGGCCTGACAGTTTCCTGCCGTCGAAGGGGGCGTCCGGTCGTTATCTCCGGCTCCTGGCAGGGCGGGATGAGCGTGACGCGGCGGGTCGAGCCGGCGTCCGAGCGGACGTCGATGCGGAAGCAGTGCAGGAACTCGTCCGGGAGATCGACAGCGAGCGCAGACATGGTGCCCATGAAGTCGTCGGGATGCGGGTGACCCGCGTGCGGTTCAGGATTGGACTTGACGGTCCAATGATGGGTTCTTCACACTTCACCGGACCGGCCGATGAACCGGGTGCCGGATTCCCGGGCGGCCCGGTGCGGTTCGGCATCGGACGCACCGATCCATACCGGGGAGGGCAGCAGAGCGATGAGACGAACGGAGGCACGGCCAATGGATGCCATCGAACGCCTGAGCACGATCGAGGATCTGCGCCGCCTGATGGCGCGCTATGTCTACAACGCCGACATGCAGAGCTGGGAGAATCTGGCGTCGCTCTTCACCACCGACGGCACGTTCACCCCGCACAACACCGACGGCTCCGTCGCGGCCCGCATGGCGGGCCGGTCGCAGATCGCCGAGTCGATTCCGGCCAACGTCGGTACCGGGGCAGTGGTGGTCCACCACCTGTTCTCCGACGAGATCGAGGTCGAGTCCGAGACCTCTGCCCGTGGGGTGTGGGCGATGGAGGACCTGATCAGGCGCCCCGCCAGTACCGGGCCGGACGGCGAGCCGCGGTTCACCTCCATGCACGGCTTCGGGCACTACCGGCCCCGGTTCACCAAGGTCGACGGAGTCTGGAAGATCGCCGAGCTCGTACTGACCCGGGTCCGGATGGACCTCGAGTACTGACACGACCACCCGGTCCCGATGCCGGGGCCGTTCATCTCCGAGCGAAGGAGGAACACCCGTGAGCAGCAATGATTCCCGCCGTGATCCGGAGCCGTTCGTCATCGACGTACAGCAGGAGGTCCTGGACGACCTGCGCACCCGGCTGAAGGCCACCAGGTTCGCGTCCGACCCGGAGAACGACGACGAGACGTACGGCCTGAGCACCGCCTACCTCAAGCCTCTGATCGAGTACTGGGCCGACGGATACGACTGGCGCGCCGCCGAGACGAAGCTGAACGCCTTCAACCAGCACCGGCTGGACGTCGACGGCAGCCCGGTGCACTTCATCCACGAACGCGGCAAGGGTCCGGCTCCGATCCCACTGCTCCTGATGCACGGCTGGCCCTGGACCCACCACCACTGGCACAAGGTCATCGGCCCGCTCACCGACCCCGCGGCACACGGCGGCGACCCCGCCGACGCCTTCGACGTGATCATCCCCTCCCTGCCCGGCTTCGGCTTCTCCACGCCCCTGACCAACCCCCGTGAGAACTACGCAGACATGGCCGACCGCTTCCACACCCTGATGACCGAGGTGCTCGGCTACGACAGGTACGGCGTCGGCGCGGCCGACTACGGCGCGCTCGTCGGCGCCCGGCTCGGACACAAGTACGCCGACTCCCTCTACGGCATCCACTTCGGCAACGAGATGCCACCCACGATGTTCCAGGGCGACCGCTTCTGGGACCTGACCGGCGGTCAGCGCACCGAGGACATGCCCGAGGACATCCGGGCCCGTACCCTGCGCCGCAACAGCACCTACGTCTCACACGTGGCCGCACACCTCCTCGACGGCCAGACCCTCACCCACGGACTGAACGACTCCCCGGCCGGCATGCTGGCGTGGGTCCTCAAGCGCTGGAAGACCTGGAGCGACCGCAACGCCGACTTCGACGCCACCTGGCCCGCCGACGACATCCTCACCTTCGCCACCATCTACTGGGTCAACCAGGCCATCGGATCCTCCATCCGCGCCTACAAGAACGCCGGCCTCTACCCGCCGAAGCCCGTCAACGACCTGAAGCCCTACGTCCAGGCCCCCGCCGGCTTCACCTTCCTGCTCGGAGACCGCTCACCCGGCGCGGACACGCCCGAGGAGCGCATCGCGATCTTCAAGGTAGGCGGCGGCCAGTTCTACGCCGACATCCGCGATGTCAACGTGCACGACAAGGGCGGCCACTTCGGGCCCTACGAAAACCCCGAAGCCTGGATCCACGACCTCCGCACCACCTACCGCAAGCTGCGCTGACAGTCCGAGGGCCGGGAGGACGCGCGTCCGGAACGGCGGACTGCCTGCTGCCCCGCCGCGCGCATCATCAGTGCCACCTGGCAGGAGCACGGTGTCTTCGACGAGCTCAACGGACTCCTGCGCCGATTGGTCCGAAAGACCGAAGGCCGCAACACCGAACCCAGCACCCCATCCTCGATGCCCAGAGCATCAAGACCTCGGCCGACGTGCCTGCGACCAGCAGGGGCATCGATGCGGGCAAGAAGATCGCAGGCCTCAGCCGCAGACTCACCCGCGAATCCACCCACAACTGGCGCGACAGCTGAACGGCAGCAGAGCAGGGCGTCTATGAGTCATAGCAGGTAGGGCCACAGGCTGACACTGTTCCGCGCCACACTGATCTCGACCCACGTCCCATCGACAGCACTCGGCGGCGGCGGGTCAGCGAGGTCGAAGAGAATGTGGGCGCCAGCTACGTCCAGCACGGCTCCGCCATCGCCCGTCAGTCCCAGCCGCCCCCGAAAGACGATCTGATCCCCTTCCTCCTCCTCATCCACCCCGGGTGAGAATGAAGCGGCCGGCCGAGTGTTGCTGTCCCAAGCCGCGTCCTCTTCAACAGTCCACTCCACATGATGCTCGCGGCCCACTCCCGTCGGATCACCGATCCAGAACGCCGCAGCGGCACCTACCTCCGAGCGCACTCGAACCGTCGCACGACCGTCTGAGGCCTGCCCCACCGCTTCCACTTGGACCAACACCCCGCAATCATCCATGGCAGCACTGCGTTACCAAACACTCCTGCCGGGACGAACGCTCTTTCAGAGGCCCAGGTCGTACGCGAGGCAGTTGAAGTGATTCCACGCCCCTTCGGGGTCGTAGCGATGGGCGGCTCCGGCGTCGGGGCTCGTCACCTGGTCCTCGACCATGTCCTCGTAGCGGATGCGCTCGGGAAGCTTCCCGAAACGTGCGTGCCGTGCCGCCGCGGCGCCATCCGTCATCGTCTCTTCGCTCATCACAGCAGGTCTCCGCTCGTTCACTGGCGGATGTGCGCCGTAGCGCCTGGACGGATCCAGCATGCACCCAGTATCGTCACCGGTCAAGCAGGTGACGAATGTGAAATGGTCCTTGATTCTCACCGTCAGGGACTTATGCGTCCGGTTCTCCTACGGAGAAGAGTGAGGGACGTCGAATCCCCACCACGGAAGGAAGTACTCGCCATGGACGGCGACCGATCCGATGCTCGGAGCCGACCGGGAACGCCCCCGGATCCGCCCGTGCTGTCCTTGAGCATCCACCGGGTGCTCGACGGCTTCGTCAGGCTGCCCATGCACGCGGAGTTCCGGTTCGATCCGGACGCCCCGCTGGTCGTTTCCGTGGTGCTCGCGACCGAGGAGGGTGTGAGCGTGACATGGCGCATCGGTCGCGAACTGCTCCACAAGGGTCTGGACTCGGTGAGCGGCAGTGGCGACGTGCGCGTTTGGGCTGCCCGCTGCGGTGACCGCGACACCGCGTGGCTCCTGCTCGACGCCCGCGATATGAGCGCCCTGTTCGAACTCCCCGTCCCGCCGCTCACCGACTGGCTCGAACGCACCTACAGGATCACACCGCCGGAAGCGGAGATGGCGGGACTGGACTGGGATTCCTTCATCGCGGAGGTGCTTGACACACCCGCAGGGCCGATCGAATCACGCGAGTGTGCCGGAACCGACGAATCCTGAGCGGTCACCCGCCCGGACCGCGCCAGACGTTGTCGAACGCCTTCTGCTCGATGTTGCGCCGCTGCCGCTCTGCCTCCAGTTCCAGCATGGCGTCACTGACGGTGGCCAGAATGAGCGCGACCGTGTCATCGGTCATCTCCGGAGCGTCCTGCGCCTGTTCGCTCTGGACTCCTACGGCTTCTGCCAGGGTCAGCAGGACGGGCTCGCCGGAAGACCGAAGCTCCGCCGCCCGGTCGCGGGCGGCGGAATCCGTCAGAGTCAGCTCGCCGGCCTCGAACGGATGCCCGCGCCGACGCTGCCGTGTCAGAAGCCCCGCCGCTTCGAAGTCCGAGACGTAGGCCACGGCCAGCCCGTCCCCCCGGCGCCAGAGCCAGTCACCGATCGACTCGTACGGCTCCGCCCGGAGAAGCGACGCGGAAGCCTGCTCCAACAGCTCATCCGACAGGGCGGGGCGAGGGCCGGGCACGATACGGTCCTCGCGCAACTCGACCGCACCGGAACTGAACAGGTCGATCAGCTCGGCCCCGGCCAGCGCGAGTGACAGCTCACCCGGCCTGACGGGTTGATCGCTGACCGTGTCCATGGTGATCACAAGAAGGTCCCGCGCTGTGGTCATGAAGGCTGCACGTCCCAATGTCGACATCGGCACCAGGCCGTCCGGCTGCCCAGGGGCAGGGACGAGCCTGAACGAATCACACACGTATCACCTTACGGGGCGAGGGCCGGGCACGGAGTCAGGAGACATCTATGACCGACATCGCGCCGATGCCCGGTACGGCCGAACGCAGCAGAACATCGAAGAGACAGACCTCCCTCGGACGCGGACGCAGCATGGCATCGCTGCCGGGCTCGATCCCGACCGCACGCGGCGAAAACCGGCGGCCCCCTTCGCGCCTGCCGCTCACCACGGTGGCATCCACCGCTATCGGGCCAATATTGCGGACGGTCATAGTCGTTGACCTGGCGCATCCGCCAGAATGCCCGGCCGGGCAACGGAATCTCACGTCGCCGAACGTGCTGCTCCCGCACGAGGGCTCGTAGTGTGGATCAGGCGGCGAATGGTATGCCCGCCCCGTGCTGATGACTGGAGGGACGTGCCGTTGCCGGCCGCCCCTCGGCCGATCCGCACCGATCACCCGGAGGAGAGCCGCCACCGGACAGGTGGCCTCTCTGCGAAGCCCCTTCTTGAGACCGCTCCGCAGTGCGGCCGAGGTCATGGGCGGCGGACCCGGATTCACGACGACGGACAGCCCTTGGGTGGCCAATCGCCCCGGCGGTGGGCAGGCTGTGGGGCTACGCGTTTCCTGCCGTAGAACACGCTATGCAGCAGCAGCGGGGCAAGGGTATGAACAGGGGTATGACCAGGGACAAGAACTGGGGGAGCGGCATGGCCGAAGCAGTTGACGAGGGCACTGGTGTCAACGAGGCCGTCGGGCGGACCGCCCTGATGGTCGCTGCCGCGCGGGCCATCGAGGCCGGGCGCCCGGACGCGCTGGCACGCGACGAGTTGGCCGAGCACTTCGTCCGCGCGGCCCGGGCCAGTGCAGACTGGCCTGTACACCTGGACCAGGTGCCCGGGAGGGACGACGACCCGCTCTGGGGCAGACTCGGCCGTTTCTTCGGGCTGCGTACCCGGGTGTTCGACGACTTCCTGCTGGACCGGACGGCAGCGGGAATCGACCAGGTCGTCATCCTGGGCGCCGGGCTGGACTCTCGTGCCTACCGGCTGCCGTGGCCACCGGGATGCACGGTGTTCGAGATCGACCAGGAAGGCGTCCTGTCCTTCAAGCAGGCTGTTCTGGACACGCTGGACACCGCGCCCCGGAGCGAACGCCGACCGCTCGCCGCCGACTTGCGCCTCGACTGGGCCGGAACGTTACTCACGGCAGGGTTCGATCCCGCGCGTCCGACGGCCTGGGTGGCCGAAGGGCTGCTGCCGTACCCGCCGCCCGGCGCGGAGCGGGAGCTGATCACCACGATCGTCGCGCACAGCGCCCGGGGGAGCGCCATCGGCTATGAGGTGAAGCACGGTGTGAAGCCGGCCCCGCTCACCGACTACCCCCTTCACACGGCGGCACGTGAGCGGATCGGTGTCGACCTGTCCGCTCTGTTCAACGCGGACCCACGGCCGGACTCCGCCGGGGACCTGGCCGCGCGAGGATGGTCGACGACCGTCCGTACACCGTTCGACTTCACCAGGCAGTACGGCCGCGGCCCCCTCCCGGAGAAGGACGACTCGCTCGCCGCCAATCAGTGGATCTTCGCCACCCTGCTGCCTGCGTGAGTGAGGGGCCCCGGCGCCTCGGAGCCGTGCCGTCCTAGCGGGTGCACACGGTGCGCGCGATCCGTTCCAGCAGTCGACGGGCGGCGGACAGCGGCACTTCGGCATCCGCCCGCCCCGAGCGCGGCAACCTCGATCAACTCGACGAGGAGCCATTCTGGGCGCGCCGGCGGACCTGCTGCGGTACTGCCTCACCGGGGTGCTGAGCCTCTCCTGACGCCGACGGCGGGCCGCACCCGCACCCGTACAACCGCACATGGCGATGGACGGGTGCGGGGAGCCTTCCCAGTGGTTCAACGGCGGCGGCCGGGGCAGAGGTTCACTCTCCAGATGGACAATCCGAAGCAGTGCACGCCAACAGAACTTCATATGTGTTCACATGTGTTTCAGTAGTCGAGTCTCAAGACCGTTCCACTCGACGGAAGGATCCATGATGATCGACAGGCGTGCTCTCCTGCGTACCAGTGGCGTCGCGGCGGCCGGCGCACTCGGCGCTGCCGCCCTGATGCCATCCGCCGCGGTGGCGGAGCCGTCCCGTATCTCCGCCACCCCCGCCACCTCTGCCACCTCTGCCACCCCCGGCCCGGTGGACCCGGATCCGACCGAGGGCGTCACCCGCACCCTGCTGCAGGAGCATCCCTCGCCCGCCAAGGGCTGGGAGGCCGTCCAGACCCTGGTACAGATCCCCCGGCACAAGGAGTCGGGCCGCCACAGCCACCCCGGCGTCGAGGTCGGGTACATCGTCCAGGGCGACGTCCTCATGGTGTTCGACGACAGGCCGCCCCTGCGACTGCGCACGGGCGACCCGTTCTTCATCCCGGACGGCGTGATCCACAACGCCCGCAACGTCGGAAAGGTGACGACGATGATGCTCTCCACATACGTCGTGGACGAGACCAAGCCCCTGGTGACCAACTACTAGGGCGCGTCACCCCTGCCCCTGCCCCCTGTCCCTGCTCTACTCCAGTTCCTCGATCGCGGCAGGGCCGACCTGCGCGGCGCGGACGCGTGCGACGTCCAGTTTGGGGCTGCGGTCGAAGCGGTAGATGCCGTTCTGCTCCTGGAAGACGTCGGTCAACTGGGTGTAGCAGTAGCCGAACATGTTGGCGTCCCGCAGCAGTACTTCGGTGAGGCCGCTGAATCGGGTGTGGAACTCCTCCTCGTCGCGGACCCGCTCGCCGTAGCCCCAGGACTGGCTCCGGTCCTGGCCGGACTGGGCGGCCGCTTCGGGGTCCCACCAGATGCCGCCGAACTCGCTGACGAAGTACGGCTGACCGCGGTAGGGCTGCGAGTAGAGCGAGCCGTTCTCGTAGGTGTTGACGAACGGGTCGTCCTCGGCGAGTCCCGCCATCAGCTTCCGGAAGGCGGCCGGGTCCTGTTCGTAGTTGTGGGCGTCGTAGATGTCCGTCTCGGCGACCCGGTGGGCGTAGCCGGACGAGTCTATGACCGGCCGGCTGGTGTCCATGGCCTTGGTGGCCAGGAACATCGCACGCGTCACGGCGTCGAGCTGGGTGATGCGGTCGTGCAGCTTCTGGTAGGTCTCGTTGAGCGGGCACCAGCCGATGATCGAGGGGTGCGAGTAGTCGCGTTCCACCGCCTCCAGCCACTGGGCGACGTAGGAGGCGTCCGGCTGCTGGTTGTCGCCGGAGGAGCCGCCCGTCTCGCACCCCCAGTCACCGAACTCTCCCCACACCAGGTAGCCGAGGCGGTCCGCGTGGTAGAGGAAGCGCTCCTCGAACACCTTCTGGTGCAGCCGGGCCCCGTTGAATCCGGCGGCCATGCCCAGTTCGATGTCCCGCACCAGGGCCTCGTCGGTGGGCGCCGTCATCAGCCCGTCCGGGTACCATCCCTGGTCGAGGACCAGGCGCTGGAAAACCGGACGGCCGTTGAGGACGACGGCCTTGCCGCGCAGTCCCACGGCGCGGAGCCCCGCGTAACTCCCGGCACTGTCGGTCACCTGCCCGTCCGCGTCCAGGAGCTCCAGGCGCAGGTCGTACAGGTGCGGGTCACCGGGCGCCCACTCGCGTCGCCTGGCGTCCGGAACGGGGAGGTGGAGACGCGGTGCCAGGTCCAGATCGGCGCGCACCTCGGCGCGGCTCACCTCGCCGTCGCCGTCGCTGAGGACGACACGCACCCGGTATCCGGGCCGGTTGCCGGACAGCGGGAGTTCCAGGTGGAAGGCGGAACCGGCCAGGTCGGGGGTGATCCGCGGCCGCCGCAGATGCAGGTCGGGGACGGGCTCCAGCCACACGGTCTGCCAGATGCCGGTCACACGTGTGTAGTTGCAGTCGTGGTTGGCGTAGCGCACGGCCTGCTTGCCCCGCGCCTGCGGGCCGGATTTGGGATCACGGGCCCGTACGGTGATGACGACCTCCTGCCCGGCTCCCGCGATGTCGCCGAGATCGGCGGTGAACGGGGTGAAGCCGCCGCGATGCCGGGCGACCTCCTTGCCGTCCGCCCACACGGTGGTGTCGTAGTCGACCGCGCCGAAGTGCAGCAGCACGCGGCGTCCCGCCCAGGCCACCGGCAGGGTGAGGGCACGGCGGTACCAGACGGCTTCCAGGAAGTCGGTGTCACCGACGCCGGACAGTTCGGACTCGGGAGGGAACGGCACAAGGATCTCGTCGCGCAGCTCGCGGCCGAGCAGTCCGCGTTCGAGGCCGCTGTCGCCCCGGTCGGTCTCGAACTGCCAGGCGCCGTTCAGGTTGAGCCAGTCGCGCCGCACGAACTGCGGGCGCGGGTACTCAGGGCGCGGAATGGGCTGAGCGGGCACACAAACTCCAGTTGATCGGATGGCCGGCGGGGAAACGCCGTGCCTGCGTGTACGGCGGGGAGGCCGGGGCGGGTCAGGAACCGCCGAGGCCGGTGGTGGCGACGGAGTTGACGATGCGGCGCTGGAAGAGGAGGAACACCACGATCAGCGGGAGAGCCGCCAGCAGCGCGGACGCCATGGACTGCGCGTACTGGATGCCGTAGGCGTCCTTCACGGTGGCCAGGCCCACCGGAAGCGTCATGAGGCCGGGGTCGTTGGTGACGATGAACGGCCACATGAAGTTGTTCCAGGCACCGATGAAGACGAAGATCGACACCGCGGCGATGATGGGCCGCGACAACGGCAGCACGATCGACAGGAAGAGCCTGAACTCCGAGGCGCCGTCGATGCGGGCCGCGTCCTCCAGCTCCCGGGGGATGCCGTCGAAGAACCGCTTGAGGATGAACACCATCATCGGCGCGACGACCTGGGGCAGGATGACCGCCGCGTAGGTGTCCACCAGGTTGAAGAGGAGCATCTGCTTGAACAGCGGTACGACGAGCAGTTGCGGCGGAACCATGATGGCGGCCACGGTCACGGCCAGCAGGGCCCGGCGGCCGCGGAACGTGCCCCGCGAGAAGCCGTACGCCGCGAGGGCGGAGACGGCCACCGTGATGAGCGTGACCAGACCGGCGATGAGGAAGCTGTTGAAGGCCCAGGTGGTCACGTTCCCGCGTTCCAGGATCTGCCGGTACGCCTCCATCGTGAAGGCACCCTTGAGAGGGGACAGCCCCGGGGTGGACACATCCTGTTCGCTCTGGAACGAAGTGGCGATCGCCCACAGGAACGGCAGCAGCCAGACGGCCGCCAGTACGGCCAGTGCTGTCCCGGCAAGGACCCGGGGCAGTCGGCCGTGGCCGAGGAGCAGGGGGGAGCCGGCCCCTTCACGGGGTGGGCGGGGCCGGCTGCGGACAGTCGGCGGGTTCATTGCGGACACGGTCAGTCCTCCCGGCGGAAGAGGCGGATCTGGACGAGCGAGGCGACGATGACGAGCGCGAAGAAGAGGTACGAGACGGCCGAGGCGTAACCGAGCCGGTATCCGGTGAAGCCGGTGTCGTAGACGTACTCCAGGACCGGACGGGTCGAATTGTTCGGACCTCCCCGGGTCAGGATGTAGATCTGGTCGAACACCTTGAGCGAGGCGAGGATCTGGAGCATGGCCACCAGCGCGGTGGTCCTGCGCAGCTGCGGCAGGGTGATGGACCACAGCCGCCGCCACGCCCCGGCACCGTCCAGTGCCGCGGCCTCGTCGTACGTCGAGGGCAGGGACTGGAGCGCCGCGAGGTAGAGCAGGAAGTTGAAGCCGACCGTCCACCAGACGGTGAGGGCGGCGATCGACCACATCGCGACGGACTCGTCCGACAACCAGCCGACGGAGTCGAAGCCGAGCTTGTTGAGGAGTTGGTTGCCCAGGCCCAGGTCCGGCTGGTAGAGCCAGGCCCAGATGAGCGTCACCACGGTCACAGGAAGGAGGTAGGGGGTGAAGAAGGCCAGTCGCCACGCCCACTGCCCGGCGAGCCCGCTGTGCACCAGGAGCGCCATCGCCAGGGCGACCAGCACCAGGGGAACGCTGGAGATGGCGGTGAAGAAGACGGTGTTGCCCAGGCTGCTCCAGACATCCGGATCGCCCAGGGCCTCGGCGTAGTTGCCGAAGCCGACGAAGGACGGCTCGTGCAGGGCCAGGGAGGTGTCGGTGAAGCTCATCCACAGGCCCTGTACGACGGGCCACACCAGGAACAGACCGAAGACGAGCAGGAACGGCAGGACGAACACCAGCCCGTTGCCCGGGGTGAAGCGCGGCCATCGGCGTGCGGTGCCGGGGTGGGCGTCGGCCAGAGCGTTGGGTGGCCCGGCCTGGGCTTCGGTGCCAGGGGGTGCGGTGGTACTCATGTGGTCACTCCTTCTGCCGGTCAGGCCACCGGGTTGGGCTGCCGCAGCAGCGTGTTCGCCTCGCCGACCATCTGGCGTACCGCCTTTTCGGCGGACATGTTGCCCAGCAGCGCCGCCTGGAGCGGCTGGCACATCCGGTTCTGGAAGTTCGAACCGGCCCCGGCGAACCAGTTGGGCGGATCGAGCACCGCCACCTTCGCGGCGTCGGCGTAGGAGGACTGCGGGTCGAGTGCGGCGTACTCCGGTTCGGCGAGTACGGGCTGGTAGGCGGGTATGTGACCGGCGCTCGCCCAGGTCAGGCTCTGCTTCAGGATCTGTGCGATGTACCGGTGGGCTTCACGGCGCCGTGCCGGATCGGGATTCTCCTGGTGGGGGAGAACGAAGCTGTGGCTGTCCGTGTAGACGGCCGGCTTGTCGAAGACCTGGGGGAAGGGCGCGGCGCCGAGGGAGATGCCGGACTCCTTCAGCGTCGGCAGTTCCCACTCGCCGAGCATCGCCATGCCGCCGCGGCCGTCGAGGAAGGCGGCCATGGCACCGTTGTAGTCCAGGTTGTTGGGGTTGGTTCTGCCGTCGAAGAGCTGCTGCATGAAGGACACGACCCGTACCGCGGCGTCGATGTCGATGCGTGCCGGTCCGCCGTCCGGCAGGGTGAACGATGCGCCGGTCTGTGCGTAGAAGGCCGCGAACTGCCGCCAGTTCTGGGCCGTGTCCGTGACATGGCCGAACAGGATGCCCGATTTTCCGGTCACGTGGGCGAGGGCTTTCCCCGCGTCCAGCAGCGCCTTCGGGGAGCCCATCGGCGCGAGCTTTCCCGATGCGTCGAGGAGCCCCGCCTTGGCGGCGACCTTCTTGTCGTAGAACACGATGAACGGGTGGACGTCCAGCGGGATCGCGTAGACGGTGCCGTCGTGCTGGGTCCGCGACCAGACCGCGGGCGTGAAATGGCGCTGTGTGACGCCGAACTCGGCCAGGAGATCCAGATCGATGGGGTCCAGCAGGCCACCCGGGGCGTATCCCGCCAGCCGGGACAGATGCAGGACCGCCACGTCGGAGGCCCGGCCGCCGGCAGCCGACATGGCCAGCTTGGTGTAGTAGGACGGGCCCCAGTCCAGGATCGTGCGATCGATGTCGAAGCCCTGTGCCCCGCCGGAGACAGCCTTGATCATCTTGTCCATCAGCATGCCGTCGCCGCCCTGGAACAGGTCCCAGACCCTCAGGGCCGAGGCATCGCCGGAGGCCGAGGCCGGTGAGGCACACCCGGACAGGGGGCCGGCGGCGATCAGCGTGCCTGCGGCAGCCGCGGTGTTGCGCATCAGGATCCGGCGGGAGAGGCCACGCGCGGGACCGGCCGGGCCGACTGCTTCCGGGACACCGGCCGGGCCGACTGCTTCTGGAACAGGGGAGCGGGAAGACATCACAGACCTTTCGATGGCCGGACACGCTTGCCGAACGGAGCAGGGCAGGAAGGGGCACTACGCAGGGCAGGCGGGGAAGGACATCGGCTGCGTCGGCGCGGTGCCATGTTTTTACATCGATGTACATCGGCTGTAAAGAGTCTGGGACAGACGACAGGTAACCGATCCTCGCCCAGGGTCCGCGCAGCCCGCCCCAGGTCCGCGCCCCACAGCGGCATAGACTCGGCGATCGCGAGGGGCAGGGAGGTTCCGGTGGCACGACCAAAGATCAAGGACGTCGCACGGCACGCGGGGGTGTCCGAGAAGACGGTGTCCAACGTGATCAACGACTACGTGCACGTGTCCGACCGGACCAGGCGCGTGGTCCAGGAAGCCATCGAACAGCTCGGCTACAAAGTGAACCTGGCGGGGCGTCACCTGCGCAGGGGGCGCACCGGCATCATCGCCCTCGTCGTGCCCGAGCTGGACATCCCGTACTTCGCCGAACTCGCGCGGCACGTCATTCGCGAGGCCGAGCAGCGCTCCCTGACCGTGCTGATCCACCAGACCGGTGCCGACCGTGACCACGAGCTGAGAGCGCTGGCCGGTCTGGGCTCCGCCTTCGTCGACGGGGTCATCCTCAGCCCGCTCGCCCTCACCGCCGACGACCTGCGCGACCATACGGACGGGCCCCCGACCGTGCTGCTCGGCGAGCTGCTCGAAGAGGGTGCCGACCATGTCGCCATCGACAACGAGAAGGCCGCCAGGGAAGCCACCGAGCACCTGCTCGCCCTCGGACGTCGCACGATCCTGGTCATCGGCGGCCGCCACGAGGCGGGCATGGGAACGGCCGAGGCCCGCACCCGCGGCTACCGCGCCGCACTCGCGGAAGCCGGCATCGCCCACGACCCGGCCACGGTGCTGCCCGTCGCGTCCTTCCGGATGCCCGACGGCGCCGAGGCCGTGACCAGGGCACTGCGCGCGGGGGCACGGCCCGACGCGCTGTTGTGCCTGAACGACCAGCTGGCGCTGGGCGCGTTGCGCGCGCTGTACGAACAGGGGGTGCGGGTACCCGAGGACGTCGCCGTCGTCGGCTTCGACGATGTGGAGGGCGGACAGTTCAGCGTGCCGACGCTGAGTACCGTGGCCCCGGACAAGGTCGCGGTGGCCAGAGTCGCCGTCGAACTCCTGCAGAGCCGTATGGACGAAGCGTCGGCATCGGTCGGGCCGGGCCCGGCTTCGGCGGGCGGCCGGTCACCGCGGGATCTGGTGGTGCCGCACCGACTCGTACTGCGAGAGAGCACCGAGGGCACGAGGCCGCGCTGACCGACCCGGTCGGCCACCGACGTCACTCAGGTCGATGACTCTTGGTCAGGTCCGCTGCCGGAGTCCAGCACTGACACCGGCTCAGGTCGTCTCCCCGGTACGGCTCCGCCCGGTACGAAGGCGTTCTCTGCCCGTTACGAAGAGGGCCTCCCGCCCGGTACGAAGAGGGCCTCCCGTCCGGTACGGAGGCGGCCTCCCGCCCGGCGTTGCCTCGGGGGATCCGTTGACAGGCCATGACGCTGTCCCTAGCGTGTGCCCCCGTATTACATCGATGTAATGGCGCCATGTCCTCCCCATGAACGAGCATTTCCGGCCGTAAGGAGCCGTCCATGCGCCCAGCCCAGGCCCCACTCCAGGCTTCCCCTCATGCTCGCGCCCGTGCCATCGCTCTCGCCCCCGGCTTCATCAGGACCTCCCGCCACGCGGCCGCGTTGGTGATCGCGCTAGTCGCCGTCCTGGCCGCTCTGCTTCCCACATCGACGACTGCCGCTGCGGACGCTGCCCCGGCGGCGACGCGAGCCGCCGCCGGAACCTTCCGCAACCCGCTGAACACCGGCCCCGACCCGTACATGACGCACTGGAACGGCTCCTACTACCTGACCACCACGCAGGGCGACAGCATCCGCATGTGGCGCTCGTCCTCGCTGAGCACCCTCCTCGACGCCGACCCGGTGACGGTGTGGACCGACTCCGATCCCTCCCGGAACCGCAACATCTGGGCCCCGGAGTTCTACCGCTTCGGAGACCGCTGGTACCTCTACTACACCGCCGACGACGGCGTCGACGACCATCACCGCCTGCACGTACTGGAGTCCGAGGGCGACGACCCGGCCGGCCCGTACCACTACAAGGCGAAACTCGCCCCGCCGAACCACGCGGACGACTTCGCCATCGACGCGGGCATCATGCAGCACAACGGCCGCCTCTACCTCGCCTACAGCGGTATCAACCAGTACCAGCACAACGGGCTCAACATCGCCCCGATGTCGAACCCGTACACGGTCTCGGGCGACGCGGTCGCGATCGACGGGGCCGGCGGTTGCCCCGAGGTCCGGGAAGGGCCGGAGTTCCTCTACCGCAACGGCCGGACATGGATGACCTACTCCGCCTGCGACACCGGGAAACCCGACTACCAGGTCTGGATGATGTCCCTGCCCGACACCGCCGACCCCCTGGTGCCCGGCAACTGGACCCAGCACCCCGGCCCGGTCTTCTCGCGCGCCGACGACCGTGGCGTGTTCGGCCCAGGGCACCATGCCTTCTTCAGCTCACCCGACGGCACCGAGGACTGGATCGTCTACCACGCCAAGACGACTTCGGCCCTCACCTACTCGAATCGCACCACTCGCGCCCAACGGTTCACGTGGAAGGCCGACGGCAGCCCCGACTTCGGTCAGCCGCTCGCACTCGGTGCCACCCAGGACCTGCCGTCCGGCGACCCCGGCTCCGGCAACTACTGGATCAACGACGACGGCCGCTCCAGCGGCAACGGCACCGTCGCCTACACAGGCACATGGAACTCCGGCACCGGCTGCGCCGCCCAGTGCTTCTGGAGCGACGACCACTGGAGCGACGGCGCGGACAACACCGCGACCTATACCTTCGACGGTACGCGCATCGCCCTGCTGTCCGTCCGCGACACCGGTAACGGCATCGGGGCACTGAGTATCGACGGCGGTCCCGAACAACGCGTCGACTTCTACGGATCCCCGCGCACGGGTGAGACACTCCAGTACCTCAGTCCCCGACTGCCCGCGGGCGCGCACACTTTGCGCATACGTGTCACCGGGGAGCACAACGCCGAGTCGAGTGGCTCCTTCGTGAGTGTGGACCGCGCCGAGGTCTACACGGACTGAGGTCTACATGACCTGGGCCTCCGGCCCCTCCCTCGACCCCCATACGGCGTACGCGTTTCAGCTGGTGAACGTACGCAGTTCGTACGCTTCAGGGGTTAGGGTGGGGGTCAGGAGGTGTTCCATGTCCGAGTTGTTCGACGCTGTTGACGCGCTGATCGCGTCCGCGTCCCCACTCCCGCCTCCGGCGGAGCGCAAGCGTCTGCGTGCGGCCCACGGTTTGACGGCGGAGCAGGTAGCCGGTGCCCTCAAGGTCCGGCGGGCGACAGTCAGTGCCTGGGAGAACGGTAGGACGGAACCACGCCCTCCGGAGCGAGAGGCGTACGCCCGCCTATTGAAGCAGCTCGCGGAGCTCTACCCGGCCCCGGCCGACACGAACGTCCCCGTCCAGGGCGCTGCCGTCCCGGCCACGTTCACCTCTGTGCCCGCCCCGGCGGAAGCACGGCCACAGTCCACCGGTCCGGCACCCCAGGCCACGGACATGACTGCAACGGAGAACACTCAGACCCCTGCCCCGGCTCCCGTCGCCCCGGCTCCGGTGGCCGCGCCGAGTCCGACGCGCACCACCGGGCCGACATCGTCGACGTCGCGCCGCCCTGGCGCGACGAAGGCAGTCCCGGCCGCAACCCCGGCGGGCGAGATCGACCCGCGGTTCGAGAACGGTCCTCTGGCGGTCGTGGATGTCGAGGGCGGGCAGGTGTTGGCGTACTGTACGGACGGCCTGGTCCTGGACGTGCCTGCGAAGTCTCTCCCGGTCCTGGTCGACTGGGCACTTGGCAAGGAGGCGAAGCTGGGTGCGCCGAAGCTGTCCGGTCCGGGTAAGCCGGCCGATCCGCTGATCGTGCTCACGGAGGCTGCGTGTGAGCGCTTCGGCCTGCCGCTCCACCTCAGCGAGGCGGAGCGTCTGTCCGGGCGGCTCCCGGAGGGCCACAAGGTCATCAAGCAGCTGACGCGGGCCGAATGGCAGCTCACGAAACGTGGGTTCGGGCCGTGGGCACGGATCTACCGCCCGGCCAAGGGCTCCGCGAGGATGTGTGTCCAGCTGTGCATCCCGTCGTGGGATGCGCTCGATACCCGGCACTGGGGCGAGGCCGCACACCTTCCTCCGGCGGAACTCGCCCGTCTCCTGGGCGTGTACGCGTCCAGGGTGATGACGCCGCGCGGTTCCACCGCCGTCACTGGCCTGGAGCTGATGACCGCCCTGCACCCGCCGACCCGCGCTTCCGATCCGGACGCGGCGGGTAAGCGGCATTCGGAGCGCAATCCCGGTTCGCTCGGCGGGGACCCGGTCGACTGTGCTCCGTGCGAGGCCCCCGACGGGCACCCTCTGCTCAAGGAACTGCCCCGGTTCCACGTGCGCGGCCCGGCGGAGAAGCTGTTCGAGGAAGCGTACGACTGGGCGAGGCCGCTCACCGATGCCGAATGCCTGCGCCGCCATCTGGTGGGCATCGACGTCAATATGGCTTTCGCCGCCGGAGCGAACGGGCTGCCCGTCGGTGTCGGAGAGCCGACGTATGTCAAGGCGCCGGCGTTCGACCCGAAGCTGCCCGGCTCATGGCTGGTGGATCTGTCGCATGTCGACCTGTCCCGGGTGAAGGCGGGTAAGGACAAGTGGGTGGAACTGGACGGCGAGTTGCTGCCGAACCCGTTCACGCCGAAGGGCGAGCGCCCCGAGGGCCCGGCCTGGTACGCGACGCCGACGATTGCCTACGCGGCGGAGCTGGGCTACGAGGTACGCCCCCTGGAGGCGTTTGTCCGGTATGAAAACGGCCGCTACCTGGATGGTTGGTACACCAGACTGCGGGACGCCTACCTCGCCACGATGGCCGACCTCGGCGTCGGCGTGGACCTGTCACCGGAGGAGTTCCTGACGGCAATGGACGGCTACCGAGGCCGCGATCCGGAGCTGGCGATCGTGGTCTCCGCGGTGAAGGCGACGGTCAAGGGCGGTCTGGGGAAGCTGCGCGAGCGGCCCCGGGGCGAGGGATGGCGGCCGGGGGAGCCGTGGCGGGCGTTGTCCC
This sequence comes from Streptomyces sp. NPDC127177, assembly GCF_042672475.1. Lineage (NCBI taxonomy): Bacteria > Bacillati > Actinomycetota > Actinomycetes > Kitasatosporales > Streptomycetaceae > Streptomyces > Streptomyces sp. NPDC127177. Next base: position 21,689 of record NZ_JBHXUW010000088.1, read on the forward strand.
GGCCCACTTGGCGGCCGGACATCCGCGCGGCCGTCATCTCGCGTACCCGGGTCAACCTGCACCGGAAGATCGTCAAGCACGCCGCGTTCACCGGCCAGTACCCGGTCGCGGTCCTCTCCGACTGCGTCGTCTACGCCGCCGACGGCGAGAGCCCGCTGGACTTCCTGCCCTACCGTGAGGGCAAGCCGCTGCCGGGTGGCTTCAAGCTCGGGGTGAATCCCGGCCTGGTGAAGCACGAGGGAACGCAGACCACACTGTGGGGCGAGGGCGTCAGGGAGCAGTTCGAGGCACCGGAGCTCAACCTCGCCCGGTACATCAAGGACGGCACTGTCACCGACCGGGACAACGGGGAGTAGGTAGGCGATGAGCACGTTCGGGGACGGCCTGGACCAGGCGGTGCAGAAGGCGTTCACCCGCCCGTTGCCGAAGTCGGCCGGTGCGCGGATGCGGTACCTGGTCAAGCAGTACAAGGGCACCAGGGCAGTCGCCCAGATGCTGCGGATCTCCCAGCGGACCGTCGAACGGTATGTGAAGGACCAGATCAAGAAGCCCCGCCCGGACCTGGCCGCCCGGCTGGAGGCCGAGGTCAGGAAGCGGTGGCAACCGCAGGTCCGTGCGAAGGCCAAGGAGAGGGCGGCCAGCACCAGCGGCATCGTCATCGACACCCGGGCCCGGCTCGGCTACATCGCGCCGATCGGATCAACGGACGAGGACCGGATGCGCCATCTGACCGTCGCCCTCCCACCACGCCACGCCGCCCGCCTCTTCGAGGCCCAGGAGGCGGGCGCCGACGACGACCGGCTCAGGGAAATCGCCGCGGAAGCCCTCAAGGAGACCTACTTCCAGGACGGCGGCCGCCGCGCCGGCTCTCTGGAAGAGGTCCGTTTCACGGACATCGAGCACCTGGAGTTCGACCTGTAGGAAGGCGTTTGGCCGGGTGTCGGGCTGGTCTCAGCCGTGCGAGTGGGTGCGGCTGCCTGGCGGCCGATGGCGCTCGTTGAATCTCCCCAGGTGTCGCTCTTGAGGTAGTCAAACCTCCTCAGGTGATCTCCCCACCCATTGCGTGACTTTCCCGGCGTGTCGAAGTGGTGTCGGCGTGTCGTGGAGAGCCAGCGTGAGCACGGCGTTCGGCCTGTTTGAAGGGCCTCTGGATGCTCACCTGGGAGGAAGACGTGAACGCTCACGCACTGCGTCGCCAGGGCTGGTCAATCTCAGCGGCCAGGCGGCCGTCGGCGCCGTGCTGATCGCGCTCGTCTTCGTCCTCGACCGCTCAGGGTGGTGGCTGTTGCTGCTGGTCCCGCACTTCGTGGGCACGGTGGCCGGCTGCTTCCCCAGACGGTCGATGCCGAACAGCACCGTGACCGCCGCACTGCACGTGGTCGCGCTCCTGGTGGCCCTCACCAGCCTGAGCGTGATCAGCTGGTGGTTCATCATCGCCGCCGCCATCGGCTGGATGCTTGTCGCCGGGTCCTCCACGGACAACCCGGACGCCGACCCGAAGGGGGCGCGGCGGTGAGCGACGACTACGGCCACCAGGTCCGCCGCCTGGAGAGCCAGACCGGCGGGATGGAGCACGAGCTGCACTCGCTGCGTACCAAGCTGGGGGAGGTCGAAGACCTCGACTACGAACTGAGCGACATCCGCAGCATCGAGGACGACCTGAGCACCGTCCGCAACGACCTCACCGAGATGGACGACGACGTACGCGGAGGTGCACGGACCGGACGGAAAGATCGTCGACGGCAGCTTCATTGTGTCCGCCGGCCAGAATGCTGACTGGGACAGTCCGCCCCTGACGGTGAGTGGCACGTACACGCTCAAAGTCGTGCCGGAGCAACTCGGCACAGGCACCTTGACATTGACGCTGTCGAACGCCATCACGACCGCGCTCACCACCACCGGTCCGACGAGCAACGTCATCATCGACCGGGCAGGACAGAACGCGCAGCACACTTTCCAGGCCGCGGCAGGAGATGACCTGTCACTGGGCCTCACCAGCAACCCCTTCACCCTGCTTGCGTTTGTCACCGTGTTCACCCCCTCCGGTGTCAAGGTCGTTAACAGCCAGTCCCTTTCACCCGGCTACGCGACCCACGATTCCTTTGCCCGATCTGCCTGAGACCGGGCTCTACCGCGTAGAGATAAATCCCTACCAAGGGGCCACCGGAACGGTGAAGGTGACGCTGTCAGACGATGCGGTGAGCGCACCAGCGATCGACGGCGCAACGCAGACGGCCGGCATCGACCGGCCGGGGCAGCGAGTTCACCGCCTCCACCGCCAAGGTGCTCGGTTTCGCCCTCACGGACAACACTCTTGCCTCTTCCAGCGACGCTTACCTTGTGGGTCCCTCCGGCGGGAAGGGAACTTACCTCGGCTACATAGCCGCCCACTCACCCGCAGCGCTGTACATCTCCGGCACTACCCCAGGTACCAAGTACACAGTGGTGATCACGCCGCAGGACGCGGCAACGGGTGCGGCGAAACTCTGGTTGTCCAGCCCGGTCGCCGCCGGCGCCCTGTCGGCTGCCCAGCCCTCCGCCAGCGCAGAGATCACCCGGCCCGGCCAGCAGCTGCAGTACACCTACGACGCCACCGTGGGCGACGGAGCAGCACTCCTCCTCAGCGCCAGCAACCTGAGCGAAGCGACCCGGCTGGTGCACTGGGCACCCGGAGCCGTCACCGAAGAGCGCCTGGGTTACCTGACCGGCACCAGCTTCGACGCAACCCTGCGTGCCCCTTTGACCGCCGGCACCCACACCGTGCTGCTCCAGCCCGATGAGCCTGCGACCGGTCACGCGACGGCCACGCTCCTGCCTGACGCCAACGGCGGCCCGCTGACGGTGAGCGGCGGCCGCAAGAGCGTCGCGATCACCGCGGCGGGGCAGAACGCCCACTACACCTTCACCGGCACCAAGGGACAGAAGGTCACCCTCGGTCTCGACACACCGCCCGGCCCGTGGGCGATGTCCTTGTGGGGTCCGGACGGCAAGTGGGTCTACGACGCTACGTACATGGGCGCCACCACCGTGACGAAGGCTCTGTCGGCTCTGCCCGCCGATGGAACCTACACCCTCACAATCAACCCGGACTCGATGAAGACGGGCACCTTCAACCTGGGTCTGACCCTGCCCGCGGCCGCGCCTTCCAAGACCACTGCCACGCAGGGCCCGAAACCCAGCGACACGCTCAAGACCACGAGCACCAAGCACACCAAACCGGCGGCACCAACCTCTACCAATACGCCCTGTCCTCACCCACCAACTACACCGACCCCACCGGCGATAACCCCATGATCGCCGCCTGCGTGATCAACGGAGCACTCGACGGCGGCCTCAACTGGGCCTTCCAACGACTCTCCGGCCGCAAAGTCAACTGGGGACAAGTCAGCCAAGCCGCCTGGACCAGCTGCGCACTTGGTATGGCCGGCGAAGCACTGGGCACTTTCCTGGCCGTCAGGAACTCGCTTCGAGGCGGTAGCTGCCTCGCCCACAACAGCTTCGCCGCCGACACCCCCGTCCTCATGGCAGACGGCACCAGCAAACCGATCAAGGACATCAAGATCGGCGACAAGGTCCAAGCCGCCGACCCGGAGACGGGAGAGGCGGGAACCCGCACCGTCACCGCCCTGATCGAGGGCAACGGGAAGAAGCAACTCGTCGACCTCACGATTGCCACCGGCCGTACGAAGGGGGCGAAGACCGGCACCCTCACCGCCACCGACGGCCACCCCTTCTGGGTCCCCGCACTCCACCAATGGGTCGAGGCCGGAGATCTAAAGGCAGGACAGTGGCTGCAGACGAGCGCCGGCACGTGGGTACAAGTCACGGCCGTTAAACACAGGAACGAATCAACGGCGGTCTACAACCTCACTGTTGACGACCTCCACACGTACTATGTGCTGGCGGGCGCCACTCCGGTACTCGTTCACAACTGCAACGTAGCACTCGGCTATCAGAAATCAGGGACAGCGGCGTGGGATGACAAAAAAAGGCCTCACGCACTTCATGGACATCAAGTACATCAACACCTGGAGCACCCATGTGAGGGGTGCCATCGATAATCCCAATACGACGATTCATGTGCACACGGAAGGCTTTGTGGGCGGCTTCGAAGGTATGGCGACGCGAGGCCTTTCCGGAGGTGGCGTCCATGCAACCGAGCAGGAGATGTCCTGGCTCGCGAGGTCTGTGGTCGGCGGACGGAGGCCTTGGGGCACGATCAAGTTCTATGACCGAGATGGTGTGCTAGACGTGCCTGAGCCGAAATGGTAAGAGGCAAGTGGTACACCGCGTGGACCTTCGAATGGGCTCCGTAGTTCCGTATGGACTGAACTTCAGTATTGAGAGGCCTTTCCATGAATTCTTTCGGGGTTGGTGGCCCCGTAGACTCCTCCGGAGATCTTCGTCTTCGCCACTATGCGGATCTTGTCGAGCAGGGGGGACTTCGGGCGGCTGTCGCATCAATCGCCATCGAACATAAGGCCGACATCGGTGCCACCGCGAAGGAGGGTGAGCCTGGGGCTCAGGTGTGGAGCGCGGCGGACTTCGCGTCGCCGCGCGGACCGATGCGGGTCAATCTCGGACGTGATGCTCGCAGGTTCGCAATCACCTTGGACGGCGACCGAGGGCACATCTGGGCAAGCGGAAGCACCGCCAACCTGGTCGAGGTGGTCGAAGTGCTGGCTTTCTGGAGGCAGGGGGCCAAGCTGAAGGAGCTCAGTAACCGGTTTCCGTTCATGGAGTTCGACAGACTCAGCCAGGCTTACGAGGACGGTAATCCTGTTGAAGTGCAGTGGGGTATTATCCTGGGTGACGATAATTTCCATTTGGACAGGGAATTGCTGTTGGCGCTCCGCGAAGACCCGAATCTGTGTCAATTGTTCCCGTATTTCTCCCACTGGACTTTGAGGATGTCGAAGGACTGCAGCGACGATCAAGCCGGGGAGATTCTGATTCAGCGAAGCCTTGGCGAAGGATACGTCATCTGGTCATCCTTCGCCCCAACGCAGACGAGGGAATTCCGCCGTATCGATGAACTGATTCGCGCGGCCGTGTCCATTCTGGCTGATTTTTAACGTCCAGTCAGGCGCTAATCGGAATCGGTGGATTATAAAGCGGCCCCTGCGGGCGAGTTCCAGGGAAGCTGCAACGTCACCGGATGCCAATTTCGGAATCGCCGTGTAGACCGATCAGGCAACAAGTAGCCTGTCACGGCTCCGGATGGCATGGCGGAGAGTATTGTGTCGATGACTTGGCGTTGGAGGCGAAGCTGGCCAAGGGCGTAGATGCTGATATGGGAATGGCAAGCAGCTCGTTTATGACGACGAGGTCGACGCCCTGTTCCCGAAGCAGGGCCGCAGTCGAGTTTTGAAGATCGTGGAAGCGGACTCCCGGTCGTACAAGCACTGCGGGAACGCCCCCGCCACCTGATCGTCGGCCTGCTCTGCGGTTCCGGACTGAACGTCGCCGGCTACCTCGTCAACACCTTCTCGCTCAGCTACCTCAAGAACACCCTCGACGTCTCGGCCACGACCGCCACGGTCGGTGTGGTGGTAGCCATGGCCAGCAGCATCGTTGCGGTACCGCTCTTCGGCCGGCTCTCCGACCGGGTGGGCCGGATGCCCGTACTCGCCGGCGGAGCGCTCTTCACCGCCTGCTACATCCCGCCGTACTTCCTTCTCCTGCAGACCAAGCAGCCCGTCCTGATCGTCCTGGCCATGACACTGGCCTACGGTGTGGGGCAGAGCGCGATGCTCGGCTCGCAGTCGGCCTTCCTCTCGGAGCTGTTCGAGACCAGGTACCGCTTCACCGCGATCGCCTTCTCCCGCGAGCTGAACGTGATGGTGCTCGGCGGCACGACTCCCTTTATCGCCACCGCTCTCGTCGCCGTTTCCGACGGACCATGGCTGGTCGTCGGATTCGTCATCGTCTGCCAGGCACTGACACTGCTGGCCCTTGCTATGGCCCGATCGCCCCGCACCCGCGCGGAAAGAGCCGACAGCGGCGAACCTGCCCACAGCGACCGTTCCTCGACCACCTCAAAGGCTTGAGTGCAGGCTGGTGGTCCCGGCACGTTGCCGGGACTACCAGTTCAGAGAGTCTCAAGAGACGAGGCGAGTACCGACTGAAAGATCTCGACACGTCACTGCTGGAACCGCTCACGGCCTTGGACGCCTGGGCAGTCGCTGCGGCTCTCAGGTACTGGCTTCGCAGCACTCGACCGACGCACTCGTCTCCGTCGCCCTTGACGTGGTGGTTCCACGCGTCGCGGGTTTCCTCTGATGCCTGGAGGAAGAAGAAGGTGGTTGAGCCCTAGTTGTGTGTATGTGCCGTGGGAGTGCAGGAAGTAGTGGTCGTCGCCGTCGAAGGGCACGCCGGCCGCGAGACCCCAGCTGCTCAGCTACCACCGGCCGCAGCGTGGTCTTG
>NZ_JBHXUW010000089.1:0-27919 GCF_042672475.1 Streptomyces sp. NPDC127177
CCACCGAGAGCGTGCGCACCGACATCGAGATCACATAGCGTCGCTGCCTGCCGCGCACATCGTCCGCGAGCCCCTGCCGGGCACCCGTGATCCGGAAGACCTCCGCACCGCTCTGCTTCCGCATCCCGTCTCCACAACCTTCCCCGAGCTCGTGACGAACTGCGGGAGACCCCGTTCCTGCGCCGGACGCTCCCCGGACCGGACCGCTCCCACGGTACGCCCGGCCGCCTGCGCATTCGAGACCGGGGCACGCCGTGAATCCCGGGCCCCTCGCACGTACGGACCCTTCCGACATGCGATGTGCACGTCCAGCACCGAGACTGATCTGAGATCGCGACACCGCGTCGCACGAGGAGGCGGTATGAGCTGGTTGTGGGCAATCATTGTGGGCCTGGTTCTCGGTGTGATCGCGAGAGCGATCCTGCCGGGCAAGCAGCAGATCCCACTCTGGCTGACGGTCATTTTCGGCATGATCGGCAGCGTCCTCGGCAATGCTGTAGCCACCTGGATCGGTGTCAACGACACCAAGGGCATCGACTGGACACGCCATGTGCTCCAGCTGATCGGTGCGGTGGTGGTGGTGGGTGTCGGCGACATGCTGTGGGCGTCGATCCGCGGCACCAAACGACAGAAAACCTGAGCGCCGGACCCCCGGACAACAGCACTGCGGCCGGACACGCGTCACGCGTGCCCGGCCGCAGTGCTGTTCGCGTATCGGCTCAGCCGGCCGTGACCTCGATCGCCGCGAGGTTCTTCTTGCCCCGGCGCAGCACCAGCCAGCGCCCGTGCAGCAGCTCCTCACGGGCCGGCGCCACCTCGCCGTCGGTGACCTTCACGTTGTTCACGTACGCGCCGCCCTCCTTGACCGTGCGGCGCGCGCCCGACTTGCTCGGTGCCAGACCGACCTCCACCAGCAGGTCCACCAGCGGACCCAGCTCGCCGACCCGCGCGTGCGGCACCTCGGAGAGCGCCGCGGCCAGCGTCGCCTCGTCGAGACCGGACAGCTCACCCTGGCCGAACAACGCCTTCGACGCGGCGATGACCGCGGCACACTGATCCGCCCCGTGCACCAGCGTCGTCAGCTCCTCGGCCAGCGCGCGCTGCGCGGCCCGGGCCTGCGGCCGCTCCTCGGTGGCCTTCTCCAGCTCCTCGAGCTCGGCGGGGCTCAGGAAGCTGAGGATGCGCATGTAGCGGGAGATGTCCCGGTCGTCCACGTTCAGCCAGAACTGGTAGAACGCGTACGGCGTCGTCATCTCGGGGTCGAGCCAGACGGCACCGCTCTCGGACTTGCCGAACTTGGTCCCGTCCGCCTTCGTCATCAGCGGCGTCGCCAGCGCGTGCACCTCGGCGCCCGGCTCCAGCCGGTGGATCAGGTCCAGGCCCGCGGTGAGGTTGCCCCACTGGTCGCTGCCGCCCTGCTGGAGGGTGCAGCCGTGACGCCGGTACAGCTCCAGGAAGTCCATGCTCTGGAGCAGCTGGTAGCTGAACTCGGTGTAGCTGATGCCCTCGTCCGACTCCAGCCGCCGGGCGATGGAGTCCTTGGTGAGCATCTTGTTGACCCGGAAGTGCTTGCCGATGTCCCGCAGGAACTCGATCGCGGACATGCCCGCGGTCCAGTCCAGGTTGTTCACCATGACCGCGGCGTTCTCGCCCTCGAAGGACAGGAACGGCTCGATCTGGGACCGCAGCCGCGACACCCAGGCGGCGATGGTCTCCGGGTCGTTCAGCGTGCGCTCGGCGGTCGGACGGGGGTCACCGATCTGACCGGTGGCCCCGCCCACCAGGGCGAGCGGGCGCAGCCCCGCCTGCTGGAGCCGCCGCATGGTGAGCACCTGGACCAGGTGGCCGACGTGCAGACTCGCCGCGGTGGGGTCGTAGCCGCAATAGAACGTGACGGGACCGTCCGCGAGAGCCTTGCGCAGTGCGTCCTCGTCAGTGGACTGGGCGAACAGCCCGCGCCATTTCAGCTCGTCGACGATGTCCGTCACGGTTCCGTGTCTCCTCGGCCATATGCGGGGGAATGGATGTAGGGGAAAAGCAACAGTCAGTCTAAGGGCTGGTCACACGCCCGGGCTGACCGAGCTCATGTTGAAGTCCGGGATGCGCAGAGCGGGCATCGCGGCCCTGGTGAACCAGTCGCCCCACTCGCGCGGCAGCGTCTTCTCGGTGCGGCCCGCCTCCGTGGCCCGCGACAGCAGGTCCACCGGGGACTCGTTGAAGCGGAAGTTGTTCACCTCACCGACCACCTCGCCGCCCTCCACGAGATACACCCCGTCGCGGGTCAGCCCGGTCAGCAGCAGCGTCGCCGGATCGACCTCGCGGATGTACCACATGCAGGTCAGCAGCAGGGCCCGGCCGGTGGTCGCGGCCACCATCTCCTCCAGGGACCGCTCACCGCCGCCCTCCAGGACCAGGTTGTCGATCGCCGGGGCGAGCGGCAGCCCGGTCAGGCCCGCGGAGTGCCGGGTGGTCGTCAGATGATCGAGCCGGCCGTCGCTGATCCAGTCCGTCCGGGCCAGCGGCAGCCCGTTGTCGAAGACCGAACCGCCGTCCCCGGAGGTGTGGGCCACGACGAACGGTGCCGATTCGAGACCCGGCGCGTGCGGGTCACTGGTCAGCGTCAGAGGCAGCCGGGACAGCGTCTCGCCGAGCCGGGTGCCGCCGCCGGGCTTGGAGAACACCGTCCGGCCCTCCGTGGCGTCCCGGGCGGTCGAGGACCACAGCTGGTAGATCAGCAGGTCGGCGACCGCGGTCGGCGGGAGCAGCGTCTCGTACCGTCCGGCCGGCAGCTCGATCCGGCGCTCCGCCCAGCCGAGGCGCTGCGCGAGTTCCGCGTCCAGCTCGGCGGGGTCGACGTCCTTGAAGTCGCGGGTCGCACGGCCCGCCCAGGCCGAGCGCGACCGGTCGGGCGACTTGGCGTTCAGCTCCAGCGTCCCGTTCGGCTGGTCGTGGCGCAGCCGCAGCCCCGTCGACGTGCCGAGGTAGGTCGAGGTCATCTCGTGGTTGGCGAAGCCGTACAGCTCACGGCCGCCGGACCTGGCGCGGGCGAAGGCGTCGCCGAGAGCGGGGGCGAACGCCGCGAACACATCGGAGTCCGTCTCCACGGGCGCGTCCGTGAAGTCGGGGGAGGCGGGCACCCCGGTGACCAGCGGCTGGGCGTCCTCGGCCGGTCCGGCCCCGCGCGCGGCGGCCTCGGCGGCCCGTACCAGCGGCTCCAGATCGGCTTCGGTGACGGCCGACCGGGACACCACACCGGAGGCCGCGCCCTCGGCCCCGTCGACCGTGGCGATGACGGTCAGGGTGCGGCCCCGGGTCACGCCGTTCGTGGTGAGCGCGTTGCCCGCCCAGCGCAGATTGGCCGACGACTGCTCGTCGGCGATGACCACACAGCCGTCGGCGGTGGACAGTTCGAGAGCGCGCTCGATGATCTCGTGCGGCTTGCTGACGCGGCTCATCGTCCGGCCTCCTGCGTCGTGTTGAGACTGTGCCTGCCCGGGGGGCGACCCCCGGACCCCCGGCCGGTTCCGTGGTTGCCGCTCATCGTCCGGCCTCCTGCGTCGTGTTGAGACTGTGCCTGCCCGGGGGGCGACCCCCGGACCCCCGGCCGGTTCCGTGGTTGCCGCTCATCGCCCGGCCTCCTGCGTCGTGTTGAGACTGTGCCTGCCCGGGGAGCGACCCCCGGACCCCCGGGCCGGTTCCGTGGTTGCCGCTCATCGTCCGGCCTCCTGCGTCGTGTTGAGACTGTGCCTGCCCGGGGGGCGACTCCCGGACCCCCGGCCGGTTCCGTGGTTACCGCTCATCGCCCGGCCTCCTGCGTCGTGTTGAGGATGTTCACGCCTCGGAAGAGGGCGGACGGGCAGCCGTGCGAGACGGCCGCGACCTGGCCCGGCTGGGCCTTGCCGCAGTTGAAGGCGCCGCCCAGGACGTACGTCTGCGGGCCGCCGACCTTCTCCATCGAGCCCCAGAAGTCCGTCGTCGTCGCCTGGTAGGCGACATCGCGCAGCTGCCCGGCCAGCTTGCCGTTCTCGATCCGGAAGAACCGCTGCCCGGTGAACTGGAAGTTGTACCGCTGCATGTCGATGGACCAGGACCGGTCGCCGACCACGTAGATCCCGCGCTCCACCCCGCCGATCAGATCCTCCGTGGACAGCCCGCCCGGATCCGGCTTCAGCGACACGTTGGCCATCCGCTGCACGGGGACATGGCCGGGAGAGTCCGCGTACGCGCACCCGTTGGACCGGCCCAGCCCCGTCAGCTTCGCGATCCGGCGGTCCAGCTGGTAGCCCGCCAGGGTGCCGTCCTTGACCAGGTCCCAGGACTGCGCCTCGACGCCCTCGTCGTCGTACCCGATCGTCGCGAGTCCGTGCTCGGCGGTGCGGTCACCCGTCACGTTCATCACCGGGGAGCCGTACGCCAGCTTTCCCAGCTGGTCGAAGGTGGCGAACGAGGTCCCCGCGTACGCCGCCTCGTACCCCAGCGCCCGGTCCAGCTCGGTGGCGTGGCCGATCGACTCGTGGATGGTCAGCCACAGATTGGACGGGTCGACGACGAGGTCGTAGGTCCCCGCCTCGACGCCCGGCGCCCGCATCTTCTCGGCCAGCAGCCCGGGGATGCGCTCCAGCTCCGCGTCCCAGTCCCAGCCGGTCCCGGTCAGGTACTCCCAGCCGCGCCCCACCGGTGGGGCGATCGTCCGCATGGAGTCGAACTCGCCGGTCGTCGCGTCCACCGCGACCGCGGTGAACTGCGGATGCAGCCGCACCCGCTGCTGCGTGGTGACCGTACCGGCCGTGTCCGCGTAGAACTTGTTCTCGTGGACGGTCATCAGCGAGGCGTCCACATGTGCGACGCCCTGCGCCCCGAGGAGCCTGCCGCTCCACTCGGCGAGCAGTCCCGCCTTCTCCTCGGCCGGTACGTCGAAGGGGTCGACGTCGTACGCCGACACCCAGCTCCGTTCCCCGTGCACCGGCTCGTCCGCCAGCTCCACGTGCTCGTCGGAGCCCGCCGCCGCGATCACCTTCGCCGACAGCTTCGCCATGGCGACGGCCTGCGAGGCGACCTTCGCCGCGGCGTCCATCGTCAGGTCAACCCCGGAGGCGAACCCCCACGCCCCGCCGTGCACCACCCGCACCGCGTACCCGAGGTCGGTGGTGTCCGACGACCCGGCCGGCCGGGCGTCCCGCAACCGCCAGGTGGCACTGCGCACCCGCTCGAAGCGGAAGTCCGCGTGCACGGCCCCGAGCGCCCGCGCGCGGGCGAGCGCCGCGTCGGCGAGGGGCCTCAGCGGAAGGGCCAGGAACGACTGATCTACCTCATGGGGCACGGGCGGCCTCTCCTCTTCGTCACATACCCTCGGATCGTTTACGAGGCAGTGAAGCATGGCCGCGGCGGCGTCGCGGCCGAATCGCGGGCGGGGCGAGGGTGCGTCCGGCCGGGTCCGCCGGGCCTCCCGGCCCGCCCCGGACCGGGACATGACTGTAGGAACCCGACAGTGCCCGGGGAGTGGCGCTGTCAGGGGCCGATTCCTCGTGGAGCGGGCGGTACCGATAGGTTTTCGAGGTACCAGACCGCTAATGAAAGGGTGATCCGTTGAGCCGCTCGGTTCTCGTCACCGGAGGAAACCGGGGCATCGGCCTCGCCATCGCCCACGCCTTCGCCGACAACGGCGACAAGGTCGCGATCACCTACCGTTCCGGTGAGCCGCCGCAGGCCCTCACCGATGCCGGAGTTCTCGCGGTCCGTTGCGACATCACCGACGCCGAGCAGGTGGAGCAGGCCTACAAGGAGATCGAGGAGAAGCACGGCAACGTGGAGGTGCTGGTGGCCAACGCCGGTATCACCAAGGACCAGTTGCTGATGCGGATGTCCGAGGAGGACTTCACGTCCGTACTCGACACCAACCTCACCGGCACCTTCCGGGTCGTCAAGCGCGCCAACCGCGGCATGCTGCGCGCCAAGAAGGGCCGCGTCGTCCTCATCTCCTCCGTCGTGGGCCTCCTCGGCTCGGCCGGACAGGCCAACTACGCCGCGTCCAAGGCCGGTCTGGTCGGCTTCGCACGGTCGCTGGCCCGTGAGCTCGGCTCGCGGAACATCACCTTCAACGTCGTCGCGCCCGGCTTCGTCGACACCGACATGACGCAGGCCCTCACCGAGGAGCAGCGCAAGGGCATCGTCGCCCAGGTGCCGCTCGCGCGTTACGCGCGGCCCGAGGAGATCGCCGCCGCGGTGCGCTTCCTCGCCTCCGACGACGCGTCGTACATCACTGGAGCCGTCATCCCCGTTGACGGCGGATTGGGCATGGGTCACTGATCACCATGAGCGGAATTCTCGACGGCAAGCGCATCCTCATCACGGGGGTGCTGATGGAGTCCTCCATCGCGTTCCACGCCGCCAAGGTGGCCCAGGAGCAGGGCGCCGAGGTCATCCTGACCGCCTTCCCGCGGCCCACGCTGACGGAGCGCATCGCCAAGAAGCTGCCCAAGCCGGCCAAGGTCATCGAGCTGGACGTGACCAACGCCGAGCACCTGGACCGGCTCGCCGGGCTGGTGCGGGACGAGCTCGGTTCGCTCGACGGTGTCGTCCACTCCATCGGCTTCGCGCCGCAGGACGCGCTCGGCGGCAACTTCCTCAACACCCCGTTCGAGTCGGTCGCCACGGCGATGCACGTCTCGGCGTTCTCCCTGAAGTCGCTCGCCATGGCGTGCAAGCCGCTGATGAGCGAGGGCGGCTCGATCGTCGGTCTCACCTTCGACGCCCAGTACGCCTGGCCGCAGTACGACTGGATGGGCCCGGCCAAGGCCGCGCTGGAGGCCACCTCCCGCTACCTCGCCCGCGACCTGGGCAAGGACGGCATCCGCTGCAACCTGATCTCGGCCGGACCGATCGGCTCGATGGCCGCCAAGTCCATCCCGGGCTTCGGTGAGCTCGCCGACGTGTGGAACACCCGCGCCCCGTTGGCGTGGGACATGAAGGACCCGGAGCCGGCCGGCCGCGGCATCGTCGCGCTGCTCTCGGACTTCTTCCCGAGGACGACGGGCGAGATCGTCCACGTCGACAGTGGCGTGCACATGATGGGTGCCTGACCCGCGCGAACCTGTGTGACCGGCCGCGTGCCGCCTCCCCGGAGGCGGTGCGCGGCCGTTTTCCGTGCCCCGCCCGGCCTTCCGGCGCTCAGACCGCGCTCAGGTCGAAAAGCCGGCCGATCCACCGCAGAATGTGGATAAACCGGACATGGCCCCAGGGGAGGAGATCGCTGTGCGCGGCACACGTCACCGAACCCGGTCGCTGCTGGCGGCCTCCGCGGTCGTCACCGGGCTCCTCGTCCCGGCCGGCCTCTACGCGGCCGGGCACGTCGGGGCTGCGGGCGCGGCCGCACCCGCCGCACCCGACCCGGAACCCGCCGGCGCCGAATGCCGTACGTCGGTCCAGGGCTCCCGGGTCGTCGCCCACTGCCACAACCCGTACCCGTCCGCCGACCGCGTGCAACTGCACACCGAGTGCGCCCGCTGGTGGGACATCGACGGGGACTCCACGCCGGTCGACGTCGGCCCCGGGCGGACCGTGCGGCTGGACGGCCACTGCTGGAAAGAGGTCGGCTCCGCCTGGGTCACGCACGCCGACGAGAGGACCTGAAGCGTGCTCCGGGCGTGTTCCGGCGGTTCCGCCCGCCCCCGGCGGGCCGGCGCCGCTTTCGGTACCCGCCCTACACCCGGTCCACCAGGCAGCTGAGCGCGTGGCTCGCGGCCTCGGCCGCGGCCGTCTCCGCGTCACCGGCGCGGATCGCCTCGACCAGCCGACCGTGGTCCATGTGGTTCTCCGGCCGCAGCTCATGGCCCACGTCGACGCGCAGGTAGTCCCGCAGCAGATCCCCCAGGTCGGCGTAGAGCCCGGTCAGCACATCATTGTGGGAGGCGGCGACCACGGCGAGGTGGAGCGTCGCGTCCGCCGCCACGAAGGCCTCGGCGTCACCCGCGGCCCACGTCTCCTCCCGGCGCCTCATGAGGGCGTCCAGCTGCTTCAGGTCCCGGTCGGTGCGCCGGGCGGCGGCCAGTCGCGCCGCCGAGGACTCCAGCGTCGAGCGCAGCTCCGCGATGTGGCGCGGATCGGCGGAGGCGAACCGGCGGTGCATCACCCCGGCCAGCTCGCTGGTGGCGACCACATAGGTGCCCGAGCCCTGCCGGATGTCGAGCAGTCCGTTGTGCGCGAGTGCCCGCACCGCCTCGCGGACGGTGTTGCGGGCCACCCCCAGCTGCTCGACCAGCTCGGGTTCGGTGGGGATGCGTGAGCCCACGGGCCACTCGCCCGAGGTGATCTGGTTCCTCAGCTGGGCAATCACCTGGTCGGCGAGTGCCGAACGCCGCGGGGACGTCAGCGCCATGGTGCTCCTTGCTCGGTGTCCGGTGGCGGGGTCGTCCGCCGTTCTCGGGGTGTCCGAAGATGTCCGAAGGTATCCGAAGGTCCACAGGGAATCAGCGGAGTGGACAACCAATCATCCCATGATTCTATGATGGCCTCATGCGTGACGACGAAACCCCTCCCCAGGCCCCGACCCGGACGCTGAGTCCCGCCGCCCCGACGGCCCCCCGCGCCGAGGCCCCCGCCCCGCCGGGAGCCGGCCCCGCGCCGTGGTTGCTCCGCCTGGTCGCCGTCGGGCTCGTCCTCACCGCACTCAACCTCCGCCCCGCCATCACCAGCCTCGGTGCCCTTCTCGAAGAGGTGCGCGACGGGCTGCACATGAGCGGCACCGTCGCGGGCGTGCTCACATCCGTGCCGCCGTTCTGTTTCGCGGTCTTCGGTGTCATGGCGCCGCGCCTGGCCCGGCGCTTCGGCCCCGGAGCCGTCGTCTGCGCGGGCATGGTCGCGATCACCGCGGGTCTGGTGATCAGGCCACTCGTCGGCGGCACGGCGGGATTCCTCGCCGCGAGCGCGCTCGCCCTGATGGGCATCGCCGTCAGCAACGTCCTGATGCCGGTGATCGTCAAGCGCTGGTTCCCGGACCGGGTCGGCTCCATGACCGGCCTCTACTCCATGGCGCTCGCCCTCGGTACCTCGCTCGCCGCCGCCGTGACCGTGCCCATGACCGAGGCGATGGGCGGCAGTTGGAAGGCCGGGCTCGGCATCTGGGCCGCGCTCGCCGTCGTCGCGATCCTGCCCTGGATCCCGCTGGTACGGGACCGCAGCGGCGCCTCCGGCCGGCCCGCCGCCCAGCAGACGCGGGCCCCGGCGCTCAGGATCACCCGCAGCCGCACCGCCTGGGGCCTGGCCTGCTTCTTCGGCCTCCAGGCCACCGCCGCCTACATCACCATGGGATGGATGCCGCAGATCTTCCGCGACGCCGGGGTCTCCGCCGGCACCGCCGGGGTCCTGCTCGCCGTCACCATGGCGATGGGAGTGCCGCTGGCCTTCGTCATCCCCCGGGTCGCCGCCCGGATGAAGACCCAGGGCCCGATCGTCGTCTTCCTCGCCGCCTGCGGACTCGTCGGCTACGCGGGCCTCTACTTCGCACCGTCCGGTGGCGCCTGGGCCTGGGCCCTGCTCCTGGGCATCTCGAACTGCGCCTTCCCGCTCGCCCTCACGATGATCGGCATGCGGTCCCGCAGCGGCGCCGGAGTCGTCCGGCTGTCCGCGTTCGCCCAGTCCACCGGCTATCTGATCTCGATCCCCGGTCCCCTCCTCGTCGGCGTGCTCTACCAGCACAGCGGTGGCTGGGGGCTGCCGATCGCGCTGATGGCGGCCCTGATGGTGCCGCAGATGGTGGCGGGCGTCCTGGCCGGCCGGGACCGGACGATCGAGGACGAATGCTGAGATGCGAGACTGAACCCATGTCTCCTGTGCTCGACCCCAATCCCCAGAACGGTCAGAAGAAGCTCCTGCTCGTCCTCGGGGCGATGCTGCTGATCTCGGTCGTCATCGCCGTCATCGCCACCCTCGCCTCCCCCTGACCGGTTCCGCCCGCCGGCCGTGGTGGGGCTAGCCCCACCACCCCCTAGGGGGCCAGGGTCAGGGTGAAGTGGGTGGGTCGCCGGATGGGCCGCACACCCCCGGATCCGTAGGTTTCAGGTATCAGACCCGATGACCCACGGAGGCGGACATGGCTGCCCGTACACACACCCGGTCCACCCGCCCGGATGCGGGCGGTGTCGAGATCCGGCTGCCGTGGTGGGCCGTCGCGCTGCCCGCCATCGCCTTCGGTGCGCTGCTGCTGCTGATCGCCGGACCGGGGCAGGCGCAGGCGGCCACGGGCGAGCCGGCGGTCGGCCAGTTGCTCGAGCGAATCACGAACCTGTTGATCCGCTGACGGCCACCGCCCGTCGCGGGGAGCCCTCCAACACCCTGCGCCAGCTGCCACATTTCGTGCGAAGCTGAGGTGTATGAGCGTCGATACACCTCGCAGGATCGTCCTTCTCAGGCATGCAAAGGCGGAATGGTCGCAGGACTCCGACCATGAGCGGCCGCTCGCGGAACGCGGCCGCAAGGACGCCCCCGTGGCGGGCCGCAAACTCGCCGATTCCGGGATCGCCTTCGACCTGGCCCTCTGTTCCACCGCCGCCAGGACGCGCGAGACCTGGAAGCTGGCCGTGCACGAGATGCCGGAGCGGCCCAGGACCGTGTACGAGGAGCGGTTGTACGAGGCCTCGCTCGGCGATCTGATCGCCCTGGTCAACGAGACCCCGGACGAGGTCCGCGATCTGCTCGTGATCGGCCACAACCCGGGCATGCACGCACTCGCCGACGCCCTCTCGGAGGCGGCTGAGGGCGATGCCCTGGCCCGGATGACCCGTGGCGGCTTCCCGACGGCGGCGTTCGCCGTGGTCGAGCTGCCCGGCACCTGGAAGAGCGTGGAGCACGGCGTCGGCAGGCTCACCGAGTACTGGACGCCCAACGACTGACGACGACCGGCCCCCACAGGTACAAGGCCGCACAGGCACAGAGGGAGGGCCCCGGCGCGCACGCTTCGGCTTGCGCACCGGGGCCCTTCGTGCTTCCGGATCGCTCCGGACCTCCCGGATCCGCTCCGGACTTCCCGGATCCGTTCCGGACGGCGTCTCCCCGTTCCTACTCGACGAGACCGTCGGCGGCCTCGACCTCCTCGCGGGTGATACCGAGCAGATAGAGCACGGTGTCCAGGAACGGCACGTTCACCGCCGTGTGCGCGGCCCTGCGGACCACCGGCTTGGCGTTGAACGCGACACCGAGCCCCGCGGTGTTCAGCATGTCCAGGTCGTTCGCCCCGTCACCGATCGCCACGGTCTGTGCCAGCGGCACCCCGGCCTCGGCGGCGAAGCTGCGCAGCAGCCGGGCCTTGCCCGCCCGGTCGACGATGTCCCCGGTCACCCGGCCGGTGAGCCTCCCGTCGACGACCTCCAGAGTGTTGGCAGAGGCGAAGTCGAGCCCCAGCCGCTCCTTGAGATCGTCCGTCACCTGGGTGAACCCGCCGGAGACGACGCCCACTTGGTAGCCGAGCCGCTTCAGCGTACGGATCAGCGTGCGGGCGCCCGGTGTCAGCCGCACCTCGGCGCGCACCTTCTCCACCACCGACACGTCGAGACCCGCCAGCAGCGCCACCCGCGCGTGCAGCGACTGCTCGAAGTCGAGCTCACCGCGCATCGCCTGCTCGGTGACCGCGGCGACCTCGGCCTCGCAGCCCGCGTGGGCCGCGAAGAGCTCGATGACCTCGTCCTGGATGAGCGTCGAGTCGACGTCCATCACGACGAGCCGCTGGGCCCGGCGGCTCAGCCCGGCGGAGACCACGGCCACGTCGACACCGATCCCGGCGGCCTCGGTGGCCAGCGCGGTCCGCAGCGCCTCGGTCCCGGTGCCGGACACCGCGAACTCGACGGCCGTGACCGGGTACTTCGCCAGCCGGAAGATCCGGTCGATGTTCCCGCCGGTCGAGGTGATCATGGCCGCTATGGCGGCGGTCGACTCCGCGGTCAGCGGGTGCCCGAGGACCGTCACATGGGAACGGCCGTCACCGCGGGGCCGGTTGTCGCCCGTGCCGGAGATGATCTCGGCCTGGAGCTTCAGCGATTCGGCCCAGCTGTGCACGGTGGCCCGCAGGTCGCCCTCGGTGGTGCCGCCCGCGGTCGGAGCGGTGACCAGAGCACACAGGACGATGCGGCCACGGGTGACGACCTGCTCGATGTCGACGACGTCGACCGCGTAGGCGGCGAGGGTGTCGAACAGCCCGGCGGTGATGCCGGGACGGTCCTTCCCGAAGATCTTCACGAGAAGGGTCGGTGCGTCTACGCCCTGACGTGACTCAGGGGACTCAGGAGACGGTGAGGACTGAGGTGGCTGAGATGCGCTCATGGTGCCCCCCACCGTATCGGTCCACGACCCGCTCCCGACGGTCCGTCCCGAGGGCCGGACAGCCCACCCGTCACCCTCAACCGCACGGTTCGGAGCGATCCGCGAGCCTTCATGGCCAGTTGTGACGGTAGATGACCCCTTCAATGGTGACGTTGTTGCAACAGTGCAGGTCTCGGAGGGGTCAAACGCCCGCCCGGCTTTCGTATCGGGGACTGCTCCTGGAATAGTTCCCCACGATGTTCAGCATCCCTAGACTCCCTGCGACGGGGGTAAACGGGGGACAACTAGTGGGGCGCGGAGTGCCGGAACTCGTACTGGAATTGAATGGAAGGACCTGGACGCTCGATCCGTCCAGGTCGTACACCCTCGGACGTGATCCGCAGGGCGATATGACGATCGACGACGCCAGGGTGTCGTGGCGGCACGCCACGATCAGCTGGAACGGCCGGGGCTGGTTCATCGAGGACCACGGCAGCACCAACGGCACGTATGTGCAGGGCCAACGGATCCAGCAGCTGGAGATCGGGCCCGGCTCCACCGTGAACCTGGGCAACGCCACCGACGGGCCCAGGCTGAGCCTGAGCGGGGCCGCGTCCGGTGCCGACGTGTACAGCGGGCAGGCCGCGGCGGGGGCCCAGGCCTCCGCCCAGCAGCCGCAGCAGGCCCCGCCGCAGCAGCCGCAGCAGGGCGGACCCGGCTGGCCGGGACAGCAGCAGAATCCCGCCCAGCAGCCACAGGCCTGGCAGCAGCCGCAGCAGGTCCCGCCGCAGCAGCCGCAGCACCAGCAGCAGGCCCAGCCTCAGCAGCCGCATGTCCCGCAGCAGGGCATGGCGAACACGCCAGGCGTCGGCGGGGCGGGTGGCGCGGCGGGGGCGCCACCGGTCTACGGCGACCGCAGCCCGACCACGTTCCACCAGCTGGCCCTCGGCCGGGTGATGCGCATCGGCCGTGCGCTGGAGAACGAGCTGGTCGTCTCCGACCTGCAGGTCTCCCGTAACCACGCCGAGTTCCACGCGACGCCCGACGGCCGGTTCGAGATCCGTGACCTCGGATCCCACAACGGCACGTACGTCAACGGCCAGCCGCTGTCGAAGTCCGGCTCGGCGCTCATCGGGCCGAACGACATCGTCGGCGTCGGTCACTCGACGTTCCGACTGGTCGGCGACCGGCTCGAGGAGTTCGTCGACACCGGTGAGGTCTCCTTCGCGGCCCGCCACCTCACGGTGACGGTCGACGGTGGCAAGCAGATCCTCAAGGACGTCTCGTTCGGCGTCCCGGAGAAGTCCCTGATCGGCGTCATCGGCCCGTCCGGTTCCGGAAAGTCCACCCTGCTCAAGGCGCTCACCGGCTACCGGCCCGCCGACCAGGGCGAGGTCCTCTACGACAACCGGAACCTCTACAAGCAGTTCGCCGAGCTGCGCCAGCGCATCGGCCTGGTTCCGCAGGACGACATCCTGCACAAGGAACTCACGGTCACCAGGGCCCTCAAGTACGCGGCCAAGCTCCGCTTCCCCGCGGACACCACCGAGGCCGAGCGCCAGTCCCGGATCCTGGAAGTCCTCGCCGAGCTCAAGCTCGACATCCACAAGGACAAGAAGGTCACCTCGCTCTCCGGCGGCCAGCGCAAGCGGGTCTCGGTGGCGCTGGAACTGCTCACCAAGCCGTCTCTGATCTTCCTGGACGAGCCGACCTCCGGCCTCGACCCGGGCATGGACCGCGATGTCATGCAGCTGCTGCGCGGCCTGGCCGACGACGGCCGTACGGTCCTGGTCGTCACGCACTCGGTCGCCGAGCTGGCCATCTGCGACAAGCTCCTGGTGATGGCGCCCGGCGGTGCCGTCGCCTACTTCGGTCCGCCTGAGGAAGCGCTCAACTTCTTCGGCTACAGCACCTGGGCCGACGTCTTCTCCGCCTTCGAGAACTACCGCGACTACGACTGGGCGGGCCGCTGGCGCGGTTCGCAGCACTACCAGATGTACGCCGCGGACATCGACGCCGTCGCCGCACAGTCCGTACACATGCCGCCGCCGCAGCAGATGCGCCCGCCCAAGCCGCAGGGCTGGGGAGCGCAGCTGTGGACGCTGATGCGGCGCTACCTGTCGGTGATCGCCTCCGACAAGGGCTTCATGGGCCTGATGGTGATCCTGCCCGCGGTGCTCGGTGTCGTCAGCGTGGTCATTCCGGCGGACTTCGGTCTCGGCCCGCCCAAGCCGCCGTCCCGGTTCAACGGTGACGCCGGCACGATCATGCTGATCCTCGTGATCGGCATGACCTTCTCCGGTGCGGCCAACTCCGTCCGGGAGCTGATCAAGGAACGGGTGATCTACGAACGGGAACGGGCCACCGGCCTCTCCCGCTCCGCCTACCTGATGTCCAAGGTGATCGTGCTCGGCCTGATCACGGCCGTCCAGGGCGTCATCATCTGCGGTATCGGCTTCGCCACCCGGGACCTGCCGGCGGAGGGCCTGGTCATGCCCCCGGCGGTCGAGCTCTGCGTGACGGTCATCGCGCTCGGCTTCACCTCGATGATGTTCGGCCTGGTGATCTCCTCGCTGGTGAAGACCTCCGAGAAGACCATGCCGCTGCTGGTCATGTTCGCGATCGTCCAGGTCGTCTTCACCGGCATCCTCTTCCAGGTCTACGGATCGCCCGGACTGGAGCAGTTCGCCTGGCTGATGCCGTCCCGCTGGGCCATCGCGGGCGCGGGCTCGACGCTCGACCTCGCCCACCTGATGCCGCCGTGGGACGCGAAGAACCCCACGGACCTGGACCCGCTGTGGGAGCACACGGCCGGGCAGTGGGGGATCAACATCACGGTGCTGCTGCTCCTCGGTGTGATCTGCGGGTTCGCGGTCGCGCGGCTGCTGCGCCGCCACGAGCCCGAGGTCATGCGCAAGTAGCGGCCCCGGCTCATGCCGAAGGGCGGCACCCCGCACGGGGTGCCGCCCTTCGCCGTCTGTGCTGCGGCGTACCGGAGTGGACTCAGTACGCGCTGTTCACGTTGTCGATCGAGCCGTACTTGTCGGCGGCGTAGTTGGCCGACGCGGTGATGTTGGCGACCGGGTCGTACTGGTCGTGGGGGGTACCGCCGACGTGGTAGGCGTCGAAGGTCGGCTTGATGATCTGGAGCAGGCCCTTCGACGGGACGCCGTTGATGGCGTTGATGTCCCAGTCGTTGATGGCCTTCGGGTTACCGCTGGACTCACGGATGATGTTGCGGTGCAGACCGTCGTACGTGCCGGGGATGCCCTTGGCCTTCATGATGGCCAGGGACTCCTTGATCCAGCCGTTCAGGTTGTTCGCGTAGACCGGCTTGCGGGACGTGGACCGGCTGGCGGACTGCTTGCCGCGCTTGGCCGCGGCCTTCTTGGCCTTGGCCTTCGCCTTGGCCTTGGCCTTCGCCTTCGCGGCGGCCTCGGCCTTCTTCTCGGCGTCGGCCTTCTTGGCCTTCGCGGCGTCGGAGGCCTTGATCAGCTGCTCGGCGGTGGAGTGCTGCTCGATGACACTGGCCTGGATGTTCTTGGCCTGCGGCGCACCGGCGGCCGACGCGAAGACGACGGGTGCGGCGGAAACGGCCTGCGGCTCGGTCTCGGCATCGGCGTTACCGGGGACCAGGGACAAGGAAAGTGCCGCGGCGGCGACGGCGGAGACGCCGGCGACGGAGAGCTTCTGGGTCTTGTTCAGGCGGCGGAGACGGCTGGGAATGCTGGACGCGGACATGCAGACGTACCTCTTCGAATCGCGGAAGTCCTCACGGAGGACGAAGACGGTGAGGCGACATCGCATCTCCGTCGGGGACGAGTGCAATTCTTAGCGCCAGCAAAATGCCGTGGCAAAGGTGTGACGTACGAAGCCGGGTAGTGGCGCCGGGGCCCGCTCACCTCCGATCCGGGGTGGTCATGCCCACCCAAATCGCCCTTTTAGGTCCACTAGACGGCTTCGTAAGTGACGTGGGTCCTATGTGCGGCCTCACATCGGGCGGGTAACAGAATCACCGTGCGTTGCTCGCGCAATCCGGAGTGTGAGGTTCCGCTAGGGGGTCGGGTGCCGGGGAGGCGCGGGATCCGGGGGCAGCAGCAGGTGGACATCCCCGAACTCGTGCCAGAGGTAGCGGTGGCTCAGCGCCTCGCCGTATCCGCGGCTCAGCGCCGCCCCGCCCGCGATCGCCTCCAGCATCAGCAGGTGCGAGGCCTCCGGCTCGTGCAGCCCGGTCAGCAGCCCGTCCACCACCCGCACGCCCCGCTGCGGCGTCACCACCAGATCCGTCCAGCCGGCGGCCGGGCGCACCACCGCGTCCGGCCCGGCGGACGACTCCAGGGCACGCACCGCCGTCGTCCCCACCGCGATCACCCGCCCCCCACCGGCCCGTGCCGCGTTCACCAGCCACGCCGTCGTCACGGGCACCTCGAAACGCTCCGGGTAGGGCGGCTCGTGCGCCTCCGCCGACGCCACCCCCGTGTGCAGCGTCAGCGGGGCGAACTGCACACCACGGCTCACCAGCGCCGCCACCAGACCCGCGGTGAAGGGCCGCGCCGCGCTCGGCATCTCCGCCGAACCGCTCCCGTCCGCCGTGGGCAGCGCGAACACCGTCTGATACGCGGAGAGCGGCTGGTCCCGCTCCGTGTACCCGTAGCGGATCGGGCGTCCGTAACGCCGCAGCAGCCCCGGCACATCGACATCTGGCCTGGCCCACCACAGCCGGGACCCGGCGCCCGTCAGCGGCTCCTCCAGCACCAGCCGCGAGCCGCCCGGCAGCCGGACGGCAGCCCCCGCGGGGCCCCCGGCGCGCGGCAGCGTCGCCCCCGCACCGTCCGGCCGCCGCAGCTCCACCGCCCAGCGCCCGTCCTCGCCCCGGGTCGAGAAGTGCACCACCACCCGGTCACCGCCCACCCGCCCGTTCACCGCGGCGGCCAGCGTCGGGGACGTGTTGACCACGAGCACATCACCGGCCCGGAGCTCCCCCGGCAGCTCCCGGAACGCGTGATGGGACACCTCCCGCCCCCGCGACACCAGCAGCCGCACGTCGTCCCTCCCCGCGCCCCGCTGCTCGGCCGGCACCCGCGCCGACAGCTCGGGAGGCACCCGCAGCGCGTCGAGCGCGGTCACCGCTCCTCCCCGGACCCGGATGCGGCGCCGGACGCGGCCCCGGCCGCCTGGAGCAGCGCGGGCGCGGAGTAGCGGCCGCTCGCCGGCCGACCGTCCAGCAGCCACAGGAACGCGGGTGCCACGCTCTCCGGCCGCGGCCGGGGATCGTCGTCGTCCGGCACCGCCGCCGCGTAGAGCGTGGTCTGCATGTCACCCGGATCGACGGCCCAGACCCGCAGCCCCGGCTCCTCCACCCCCAGCACGGCGGCCAACTGGTCCAGCGCGGCCTTCGACGCCCCGTAACCGCCCCAGGCCGGATACGCCTCCGCCGCCGCGTCCGAACTCACCACCACGACCGCGCCCGCATCCGCGGACCGCAGCAGCGGCAAGGTCTCCTGCACCAGACCGAGAGCCGCCACCACATTGGTCTCCAGCGCCTGCCGCAGGCCGGCCGTGGCCAGCGCGTCCAGCCGTACGAGGGGCTCGGCGCCCAGCGCACTGGCGTTGCTCACCAGCAGGTCGAGCCCGCCCAGCTCCCGCGCCGCCGACGCCAGCTGCGCCCGGTGGCCGGGGTCCGTCACATCACCGGCGACCGCCACCACCCGGGTCCCGTACCGGCGCCGCAGCTCCTGTGCGGTCTCCTCCAGCGCCCCGGCCGTCCTGGCGTCCAGCACCAGATCCCAGCCCCGCCCGGCGAGCGCCGCCCCCAGCGCCCTGCCGAGCCCCCTGGAAGCACCCGTGATCAACGCGACAGACATACGAACCGTCCCCTTCGAACCCGCTCGAGCGGCCTCGTGGACGGGCCACGGGCCGACTCCGGACTCCTCCAACCTAGGAACGCGCACCCGTGCGGCGCCTCGTACCCGGGCCGCACCCCGGCAAGGCACTTCGACCTAGGCCCAGCGCCCTAATCGGCGGCCGCCCACAGGCCGATACGGCTCCGGGGGCCCGCCGGTACGGTGAGGGCCATGACCCATCGCCCCCGGTCGGGCCTCGCAGCGGTGAGCGCGGCGCTGCTCGCCATGAGCCGGCACCTGGAAATGCGGGACGTCCTGAAGACGATCGTCGCCTCGGCCCGTGAGCTGCTCGACGCCGAGTACGCGGCGCTCGGGGTCCCGGACGACCACGGCGGCTTCGCCCAGTTCGTCGTCGACGGCGTCAGCGACGAGCAGTGGAAGGCCATCGGGCCGCTGCCCCGGCAGCACGGCATTCTCGCGGCGATGCTGCACGAGGCGAAGGCCGAGCGGCTGGCCGACGTCCGCAAGGACCCGCGCTTCGAGGGCTGGCCCGCCGCCCACCCGGACATGTCCGACTTCCTCGGCCTGCCCATCAGGGACGGCGACGAGGTCATCGGGGCCCTCTTCCTCGCCAACAAGCGCTGCCCCAAGCCCGAGGGCAGCTGCGGATTCACCGCCGATGACGAGGAACTGCTGGCGATCCTCGCCCAGCACGCGGCGATCGCCCTCACCAACGCCCGGCTGTACGAGCGCAGCCGCGAGCTCACCATCGCCGAGGAGCGCTCCCGCCTCGCCCACGAACTGCACGACGCGGTCAGCCAGAAGCTGTTCTCCCTGCGGCTCACCGCCCAGGCCGCCGCCACCCTGGTCGACCGCGACCCCGCCCGCGCCAAGGGGGAGCTCCAGCAGGTCGCCGCGCTGGCCGCGGAGGCGGTGGACGAGCTGCGCGCCGCCGTCGTCGAACTGCGCCCAGCGGCACTCGACGAGGACGGACTGATCGCCACCCTCCGTACCCAGATCCAGGTCCTGGACCGGGCCCACACGGCCCGGGTCACCTTCGAGAGCCTGGGTGTCAGGGCGCTGCCCGCCGCCCAGGAGGAGGCGCTGCTCCGGGTCTCCCAGGAGGCCCTGCACAACGCGCTGCGCCACTCCGGGGCCGCGCACGTGGACGTCACCCTGGCCCGCCGCGGCGCCGGAACCGCGCTGCGGATCACCGACGACGGCCGCGGCTTCGAACCGGCGGCCACCCGGCGGGCGGGACGGCACCTGGGCCTGGTCTCGATGCGGGACCGCGCGAGCGGTGTCGGCGGGAGACTCACCGTTGAATCGGCGCCCGGCAAGGGCACCACGATCGAGATGGAGGTACCCGGTGGCTGACAGGATCATCAGGGTGCTGCTGGTCGACGACCACCAGGTGGTCCGCCGCGGTCTGCGTACGTTCCTGGAGATCCAGGAGGACATAGAGGTCGTCGGCGAGGCCTCCGACGGCGCCGAAGGGGTGGCCAGGACCGAGGAGCTCCGTCCCGACGTGGTGCTGATGGACATCAAGATGCCGGGCACCGACGGTATAGAGGCGCTGCGCAGGCTCCGGGAGCTGGAGAACCCGGCCAAGGTGCTGATCGTCACCAGCTTCACCGAACAGCGCACCGTCGTGCCCGCCCTGCGGGCCGGCGCCTCGGGCTACGTGTACAAGGACGTCGACCCGGACGCGCTGGCCGGCGCCATCCGCTCGGTGTACGCGGGGCACGTCCTGCTCCAGCCCGAGGTGGCGGGCGCGCTGCTGGCCCAGGACGAACCGGGCAGCGGTACGGGCCGGGGGAGCACCCTCACGGAACGGGAACGGGAGGTGCTGGGCCTGATCGCCGACGGCCGTTCCAACCGGGAGATCGCGCGGGCGCTGGTCCTCTCCGAGAAGACCGTCAAGACGCACGTCTCGAACATCCTTATGAAGCTGGACCTCTCGGACCGCACCCAGGCCGCGCTCTGGGCCGTTCGCCACGGGGCGGCGGGCTGAGATTCATACTGTCGGGTGTACGTATTTCGAACACCGCATCCTCTTCGGCGGAGGGGCGTTCTCCATGGCGTGCTGCGGCGGCTGGCCGCAGCGACGCTAGGAGGATCCTGAAGTGAAGAACCTGAAGAAGGCCGCTGCCGTCACCATGATCGCGGGTGGCATCATCGCCGCCGGCGCCGGCGCGGCCTCCGCGACCGGCCACAGCGGCGCGGGCGCCAGCGGTGTCGCGGCCCACTCCCCGGGCGTGGCCAGCGGCAACGTCGTCCAGGTCCCGGTCCACGTACCGGTGAACGTGGTCGGCAACACCGTCAACGTGATCGGCCTGCTCAACCCGGCGTTCGGCAACTTCGGCCTGAACGGCTGACGCCACGCACACAGCTGCGAAACGACCGGGCGGGCCCCACCGGGCCCGCCCGGTCGTTTTCGGGCCCGTTTCAGGGCAGCTCCCTACCGGGCCCGCTCCTCCACATACGCGTTGTACGCGGCAACCTGCGCCCGCCGGGCCACCCGCTCCACCGGCCGCAAGGCATCCCCCCGCGCCGCCATCTCCGACGCGCTGACCGCTCCGCCGTGCCCGTTCTCGTACGCCACCGAGATCAGCAGCCCCACCCGTTGCGCCAGCTCCAGCACCCGTACCGCCCGCGGCGGGTACCCCGGGGCGAGTACCTCGCGCCCCCGCTCCGCCCGCGCCCGGTACGCGTCCACGGCCGCCTCGGCCACCGGCCCGGACCCGGCCACGTCAAGCCGCGACAGCACCTCCGTCGCATCCCGAAGCGCCTCGGCGAGCTCCCGCTCCGCCTCACCCAGCGACGGAACATCGGCCGGCGGCGCATCCCGCACGCCCAGGCAGTGCCAGGCCACG
The DNA here is from genome assembly GCF_042672475.1 of Streptomyces sp. NPDC127177. NCBI lineage: Bacteria > Bacillati > Actinomycetota > Actinomycetes > Kitasatosporales > Streptomycetaceae > Streptomyces > Streptomyces sp. NPDC127177. The sequence goes on from NZ_JBHXUW010000089.1 coordinate 21,008, forward strand.
GCGATGTGGAGATCCCCGGCCGGCCCCGACTCGCGCACATCGGGCACCAGCCCGAACGGCGCGCCGTAGGTCACCACCGCCTCCTCCGCCTCCAGCGCCCTGGCATTGAACTCCGCCGGGCCGCTGAGCCCCAGCGGATGTCCGGGGGCCGGCAGCGCGACCCGGAAACCGGTCACCCCGAGTCCCCGCAGCCGCCCCAGGGCGAGCGTGAGACCGACCGGCCCCGCCTCGCCCGGCAGCCCCTCGACGCGGTGCACCGCGTCCTCCCCGACAATGGCGAGCGCCGCGTCGTCCGGCGAGACGAGTCCGGCCAGCAGCGCGTTGCCCCAAGCGGCCAGCAGCCCTGAGCGTGGTTCCGAAAGCATGGCAACAGCCTAGGGGCTGTCCGCCGGACAGCCCCTGGGAGAGGCGGGAGACCTTGCGACAACCGTGCGACGACGGGCCCAGCGCCTGAAGCGCTCGCACGGTGGCGTAGGTTTTCCCTGGGAGCTGTGCCCACAGGCACGCGACGATCACGAAACTGCATGGGGAGACAACGCGCTCATGAGCGATGTACTGGAGCTGGTGGACGTATCCGTGGTCCGCGACGGACGCGCTCTGGTGGACGACGTCTCCTGGTCGGTCAAGGAGGGGGAGCGCTGGGTCATCCTCGGCCCCAACGGCGCCGGCAAGACCACCCTCCTCAACGTCGCGTCCAGCTACCTCTTCCCGAGCAAGGGCACGGCCACGGTCCTCGGCGAGCAGCTCGGCGGCGTCGGCACCGACGTCTTCGACCTGCGCCCCCGCATCGGGATCGCGGGCGTCGCCATGGCGGAGAAGCTGCCCAAGCGCCAGACGGTCCTTCAGACGGTGCTCACCGCCGCCTACGGCATGACCGCCACCTGGAACGAGAACTACGACGCCGTCGACGAGGACCGGGCCCGCGCCTTCCTCGACCGGCTCGGCATGACCGACTACCTCGAGCGCAAGTTCGGCACCCTCTCCGAGGGCGAGCGCAAGCGCACACTCATCGCCCGCGCGATGATGACCGACCCCGAACTGCTGCTCCTCGACGAGCCCGCCGCCGGTCTCGACCTCGGCGGCCGCGAGGACCTCGTCCGCCGCCTCGGCCGGCTGGCCCGCGACCCGTACGCCCCCTCCATGATCATGGTCACCCACCATGTCGAGGAGATCGCGCCCGGCTTCACCCATGTCCTGATGATCCGTCAGGGCAAGGTGCTCGCCGCGGGCCCCATGGAGACCGAGCTCAGCTCCCGGAACCTCTCCCTCTGCTTCGGCCTGCCACTGGTCGTCGAGCACCAGGGCGACCGCTACACCGCCCGCGGACTGCCCCTCGGCTAGGGCCCGTCGGCCCTTCGCGCGGGTATCGGGCCACCGCGCCCTGTCGGCGAAGGCACTCGCGGTCCTACGATGACCACGTGGACATCATCGACGCATGGGTGTGGTGGCTGATCGGCGCGGTGGGACTGGGCATCCCCCTCGTCCTGACCGCGATGCCGGAGTTCGGCATGTTCGCCGTCGGGGCGGTTGCCGCAGCGGTCGTCGCGGCACTCGGCGGCGGAATCGTCGCCCAGGTCCTGGTCTTCGTCGTCGTCTCGGTCGCGCTGATCGCCGTGGTCCGTCCGCTCGCCAACCGGCATCGCACGGAGCGGCCCCATCTCGCCACCGGCATAGACGCGTTGAAGGGCCGTCAGGCCGTCGTGCTGGAACGGGTCACCGGCGACGGCGGGCGGATCAAGCTGGCCGGCGAGATCTGGTCGGCGCGCGCCCTCGACGCCGAACTCGCCTACGAACCGGGCCAACAGGTCGATGTCGTCGACATCGACGGGGCCACAGCCGTCGTCATGTGACCGAACAGCCCACACTGCAGCGCCCGTTCTGTCAGACTCGAAGTCGATCATCATGAGAACCGGCCTCATACGATCTCGACCTCGATCATCGCGATCCGTCGGCAACCGAAGGGCACGAGGAAAACGATGCAACCGATCATCATCGTCCTGATCATTCTGGTGGTGCTCGTCTTCATCGCTCTGATCAAGACGATCCAGGTCATCCCACAGGCCAGCGCCGCTATCGTGGAGCGTTTCGGCCGGTACACCCGCACCCTCAACGCAGGCCTGAACATCGTCGTCCCGTTCATCGACTCCATCCGGAACCGGATCGACCTCCGTGAACAGGTCGTGCCCTTCCCACCGCAGCCGGTGATCACCCAGGACAACCTTGTCGTCAACATCGACACGGTCATCTACTACCAGGTGACCGACGCCCGGGCGGCGACGTACGAAGTGGCCAGCTACATCCAGGCGATCGAGCAGCTCACCGTCACCACGCTCCGGAACATCATCGGTGGCATGGACCTGGAGCGGACGCTGACCTCCCGCGAGGAGATCAACGCCGCCCTGCGCGGAGTCCTCGACGAGGCCACCGGCAAGTGGGGCATCCGCGTCAACCGCGTCGAGCTGAAGGCGATCGAGCCGCCCACCTCCATCCAGGACTCGATGGAGAAGCAGATGCGCGCCGACCGTGACAAGCGCGCCGCGATCCTCCAGGCCGAAGGAACGCGCCAGTCCGCGATCCTCACCGCGGAGGGCGAGAAGCAGTCCGCGATCCTGCGCGCCGAGGGTGAGGCCAAGGCCGCCGCCCTGCGCGCCGAGGGCGAGGCCCAGGCGATCCGTACGGTCTTCGAGTCCATCCACGCCGGCGACCCGGACCAGAAGCTCCTCTCGTACCAGTACCTCCAGATGCTGCCGAAGATCGCCGAGGGCGACGCCAACAAGCTCTGGATCGTGCCCAGCGAGATCGGCGACGCACTCAAGGGCCTCAGCGGCGCCTTCGGGAACCTCGGCACCGGCGGCATGCCCGGCTTCAACACCGGCGACACCGGCAAGGAGCGCCGGGAGCAACCCCCCGTCGACTGACGTGTACACCCCCTCGTGCATGATCAGTGCACTGAACACCGATCACGCACGGGGGGTTGGGGATGACCATCTGGGAGATGCTCGCCGTCTTCGCAGCAGGTATCAGCGCGGGCACGATCAACACCATCGTCGGCTCGGGCACACTGATCACCTTCCCCGTGCTGCTCGCCACCGGTCTGCCCCCGGTCACCGCCACCGTCTCCAACGCGCTCGGCCTCATCCCCGGCTCCATCAGCGGCGCGATCGGCTACCGCAAGGAGCTCGAAGGACAGCGCCCACGCGTCCTCAAGCTGGCCGTCGGCGCCCTCGTCGGCGGCCTGACCGGTGCCACCCTGCTGCTGGCGCTGCCCTCCACGGCCTTCGAGACCATCGTCCCGATCCTGGTGGCCCTGGCCCTCGTCCTGGTCATCCTGCAACCACGCATCAGCAAAGCGGTCCAGCGCCGTCGCGAACACACCGGCACAGCGGCCCGCCCCGACGGCGGCCCGCTGCTCTTCGTCGGCCTGATGCTCGCCAGCGTCTACGGCGGCTACTTCACCGCGGCCCAGGGGATCATCTACCTCTCCCTGATGGGCATGCTGCTCGACGACACCATGCAGCGCCTCAACGCCGTGAAGAACGTACTGGCCGCCGTCGTCAACAGCATCGCCGCGCTCTTCTTCCTCTTCGTCGCCGACTTCGACTGGACCGCCGTCGTACTGATCGCGGTCGGCTCGGCACTCGGCGGACAGATCGGCGCCAAGGTCGGACGCCGGCTGAGCCCCGTCATCCTGCGCGCGCTCATCGTCACCGTCGGCACGGTCGCCATCGTCCAACTGCTGCTCCGCTGACGCACGCAGGCCCGCCTCCGCACGGAGACGGGCCTCGACTACGGCACAGGTCGTACGACGGCTACGCCGCGGACTGCGCCAGCCACTCCGGCAGCGCCGATCTGTCCGTGGCCCCCAGCGCCAGCAGCATCGCGTCCGCAGGAGACGGTACGAACGGCTGCCGCAACAGCGGCATCCCCGCCTGCTCCGGCGTACGGGCCGCTTTGCGGTGGTTGTCCTCGGCACAGGAGGCCACCGTGTTCAGCCAGGTGTCCTGACCCCCCTGGGCGCGCGGCACCACGTGGTCGACGGTGCTCGCCCGCCGCCCGCAGTACGCGCACCGGTGCTGGTCCCTTATCAGCACACCCCTTCTGGACCACGGGGCCTGTCTTCGGAACGGCACCCGTACGTACCTGCAGAGCCTGATCACCCGGGGCACCGGAATGTCCACGGCGGCACCCCGCATACGGAGGCCGGGATGCGACTGCTCGACAACGGCCTTGTCCTGCAGGATCAGCACGACCGCACGATTCAGCGTCACCGTCGACAGCGGCTCGAAGCTCGCATTCAGCACCAGCGTGTCCCGCATCCCGCCCACCTCCCGTGTGCCGCCCGCCGCCTGGCAGGCCCGGATCAACTCTGGCCGGGCAGGCCGCAATGGACAACGCAATAAAAAGTGCCCTGCCCTGATCTCTCCAGGACCGGGGCAGGGCAAACAGGGGGGAACCGTCGACTTCGCGGGCGTCAGGCCGGTTCGGCGTACTCACCGATCAGCTGGGCGCGGCCCAGCGTGTGGAAGCGCAGATTGAACCCGACGACGGCGGGCGACGCGTCGCTGTCCGGGCCGAGCCTCTCGCTGTCCACCGCGTACACGGTGAACACGTACCGGTGGTTCTCACCGGCCGGCGGCGCGGCACCGCCGAACTCCTTCGACCCGTAGTCGTTGCGGGCGTGCACGGCGCCCGTGGGCAGCCCCTCGAACGTCCCGCTGCCCGCACCCGCCGGCAGCCGCGTGACCGACGCCGGGATGTCGAAGAGCACCCAGTGCCAGAACCCGCTGCCCGTGGGGGCATCCGGATCGAAGCACGTCACGGCGAAACTCTTCGTCCCCGACGGGAACCCCTCCCACCGCAGCTGCGGCGAGGTGTTCCCCGCCGCCTGTACCTGTGCGTCCGCAAGCACGGCCCCCGGCGCGAGGTCATCGCTCACCACTGTGAACGAGGGGACCTCGGGATGGAAGTCGTGCGGCAGCGGCGCCCTCTTCGGCTCGGTCACGTCAGCACCTTTCCTGTAGCGGTTCCGGTTCGCGGATCAGCGGGTCTCCCCACCGACCCTAGAGCCAGTTGCGCTGACCGCCGACCTGGGCGAGCCACTGGTTGAGGTACGCGGCCCAGTCCGTCCCCTGGAAGTCGTGCAGACCCACCTTGAACGAGCGGTAGGAGTCGCTGCCCTCACTGAAGAGCCCCGCCTTCTTGTCCATCTCCAGTACGACGTCCATCTCGCGGTCGTCCGCGACGAACGTCAGCTCGACCTGGTTCAGCCCGCGGTACTGCGACGGCGGGAAGAACTCGATCTCCTGGTAGAAGGGCAGCTGCTGCCGTGTGCCGCGGACGTGACCGCGCTCCATGTCCGCGCTGCGGAAGCCGAAGCCCAGCTGTCCGAAGGCGTCCAGGATGGCCTGCTGCGCGGGCAGCGGGTGCACGTTGATGGGGTCGAGGTCTCCGGAGTCCAGCGCGCGGGCGATGTCGAGCTCCGTGGTCACACCGATGTTCATGCCGTGCAGGTGCTGGCCCGCGAACATGGTGATCGGCGTCTCCCAGGGGATCTCGAGTCCGAACGGCACTACGTGCACCGCACCGGCCCGCACCTCGAGAGCGCCGCCGAGGCGCAGCTTGGTGAACTCGATGTCCTGCTTGGTCTCCTGGTCCTGGCCCTCGACCTCGACCCGTGCCTGCAGGCCGACGGAGAGCCCCTGGATCTGCTGGTCCACGGATCCGCCCTGGACCCGCACCTCACCCTGGACGATGCCGCCCGGTACGACGTTGAGCTCGGTCAGTTCCGTCTCGACCGAAGCACCGCCGGCACCCATGCTCGCGAGCAGCCGCTTGAAGCCCATGTTTACTCCTCCTTGGTCCTGACCCCTACATACGCGCCATGACCGTAGTCGGTTCCCGGTAGCCTCGGACCTCATGATCGAGGGCCAGGACCGCAAGCCGCTGACGCGGGACTTCTTCGACCGCCCCGTACTGGACGTGGCACCGGACCTACTGGGCCGGACACTGGTCCGCAGCACACCGGACGGTCCGATCGAACTGCGTCTCACCGAGGTGGAGGCGTACGCGGGAGAGATCGACCCCGGATCACATGCCTTCCGCGGACGGACCCGGCGCAACGACGTGATGTTCGGACCGCCCGGCCACGCGTACGTCTACTTCACCTACGGGATGTGGCACTGCCTGAACCTGGTGTGCGGCCCGGAGGGCATGGCGAGCGGGGTGCTCCTGAGAGCCGGCGACATCCGTAGGGGCGCCGACCTCACCCGTAAACGTCGACTCTCGGCCCGTAATGACCGAGAACTGGCCAAAGGACCGGCCCGTCTGGCGACGGCCCTCGATGTGGACCGCGCACTCGACGGCACGGACGCCATCGCTCACCCGGGTGCCGTCCTCTCCGTACTGCACGGCACCCCGCCCCCTCGCGACCAGGTGCGCAGCGGTCCCCGTACCGGAGTGGGAGGTGACGGGGCCGTCCACCCGTGGCGATTCTGGGTCGAGGGAGACCCGACGGTCAGTCCGTACCGCGCCCACGTGCCCCGCCGTAGGTCAACTTGACTCGCCCATGCGGGGCACCTAATGTAGTCCGAGCCGCTTGACACGGGTACAGCCAACGGTTTGGTCCATCGGACCTCACGCCGGGCCACTCGAAGCGGCCAACCACTACCTACGACACACCCCAACCGGGGCGAATTTCGGCATGCCGAAATTCGAGTCAATGACTCGATTATGAGTCACCGGGGAAATCGGCTAAAGTAGTGAACACGCCGAAAGGGAAACCGCGAAAGCGAATTCCTCGAAAGCAATCCAGCAGAATCCCGCTTCGACCGGGAATCGGACACGAAAGAGTCTGATAGAGTCGGAAACGCAAGACCGAAGGGAAGCGCCCGGAGGAAAGCCCGAGAGGGTGAG
>NZ_JBHXUW010000090.1:0-27061 GCF_042672475.1 Streptomyces sp. NPDC127177
GGTTTCGACCGGTCGGGGGCCGCCCCTTCGCTGTCGCGGACACGGTGACGGGCGCGTCACAGAGGTGTCCCGGTCGGGTCAGCGCCGCGCAGCGGCCCGAATCGCGGCTCTAGTCTGGCCCGGCTCCGGACGCTTCGGCCGGGGCCCGGACGTACATCCAGGGGGCTGGGCAGGTCATGCGCAGAGGCAACGTGTCACGCAGAGAGTTGATGAGGCTGGCGGGGGCCGGGGCGGTGCTCCTCGGGGCCGGTACGGCGGCCTGCGGGCCGGAGGACGATCCGGCCGGGGGCGGCGGGGCGCAGAGCCCGGGAACGGGCGGGTCCGGGGGCACGGCAGGCACCCCCGCGCCGGGGTCCGTGCCGAAGGCCGCCTGGCAGCACCCCACGACGTACGACGGACTGGCATGGATCTCCGCGCTCGCCGTGGTCGGCAACGTGGTGCTCGTCTCCGGTGACCCGCTGGTGGCCCGTGACGTGGCCACCGGCAAGGAGATCTGGTCCCGCGCGGAGGTCACCACCCCCGGTGCCAACATGCTCATCGGCGGCGGGACGCTCTATCTCCCGAGCGCCCGGTACGACGGGAACGTCATCGGCCTGGACCCGGCTACGGGCAAGGACACCTGGCGGAGCCGGCTGGGGAAGGAGTACTCCCAGCCCCGGCCCATCGCCGCGGACGCGCACCACGTCTACGTCGTCGCGGGGATCCTGGACAAGGACCTCAGGACGCCTGACAACGTGATCGCGGCGATCGACACCGCATCGGGCAAGGTCGTCTGGCGCGAGAAGCGCGACCACGGGACGGACCAGTACGGCATCACCGCGCGGGTTGTCGGCAGCCGGCTCGTCTACACGGACTTCCGGGAGAACCTCACGGTGCGCGACACCGCGACCGGGCACCAGGTCTGGACGAAGAAGACCGGCCGGTCCAACAACCGCGGCTTCGAGATCCACCAGGACCTCGCCATCCTCGCGAACGGGAACCGGATGCGCGCCTACGGCCTCGCGGACGGCAAGGAACGCTGGTCGTTCGGAACCGAGAAGTACGACCGGTTCAACGACCCGGCGGTCCTGGACGGCGTCCTCTACGTCTCCGACAGCCTGCACGGCCTCTGGGCGGCCGATCCGGCGACCGGGAAGAGGCACTGGCACGACAAGGGGAGCCTGGACGTCGCGGCGCCCTGGCAGTTCGCCAAGGCCGGGAACGTCCTCTACGGGGCGACGGAGTTCGACAAGGACGGCGGCATCCACGCCTTCGACGCGTCCAGTGGGAAGCTCCGCTGGACCTACAACGACGGCAGCGGCGACATCCAGCGGTGGTACCTGGCCGGAGGCGGCAAGAACCTCGTGGCCCTGCACGCGAAGAAGGTGTCGGGACTGCCCGCCGTGTAGCGCGCGGCACGGGGCCGAAGGTCCCGAAACGGACGGGCTTAGGTCCCACCGGCGGTGACAAGGCGCACAGCCCTTTCCAGGCCTACTAGCCGCCATAGGAGCGAGCGCCATGATCGCCGGAGGGACCTTCGGCCCTGCACGGGGCAGGACCTTGGGGGGTACGGGATGAACTGCCCCGATAACGGGTCCATGTCCGATAAGGATGGTTCGGAACTGGGGTTAAACGTCTCCGGGTGAAGAGATCCGGAGGGGCGGAGGGGGTCGGCTCCGGGACCCGCGGCGGCGAATTCCCGGAGCTCCCGCTACGGCTTTTCTTCGTAGATGGGGGGTTTGAGCACCGGCGGGGATGCGGGTTACCAAGGGATGGCCAGCCCGGCCGAGTGCCGGGTCCAGTCATCTCCGGAGGTTTTCCGCTTATGTCGAAGCGCGTTACGTTCAAGCACTCCCACCGCCCGTCCGCCTCCCGTGTGCGCAGCGCCGTGGTGGCGGCCGGCCTGGGGACGTCGATGGTTCTCGGTGTGGGCGCTGCGTTCGCGGCCGGCACCTCGGGTACCTCCGGCGCAGCCGCCCTGGCGAGCACCACCACCGCCGACTCGGTCGCCGAGCAGGCGGCCGCGCAGGGCAAGGCGGCGAAGTCCGCCGAGCACGAGGCGGCGAAGGAGAAGGCCGCGGCCAAGAAGAAGGCGGCGGCCAAGAAGAAGGCCGCCGCGAAGCTTCCCTGGGAGACCCCCGTCTCCCACTACGAGCTGACCGCGAGCTTCGGCAACGACGGCAGCCGCTGGTCGCACAAGCACTCCGGCCAGGACTTCGCCGTGCCGATCGGCACCAAGGTCGAGGCCGCGCACAAGGGCACCATCGTGAAGGCCGGCCCGAACGGCGGCGGCGACGGTCCCGCGTACGGCAACGCCATCGTGATCAAGCACAGCAACGGCACCTACTCGCAGTACGCGCACCTCTCCAAGATCGATGTGCACATCGGCGAGCACGTGAAGAAGGGCGAGAAGATCGCTCTCTCCGGCAACACCGGCAACACCAGCGGTCCGCACCTGCACTTCGAGATCCGGACCACGCCGAACTACGGTTCCGCGGTCAACCCGGTCAACTACCTCCACAAGGAGGGCGTCAAGGTCTGACCGGACCGCGACACCACCGCCCGCTACTGGGCGGAACCCGGGTCATGGGCCCGGGTGACCAGTTCGACGGCGACTTCGAGGACGGCCTTGCGCTTCTCCTCGGGGTCGCCGTCGGCGTCGTTCAGCGCGAACATCCCGGCGTGCATGGTGAAGAGCGCGCTGAAGCACCGCACCTGGTCGGTGAGGGGTGCGTCGGCGTCCTTGATCAGGCCGACGAGCCCCAGGACCCGGCCCTTCATCGTCTCGCCGATGCTCAGATCGCGTACGGTCGCCTGGTTCTCCTGCATGAACCGGAAGAGCGGGGCGGCCCCCCGCAGCACCTCGCTGTAGCGGCGGAGGATCTCCTTCTTCGTCTCCAGGGTGCGCGGCTGCGTCTGGCCCCAGGCGATCAGCTCCTCCACCGGCCGGTTGAGGTCCTCGAAGATGCTGACGAGGATGTCTTCCTTGGTCTTGAAGTGGTAGTACAGCGCGGCCTTGGTGACGTCCAGCTTCTCGCTGATCTCCCTGAGGGAGGTCTTCTCGTAACCCTGCTCGGCGAAGAGCTCCAGGGCGACGTCCTGGATGCGCTGGCGGGTGTTCCCCCGGCGTGGCTGCGGCGTGCTGCCCATGGTGCTCTCCCAAGAGATACTTACTTGACGCCCGGCTAGTTACGGGGTTACTTTCCCTGAGTATAGTCAACTAGCCGGGCGGCAAGTAAGTGCCTCGGTGAGCAGGGGATCAGGGGAGTGGGGATCATGTCGGATCTGAAGAAGGCGCCGGACAGGAAGGCGGACGGCGGTCCGGCCGACCGGGCGCAGAAACCCGAGCCGCAGCAGCGCAGTGTCCGGGTGGTGGTGCTCGCACTGATGATCGCGATGCTGCTGGCCATGCTGGACAACCTGATCGTCGGCACCGCGATGCCGACCATCGTCGGTGACCTCGGCGGGCTCGAGCACCTGTCCTGGGTCGTCACCGCCTACACCCTGGCCACCGCCGCCTCCACCCCCATCTGGGGCAAGCTCGGCGACATGTACGGGCGCAAGGGCATCTTCCTCACGTCCATCGTGATCTTCCTGATCGGCTCCGTCCTCAGCGGTATGTCCCAGGACATGGGCCAGCTGATCGGCTTCCGGGCGATCCAGGGGCTCGGCGCCGGTGGTCTGATGGTCGGCGTCATGGCGATCATCGGCGACCTCGTGCCGCCCCGTGAGCGCGGCAAGTACCAGGGCATGATGGCCGGCGTGATGGCGATCGCCATGATCGGCGGCCCGCTGGTCGGCGGCACCATCACCGACCACCTCGGCTGGCGCTGGAGCTTCTACATCAACCTGCCGCTGGGCGCCGTCGCCCTGCTGATGATCACCACCGTGCTCCACCTGCCCAAGCGGGAGCGCACCAAGGCGAACGTCGACTACCTCGGTGCCGGGCTGCTGACCGTCGGCATCACCGCGATCGTGCTGGTCACCACCTGGGGCGGCTCGGAGTACGACTGGAACTCCGCGGTCATCATGGAGCTCATCGCGATCGGGGTCGCAGCACTGGCCGGCTTCCTGTTCGTCGAGACGAAGGCCGCAGAACCGATCATCCCGCTGCACATCTTCCGCAACCGCAACTTCACCCTGATGTCGCTGGTCGGCTTCATGGCCGGGTTCGTGATGTTCGGCGCGGTGCTCTTCCTGCCGCTGTTCCAGCAGTCCGTCCAGGGCGCGTCCGCGACCAACTCCGGACTGCTGCTCCTGCCGATGCTGCTGGCGATGATGGTCGTCTCGCTCGTCGCCGGACGGATCACCACCAGCACCGGCAAGTACAAGATCTTCCCGATCCTCGGCTCGATCCTGATGGTGGCCGGCCTCTTCCTGCTCTCGCAGATGGACACCTCCACCACCCGGTTCACCTCCGGCGTCTACATGGCCGTGCTCGGTGCGGGCATGGGCTTCCTGATGCAGATCACGATGCTCGTGGCACAGAACAGCGTCGAGATGAAGGACATGGGCGTCGCCTCGTCCTCCACCACCCTCTTCCGTACGCTCGGCAGCTCCTTCGGAGTCGCCATCATGGGCGCGCTGTTCACCGGACGGGTGAACGACGAGATGGCCGCCCGCGGCGGCGCGGGAGCCACCACGCACGGCGCCCAGCTCGACGCGGCGAGCCTGGCGAAGCTGCCGGCCCCGGTCCGTGAGGCCTACGAGTACGCGGTGTCCTCCGGTACGCACATCGCCTTCATGGTGGGCGCATCGGTCGGACTGATCGCCCTGGTCGCGGCCCTCTTCGTCAAGGAGGTCCCGCTGCGGGGCACCGGACCGGAGACGGACAAGGCCCCGCTGGTCGAAGCCGTGTAGAACCGCCGGCCGTACGGAAGGGCCCCGGGGTGCGTGTGCACCCCGGGGCCCTTTTCGCTGCTGCGGACGGAGCGCTCAGCGGCCCGGCTGCTCGCCGCGCGCCTGCGTCCCGCTGCCTGCCGCCTTCCGGCCGCCCGCTTCCGGCCCGCGCTGCTCGGCCAGCAGCATCGGGTAGCTGCCCGTGTCGGTAGGCGCGTGCTCGGGCAGCCACAGCACGGCGATCGCTCCGCCGGTGCCCGCGACCGCGCCCTCGGGGGCGGCGTTGCGGAAGGTCAGCCGGGCGCCCAGCACCCGTGCCTGCCCGGCCGCGATCGTCAGCCCGAGCCCGTGCCCGTGCCCGGACCGGTCGGTGGAGCCGGTACGGAACCGGCTCGGCCCCTCTCGCAGCAGCGCCGCAGGGAAGCCCGCGCCGTGGTCCCGGACGCGGACCACCCGGCCCTCGACCGTGACCTCCACCGGGGTGGAGCCGTGCTTGGCGGCGTTGCCCAGCAGATTGCCCAGGATCCGCTCCAGCCGGCGCGGATCGGTGCTGACCCACGACTCGTGGACCACCTGAACCCGCACCTGCGGGTTCAGCAGCCCGATGCGGCGGCTGACGAAGTCGCCCAGCGCGATCTCCTGCAGCTCGGCCCGCTCGGACGCACTGTCCAGCCGGGCCACCTCCAGTACGTCCTCGACCAGTGTGCGCATCGCCTGGGCCCGGTCCCGTACCAGCTCCGAGGGGCGGCCGGGCGGCAGCAGCTCGGCCGCCGTCAGCAGCCCCGTCACGGGGGTGCGCAGCTCGTGCGCGATGTCCGCGGTGACCCGGCGCTCGGCCTCGATCCGCTCGTTCAGCGCGTCGGTGAGGGCGTCCACCGCACCCGCCAGCTCATCGGTCTCGTCCTGGACGACGCCACCGACGGCGTCCCTGACCCTGACCTCCGTGTTGCCCTGCGCGACCTTCCCCGCCGCGGCCGCAGCCTTGCGCAGCCGGCGCGACAGCTGGCCGCCGATCAGCACGCCCAGCGCGGAGCCGCCGAAGACCACCGAGACCGAGCCGATGATCAGGGCCCGGTCGAGATCGCCCATGATCGTGGTGGAACGGTCCGCGAAGCGGGTGTGCAGCGAGAGCACGTCGCCGCTGGGCAGCGGCACCGCCGCCCAGACGTCGGGCACCCCGCCGCCGTCCTCCACATGCGTGGCACGCCGGTGCTTCCGCGTCTCCTGGCGCAGGCTCTTCGGCATCGTCGGATCGTTGAGCTTCGCGCCGAACCGGGGGTCGGCCTTCTTCGTCTTCTTCGCCTCGTACAGCAGCTGGGCGTAGGTCAGCCGCTCCAGCTGCACCTCGCGGGCGTTCTCCAGCATCGAGACCCTGGCGGCGTTGTGCACGACCAGGCTCAGCGCGACCGCGATCAGGGCGCCGACCGCGGCGATCGCGATGCTGATCTTCCAGCGGACACTCGTCCGCAGGGACGGCCGCCTCATGCCCTGAGCTTGTAGCCGAAGCCGCGGACCGTCTCGATCCGGTCCTGGCCGACCTTCGTACGAAGCCGCTGCACATGGACGTCCACGACCCGGGTGTCGCCGCCCCAGCCGTAGTCCCAGACCCGCTCCAGCAGCTTGTCGCGAGAGAGCACCGTGCCGGGGGCGGAGGAGAACTCCAGCAGCAGCCGCATCTCGGTCGGGGTCAGGCCCACCTGTTCGCCGCCCTTGCGCACCTCCATGCCCTCGGTGTCGACCTCCAGGTCGCCGAAGACCAGCACCCCGCCCTCGGCCCCGTCCTCCGCCTCCGCCGTGCCGCCGGGCCCGCCGCCCGAGGCGTGGCCGAAACGGCGCAGCACGGCACGGATCCTGGCGACCAGGACCGCGCCGTCGAAGGGCTTGGTGACGTAGTCGTCGGCCCCGGCCTCCAGGCCGAGCACCACGTCGATCGAATCGGCACGGGCCGACAGCATGATCACGGGAACCGTCGACTCGTCCCGGATGCGACGGCACAGGCTCACCCCGTCGAGGCCGGGCACCATCACGTCGAGCAGGGCGATGTCGGGCCGGTCGGCCCGGAACGCGTCGAGGCCCTGGAGGCCGTCGGGCATCGCGGTGACCACGAAGCCGTCCCGCTCCAGCGCCAGCTGGGTGGCCTCGCGGATGACGTCGTCGTCCTCGACGAACAGAACATGGGTCTCGGCCATCGCGCTGCTCTCAGTTCTTCGTCGGTTCCGCGGGCGCGGGGAAGTCATCGTCCCCGGCACCGACGGCTCGGTTGAAGTCGTTGTGCACCCGGTCCTGCTCACTGAACCGGCTGTCCGCCCAGTGGTACGTGATCACTTCCTCGCCCGAGGGGTAGGCGACCCGGTCCTTCTTCCCGTAGACCTGCGTCGTCACCACCAGATCACCGCGGTCGATGGTTCCGTAGACCGCGGGCTGCTCGGTGGTGAACACGTTCTCGTACGTGCCGTCCGTGCGGGGCCGGTACACATAGGTGCCGACCCCCACCGAATCGCCGCAGGTCATCACATTCACCACGACGTCCGCGGAGGGGCCGCCGGTCAGCCTGCCGTACGAGGTGTCCACCGGGTACTCGTCACCGGTGCAGGGCTTCAGGTCCGTCCGGACCCGCTCGCTCACCTTCGTGTCCGCCTTGAGCAGTGCCACGGCGTCGACCCGGGGGGTCGGCTTCGCCGTGGTGGGTGCCGTGGGCGTCGGCGTGAGCTGAGCGACCGGCTGGGTGCCCGCCGGTCCCTCGTCGCGCGTGCCGGTGCCACCCGTGGAGCAGCTGACGGCGAACAGCCCGAAGACGGCGAGCCCGGCCAGAGCCGTACTGCTCGCCGCCCATCCGGTCAGGAACCGTCTGTTTCTGCCGGCCCCGTCGCCGCTACCGCCGTCGGTGACCGCGTCGCTTCCGCCGCCGTCGTCACCGCTGCCTGTCAGGCCGCGCACCGCTCCCGCCCCCGCTCGTCATGACGCCCGATCCCCTGCGCCGTGCTCCGTGTCCGCACCGGAGCCGTGGCCGCCGAGGCACGGGCCGCCGGCCGGTGCTCCCGGTCCTCACGGACGCGGGCCTCCCGGGCGGCTTCCTCCCTGCTCTCCAGCTCCTGGCGCAGCCGCGCCAAGGCGCGGTGCAGGGTGCTCTTCACCGTACCGGCCGACATGCCGAGCGCCGCGGCGGTCTCCTCCGTGCTCATCTGCTCCCAGTGTCGCAGCACGACGACGCTGCGCTGCTTGGGAGCCAGCACGCCCAGTACGTCCATGAGCAGGGCGCGGTCGGCACGCTGCTCGGTGCCGTCCTCGACGCTGGCGTCGGGAAGCTGCTCGGTGGGGACCTCGTCCAGCTTGCGGGCCCGCCACCACTCGGTCCGGGTGTTGATCATGACGCGACGCAGATAGGCGTCGGCGAGGGACTTGTCGGCGATGCCGTCCCAGCGGCCGTACGTACGGGCCAGAGCCGTCTGCAGCAGGTCCTGTGCATCCACCGGGTCGGGGACCAGCCGCCGCGCGCTGCGCAGCAGCGCATCCTGCCGGGTACGCACGTACTCCTCGAATCCGAGCACCTCGCCCTGCGCCATAACAACCGCCTCCGTCCCCGTGGAACCCCGTAGTACCGCCGCCAGCCGCTTGGTCGTCGGGCTGACGTCGGTGACGCTACGGAGCGGTTGTCACGAGGCTGTGCGGAGCAGCCATACGCCGACGCACGGCTGCCCATCGGTTGTGTAACAGCACAGGAGCGGGAGTGGGACAAAGGCCCACCGCGGGGCGGAGAACGGGCGCGCCCCGGGCCGGGCGGGTATCCCCGCCCGGCCGTCAGGTCAGCGGCAGCCGGTACTGACCGCCGGCCAGCGGTTCGACCAGGCCGTCGGCGACCAGGCCGTCCAGCGCACGGGCCCGCTGCACCGGTTCGTCCCACACGGCGTCCAGCGCCGACTGCGGCACCGGGGTCACCGCCTCGCGCAGCACGGCGAGCAGCCTGCCGCGCACCTGCCGGTCCGTACCGGCGTACGTCTGGCCGCGGCGCGGCGGCCCCTGGTGGGCCGGCTTGCCGGCCAGCCGCCAGGCGCACTGCTCCGCGATGGGGCAGCGCGTGCAGTCCTCGTTCTTCGCGGTGCAGACGAGGGCCCCGAGCTCCATCGTCGCGGCGGCCCACCGGGCCGCCTGCTCGTCGCCCTCGGGCAGCAGGGCGCGGGCGAGCTTGCGCTCGGCCGCGGTGGTCGCGTTCGGCGGGTACTGGATGCCGGTCGCGGCCCGGGCGAACACCCGGCGGACGTTCGTGTCGAGGACGGCGTGCCGCTGCCGGTAGGCGAACGAGGCCACGGCTGCCGCCGTGTACTCACCGATCCCGGGCAGCGCGAGCAGCTGGGCGTGCTCGCTCGGTACGTCGCCGCCGTGCCGTTCCGTTATTGCCTGGGCGGCCCCGTGCAGCCGCAGTGCTCGCCGGGGGTAGCCGAGCCGGCCCCAGGCGCGGACGGCCTCACCGGGAGGGTCCGCCGCGAGGTCGGCAGGGCGCGGCCAGCGGGCCAGCCACTGTTCGTACACCGGGAGCACCCGGTTCACGGGGGTCTGCTGCAGCATGAACTCGCTCACCATCACACCCCAGGCGCCCGCTTCGGGGCGGCGCCAGGGCAGATCGCGGGCGTGCTGGTCGAACCACCCGATGACGGGGGTGTGGAGGGAGGCGGGGGGCGTCTGT
The DNA here is from genome assembly GCF_042672475.1 of Streptomyces sp. NPDC127177. Taxonomy (NCBI): domain Bacteria; kingdom Bacillati; phylum Actinomycetota; class Actinomycetes; order Kitasatosporales; family Streptomycetaceae; genus Streptomyces; species Streptomyces sp. NPDC127177. The sequence continues at coordinate 9,500 of NZ_JBHXUW010000090.1, forward strand.
GTCGCAGTCGTGGCAGTCATCGCACTCACGATCCTGGCACGGAAGGGCAGACGACGGCCCCGGGCACGGGGGTGTCGCCCCGCATAAGAGCCCTTGGAGTGATAGTGCCACCCGTCTGTCCCCAGGCCACCGGACCTCCGGTCCGGCAAGTGGCCGCACCCTCCGGAGCGGGTTGCGGCAAGTGGGCGCATCCCGCGTCCCCGGGTTGCGAAAACACCGTTCCGGGATGATGATCCGCAAAACTTGGGATCAGGGCGGCGGGTGGGGCGGGAGTCGGGGCCGATCTCTCGTACAGTTTGCGCCGTGGGATCTCTGCGTAATCCGATCGGGCCGCTTCCCTCCACCATCTACTGGCGACGGAGGGCGGTAGCGGCGACGCTGATTGCGCTGCTCGCGTTGCTGGTCGTATGGGCCGTCACCTCCCGTGGCGGCAACGGGAATCACGACGACTCCAAGGCACCGGGCTCCGGTCCGACCGACGCGATCACGCCAGGCCCCTCCGGTTCCGGCCCTGCCATCAGTGAACAGCCGGGCGGCCGGGACGAGTCGGGCGACTCCGACGGGGGCGACGGCGGTGACGGGAGCGACGGCGGGAGCGCGGGCACCGGGGGCTCCGACGGCTCGGCCGGCGCCAACGGCGGCTCGGACAGCGGCGGTTCCGCGTCCGACGGCAGCACGGGCTCGGGTCCGGGCAGCGGGTCGGCCGGCGGCGGGACCGCCGGCCAGCAGCTCCCGGCCGGTTCTCCGATTCCCGACTGCACCCCGGGCGCACTGCAGTTGACCCTGAAGACCGACAACACCTACGGGCCCGGCCAGAAGCCGAAGTTCCGGCTGATCGCCAAGAACACCTCGGCCACCGCCTGCAAGGCGGACTTCGGCCCGAAGAGCGCCGTCCTCACCATCACCGAAGCCGGTGGCGACGACAACGAGGTGTGGTCCTCCAAGGACTGCCCGCGCAACGCGGCCGCCGTACTGCTGAAGGTCCCGGCCGGATCGACCGTCGTGCACACCGTGGAGTGGAACCGCGCGAAGAGCGCCCCGAAGTGCGCGACGCCGCCCGCGGGGAGCGCCGGCCCGGGTACGTACCTGGTCGAGGCCAAGGCACCGGGCGAGCCCGTGCAGCGGGCCTCGTTCGTCCTCGCGAAGGACTGACACCCGCTCGCGCGGACGGTCGGGGCCCGGTGCGATCCACCGGGCCCCGACACCTCCTGCCGCCGTACCTACCGGTTACACGTACCGCTCGAGGATCGACGACTCGGCCAGCCGTGACAGGCCCTCGCGCACACTGCGGGCCCGCGCCTCGCCGACCCCGTCCACCGTCTGGAGATCGTCGACGCTCGCCGCGAGCAGCTTCTGCAGGCCGCCGAAGTGCTCCACGAGCCGGTCGATGATCGCCCCGGGCAGCCGCGGCACCTTCGCCAGCAGCCGGAAGCCGCGCGGCGAGACCGCCGAGTCGAGCGTCTCCGGAGAGCCGCTGTAGCCCAGCGCCCGTGCCACGACGGGAAGTTCGAGCAGCTCGGTGTGGGACAGCGCGTCCAGCTCGGTGAGTGCCTCCGCCACCGTGCGCGAACGCTTCGCGGTCGGCTCCGGCACGTAGTCGCGCACGACCAGCTCGCGCTCCGGCTCCACGCCCGCGATCAGCTCGTCGAGCTGGAGCGAGAGGAGCCGGCCGTCGGTCCCCAGCTCCACCACGTACTCGGCGATCTCGGTCGCGATCCGGCGGACCATCTCGAGACGCTGAGCGACGGCCGTCACGTCCCGGACGGTCACCAGGTCCTCGATCTCCAGCGCGGAGAGCGTGCCCGCGACCTCGTCCAGCCGGAGCTTGTACCGCTCCAGCGTGGCGAGCGCCTGGTTGGCGCGGGAGAGGATCGCCGCGGACTCCTCCAGGACCCGGCGCTGCCCGTCCACGTACAGCGCGATGAGGTGCATCGACTGCGAGACGGAGACCACCGGGAAATTGCACTGCCGGGAGACCCGGTCCGCCGTGCGGTGGCGGGTGCCGGTCTCCTCGGTGGGGATGGAGGCGTCCGGGACCAGCTGCACGCCGGCGCGCAGGATCTTGGTCATGTCCTTGTCGAGGATCAATGCCCCGTCGAGTTTGGCCAGCTCTCGCAGCCGGGTCGCGGTGAATTCCACGTCCAGTACGAAGCCGCCGGTGCACATCGACTCGACGGTTCTGTCCATGCCGAGCACGATCAGCCCGCCGGTGTTGCCACGGAGAATGCGCTCCAGGCCGTCCCGCAGGGCCATTCCGGGCGCGACGGCGGTCAACGAGGCGCGCATCAGCGCCTCGTTACCGGTGCCTTGGCCGGACTTTCCGGGCGATGCTGCCCGGTCGCTGGCTGCCACTGCACTCCTCCGGTCACAGGTTTGCGGTGCCCTTAGGGCCTCTCGTCTTGAATCAGGCCGGATCCAAATGAAAGACCCAATGTCCCTCATGCCGTTCGTACGGACGGGCGAGACCAGGGCAAAGTCTACCGGCGTGCGCCGTCCTCCTGTGGGGCCTGTGCGCGAGACCGGCGCGGGAGCACTCTCAGCGCGTCGCCCATGTTGGCGACTTCCGTGACCTTCATACCGGCCGGGACCTTCCCCGGGTCGGTCGGGACCAGCGCGTGCGTGAAGCCCAGACGGTGTGCCTCGGCCAGTCTGCGCTGGACCCCGGTGACCCTTCTGACCTCGCCCGCGAGCCCCACTTCGCCGATCGCCACAAGATTCTTCGGCAGCGGTGTGTCACTCGCCGCACTGGCCAGGGCCAGCGCGATCGCGAGGTCCGCGGCGGGCTCGGTGAGCTTCACACCGCCGACCGTCGCACTGTAGATGTCCCGCTTCCCCAGCGCACTGATCCGGCCGCGCTGCTCCAGGACGGCCAGCATCATCGACACCCGGGACGTCTCCAGACCCGAGGTGGTGCGCCGGGGTGAAGGGATCTGGGAGTCCACCGTGAGCGCCTGCACCTCGGCGACCAGCGGCCGCTTGCCCTCGAGCGTGACGGTCAGGCAGGTGCCCGGCACCGGTTCGTCGCGGCGGGTGAGGAAGAGGCCGGAGGGGTCAGCGAGGCCGGTGATGCCCTCGTCGTGGAGTTCGAAGCAGCCGACCTCGTCGGTGGCCCCGTAGCGGTTCTTCACGCCGCGTACGAGCCGGAGCCGGGCATGGCGGTCGCCCTCGAAGGACAGCACCACGTCGACCAGGTGCTCCAGCAGCCGCGGGCCCGCGATCGCCCCGTCCTTGGTGACGTGACCGACCAGCATGGTCGACATGCCGCGCTCCTTCGAGGCCCGGATGAGCGCCCCCGCGACCTCGCGGACCTGCGCCATCCCGCCCGGCGCGCCCTCGATCTCGGGCGAGGCCACGGTCTGCACGGAGTCGAGGACGAGCAGGGACGGCTTGACCGCGTCCAGATGGCCCAGGACCGCGGACAGATCCGTCTCGGCGGCCAGATACAGGTGGTCGTTGATCGCCCGGATCCGGTCGGCACGCATCCTGACCTGGCTGGCGGACTCCTCGGCGGTCACGTAGAGCGTGCGGTGTTCGTCGCTCGCCGCCTTGGCCGCCACGTCCAGCAGCAGGGTGGACTTGCCCACGCCGGGCTCGCCCGCCAGCAGCACCACGGCACCGGGCACCAGCCCGCCGCCCAGCACCCGGTCCAGCTCACCCACGCCGGTCGAGCGGGCGGTGGCCTGCCTGCTGTCGACCTGGCCGATCGGGAGAGCGGCGGTCGAGACGCGTCCGGCAGCCGTCGTCCGTACCGCGGGGGCGCCGCCGAACTCCTCGACCGTCCCCCACGCCTGGCATTCGAAGCAGCGGCCGAGCCATTTGGCGGTCGTCCAGCCGCATTCCGTGCAGCGGTAGGACGGCCGGTCCTTCGCGGTTTTCGTACGGGCAGCCATGGCGCCACCGTATAGGTGACCTCGGACAGTGCCGTGCGGTGCCGCCCGGCCCGGGGGAGCGCACACGGCCGAGCCACGCCGGAATCAGCGGTTCCTGTCCGCTTTCAAGCGATACCTTCACCCGTAAGGGTTAAATCTACTCAAGGGGCGTCAGACGCGTGCCCCGTCCTGCCTACGGTCGCAAGGTGACGAGCAGCAGACTGGAGACCCCCGCGAACGCCCCCGGCGTACACCGGGCGCAGCGCCGCGCGCCCCACTCCTCGCCGAAGCGGCCGCCCGCCCGTTACGAGCCGCATCTCGACGGCCTGTTCACGTACTGCCTCTCCGTCCTCTGCGACCACGATGTCGCAACCGACGCGCTCGGCGCCGTCCTGGCGCTGGCGGAGCGGCAGAGCGGGCGGTGTCCGACGGACGAGGAGGAACGTAAAACCTGGCTGTACGCGCTGGCCAGGTGGACGTGTCTGCGCAGGCTCGCCGAGCAGAAGCAGGGCCGCCAGGCGCACCGTCAGCACGACAAGGCCCCCTCGGCGAAGGGGAACCGCCGCGCCCCGGCCGTCCAGGGAGTACACGCAGGACGGCGTACGCCCCCGCCCCCCGCGGCCGCCCACACCCCCAAGGCGCAGTCCTCGCCGTCCCGTTCCGTGCTGCCGCAGCCGGCCCCCGCCCCGGAGTCCCCGGCTGCCGCGGAGGCACACCGCCGGGAGCTGGCCCAGCTGGCCTGGCCCGAGGCCGCGGGCACCACCCCCGAACAGCGGGAGGCGCTGGAGCTCGCGGTTCGGCACGGGCTCACCCCGTCCGCGGTCGCCGCCGTCCTCGGCCTGGAGGCCGCCGCCGCAAGGGAGCTGCTGGCCGCGGCAGCCTGCGAGGTGGAGCGGACCAGGGCCGCGCTCGCCGTCGTCGAGTCCGGCAGCTGCCCCACCGCCGGACGGCTCACCGGCGACCAGCTGGTCCTGCTCTCCGCCACCCTGCGGCGCGAGCTCGTACGGCACGTGGACGACTGCCCCCGCTGTCGCCGGGCCGCCGAACGGGCCGGTGCGCAGGGCCCCTGGCCCGGTGCGGCCGCGGCCCCGACCGCCGCGCTTGCGGTCGTCGAGGCACCGCGCCCCTCCGCCTACGTGGCCATGATCCACGCCCAGAAGCATCTGAAGAATCGGTCCGCCACCCCGCGGTTCGACCGGGCGGGCTTCCCGATGGACCCCAAGGACCACGCCGCGCGCCGGGACCGGCTGCGGTCGAGGGTCATGACGACGACGGTGGTCGCCACGGTCGTCGCCGCCCCGGTGATCGCCCTGTGGTCCGCCTACCGGGGCGCACCGCTCACCGGCGAGGGGCACGACGGCTCATCGGTCACGGCGTCCGAGACGGACGACGGCCGCGGCGACCCGTACGACCGCTACGAGAACGCGGGCAACGCCAGCCCCGAGCAGGGAGGCCCCCGCTTCACGGACGGCGAGAACCTCCCGGACGTCTCGGCCGAGGTGATCAGCGTGGACACGGACCAGGGCCCGGCATCCGGCCCGCACGGCAACGGCGGGCTGACCGTCGAGGCACGTCTCTCCGGCTCCACGACGATGATCACGCTGACCGCCTCGGCGTCCGGTCCGGTCGCCTGGTCGGCCCGGACGCCGGCGCCCTGGCTGCGCCTCAGCAGCTCGTCCGGGAAGCTCGCCGCGGGCGCCAGTGTCACGATCCGGGTCCTGGTCGACCACGGCCGCGAACCGGCATCGCACTGGACCGCACGGGTCGCCGTGGCCCCGTCGGGTTCGGTGGTCGCGATTCACGGAAACGGCGACAGGCGGCCCTCCGGAGGCCGTCCGCGCCCCTCGCACCCCGCACGGCCCGGCGGCTCGATGCACACGCCCCGGCCCGTCCCTTCGGACCCGCCGCCGTCCTCACCGGACCCCACGGAACCGACGCCCGACCCGACCGAGCCGACACCCGACCCGACGGACCCCAGCACGACCCCGACGGACCCGGGCGAGCCGAGCGGAAGCCCGGACCAGCCGACTCCGACCGGGCCGGGCAGGAGCCCGAGCGTCCCGCCACCGGCGGACTGACGGCCACCCGCCGGCCGATCCGGCGGAACTACGCCGGATCGGCCGGGTGGGGCGCCATCGGCAGCAGCGAGGAGAGCCGCGCCTCGCACAGCTCGACCAGCCGGTCGTACGCCTCCTTGCCCATCAGCTCGGTCAGCTCGGGCCGGTAGGACACGTACACCGGATCGCCCGCCCCGTGCGCCGACGTGGCCGACGTGCACCACCAGTGCAGATCGTGACCGCCGGGGCCCCAGCCCCTGCGGTCGTACTCACCGATCGACACCTGGAGCACGCGCGTGTCGTCGGGCCGGTCGATCCAGTCGTACGTACGCCGGACCGGCAGCTGCCAGCACACGTCGGGTTTGGTCTCCAGGGGCTCCTTGCCCTCCCGCAGCGCCAGGATGTGCAGCGAGCAGCCGGCCCCGGCGGCGAAGCCGGGCCGGTTCTGGAAGATGCAGGAGCCCTCCCAGCGCCGCGTCTGGCGCTCCCCGTCGTCATCGGTCTGGACCCAGCCCGAATCCGTGCCCACGTCGTGGAACTGCCACAGCTCGGGGGTCAGCCGTGCGACGTGACCGGCCACCCGCTCCTCGTCCTCCTCGTCCGAGAAGTGCGCGCCCAGCGTGCAGCAGCCGTCGTCCGCACGGCCGGCCTGGATGCCCTGGCAGCCACTGCCGAAGATGCAGGTCCACCTGGACGTCAGCCAGGTCAGGTCGCAGCGGAAGACCTGCTCGTCGTCGGCCGGGTCCGGGAACTCCACCCAGGCCCGCGCGAAGTCGATCCCCGTCTCGTCGGACCCGTCGGGCCCCGTTGTCTCCGGCTGCCGCATCTCCTGCTTCGTCTTCTGCTTCTTCGTGACTTTGTCCGGCTTCGCCTTTTTCGTCTTTGGCACGCGCCCAGAGTACGACCGACCGGCGCATGGGCGGCGACGGGCAGCAGTAGCGTTCGTCGTATGAGACTCGGAGTCCTCGACGTGGGGTCGAACACGGTTCATCTGCTGGTGGTGGACGCCCACCCCGGCGCCCGCCCGCTGCCCGCGCACTCGCACAAGGCGGAGCTGCGGCTGGCCGAACTCCTCGACGAGGACGGCGCGATCGGCCCGCTCGGTGTTGACCGGCTGGTGACGACGGTCGCCGACGCGCTCCAGGCCGCCGAGGACAAGGGGTGCGAGGACGTGCTGGCGTTCGCCACCTCGGCGGTGCGGGAGGCGAGCAACGCCGACACGGTGCTGGCCCGGGTGCGCGACGAGACGGGCGTCGACCTCGCGGTCCTGAGCGGGGCGGAGGAGGCCCGGCTGACCTTCCTCGCCGCCCGCCGCTGGTTCGGCTGGTCGGCGGGCAAGCTGCTGGTCCTGGACATCGGCGGGGGCTCGCTGGAGATCGCGTACGGCATCGACGAGGAACCGGACGCGGCGGTGTCGCTGCCGCTCGGCGCCGGACGTCTCACCGCCGGCTGGCTGCCGGGCGATCCGCCGGACCCGGCGGAGGTGAAGGCGCTGCGCCGGCACGTACGGGCGAGGATCGCCCGCAGCGTCGGCGAGTTCACCCGCTTCGGCCGCCCCGACCACGTCGTGGCCACCTCCAAGACCTTCAAACAGCTCGCCAGGATCGCGGGCGCCGCCCGCTCCACCGAGGGGCTCTACGTGCAGCGCACCCTCAGCCGCAAGGCACTGGAGGAGTGGGTGCCGAAGCTGGCCGCGATGACGATCGAGGAGCGCGGCAACCTCCCCGGCGTCTCCGACGGGCGGTCCGCCCAGCTGCTGGCGGGGGCCCTGGTCGCGGAGGGTGCCATGGACCTCCTGGGCGTCGAGGAACTGGAGATCTGCCCCTGGGCGCTGCGCGAGGGCGTCATCCTGCGCCGCCTGGACCACCTGCCGGCACAGGACGCCCCGGCCCTGATCTGACAGCTGCCGCACGGAAGGCCACGGCCCGGCTCCGACAGCTGCGGAAGGGCCATGGCCCTTCTCACTTTCAGCCGGGCTCCCTCGGCGCCGCGCACCGCGGCCCGTACGCTGTCTGCGTGGCAGAACCAGTGGTGCGCGTCCCGGATGCGAAGGTCGCCCTGTCGACGGCCTCCGTCTACCCGGAGTCGACGGCGACGGCCTTCGAGATCGCCGCGCGCCTGGGGTACGACGGCGTCGAGGTCATGGTCTGGACCGATCCGGTCAGCCAGGACATCGAGGCCCTGCGCCGGCTCTCGGACTACCACCAGGTGCCGATACTGGCCGTTCACGCCCCCTGTCTCCTGATCACCCAGCGCGTCTGGTCCACCGATCCGTGGGTCAAGCTCCAGCGGGCGCGGGCGGCGGCCGAGAAGCTCGGGGCGTCGACCGTCGTGGTCCACCCCCCGTTCCGCTGGCAGCGGCAGTACGCACGCGACTTCGTCACCGGCATCTGGCGGATGGCGGACGAGACCGACGTCCGGTTCGCCGTCGAGAACATGTACCCGTGGCGCTACCGGGACCGCGAGATGCTCGCGTACGCCCCCGACTGGGACGTCACCAACGACGACTACCGCCACTTCACCGTGGACCTCTCGCACACCGCCACGGCCCGTACGGACGGCATGGCCATGGTCGACCGCATGGGCGACCGGCTGGCCCACGTCCACCTCGCCGACGGCAAGGGTTCCGCCAAGGACGAGCACCTGGTGCCCGGCCGCGGGGACCAGCCGTGCGCGGAGCTGCTGGAGCGGCTGGCCCGGACCGGCTTCGACGGCCATGTCGTCATCGAGGTCAACACGCGCCGGGCGATGTCCACCGCGGAACGCGAGGCCGACCTCGCCGAGGCGCTGGCCTTCACCCGGCTGCACCTCGCGTCGTCCTCGTCCTCCGCCCGGGTACCGCGTTCATGACCACGGGCGACGGAAGCCCGGCCCCCAGACGCCGCGGCCGCCCCTCCCGCACCGACGCGACGACCGGCCCCGATGCCCGCACCCGCATCCTGGAGGCCGCCCGCACCGAGTTCGCCGAGCGCGGCTACGACAAGACGTCGGTCCGCGGCATCGCGAAGTCGGCCGGAGTGGACGCGGCACTGGTCCACCACTACTTCGGTACGAAGGACGAGGTCTTCGCCGCCGCGATCGAGCTCTCCTTCGAGCCCGCCCTGGAGATCCCGGACATCCTCGGCAGCAGCACGGAGGGCCTGGGGGAGCGGCTGGCCCGCTACTTCATCGGCGTATGGGAGAACCCGGTCTCCCGGGCCCCGCTGCTCGCGGTCATGCGGTCGGCCATGACCCACGAGGCGGCGGCGAAGGTGCTGCGCCTCTTCGTGCTGCGACGCCTGCTGGGCCGCATCGCCGAGCAGCTCGACGTCCCCGACGCCACGTTCCGTGCGGAACTGGCCGCGTCGCACATGGTGGGCATCGCGGTGCTGCGCTACGTGATCCAGGCAGAACCCCTGGCCTCGGCCCCGCCGGAGAAGATCATCACCATGGTGGCGCCGACGCTGCAGCGCTACCTGACGGAGGACTGAGTATCGGCCTCGCCGGTGTTCGAGGCGCTGGGACCGGGCGGAGCCCCGGTCGAGGTGTCCCGCCCCGGACCCCTCGGTCCCGGATTCCGGACACCCAGTCCAGATCCTGGCACCGGAGGCGTACGCTCAGAAAGAGTCTTTTCTGTCGAAGGAGCGAGAGACGATGCCCCAGCTGAGGTCCCGCACTGTCACCCACGGCCGCAACATGGCGGGCGCCCGCGCCCTTATGCGGGCCTCGGGCGTAGCGAGCGAGGACATCGGCAAGCCGATCATCGCGGTCGCCAACTCCTTCACGGAGTTCGTCCCCGGCCACACCCACCTCGCCCCCGTCGGCCGCATCGTCTCCGAGGCGATCCAGGCCGCCGGCGCGGTGCCCCGTGAGTTCAACACCATCGCGGTCGACGACGGCATCGCGATGGGCCACGCCGGGATGCTCTACAGCCTCCCGTCCCGTGACCTGATCGCCGACTCCGTCGAGTACATGGTCGAGGCGCACTGCGCCGACGCCCTGATCTGCATCTCGAACTGCGACAAGATCACCCCCGGCATGCTGATGGCCGCGATGCGCCTCAACATCCCCACGGTCTTCGTCTCCGGCGGTCCGATGGAGGCCGGCAAGGCCACCCTCGTCGACGGCACGGTCCGCAAGCTCGACCTGGTCAACGCCATCAGTGACGCGGTCAACGAGAGCATCTCCGACGAGGACATCCTCCGCATCGAGGAGAACGCCTGCCCCACCTGCGGCAGCTGTTCCGGCATGTTCACCGCCAACTCGATGAACTGCCTGACCGAGGTCCTGGGCCTCTCGCTCCCCGGCAACGGTTCCGTGCTCGCCACGCACACCGCCCGCCGGGCGCTGTACGAGGACGCCGGCCGCACGGTCGTGGAGATCACCAAGCGCTACTACGAGCAGGACGACGAGACGGTCCTGCCGCGCTCCATCGGCACCCGCGCCGCGTTCGACAACGCGATGGCGCTGGACATCGCCATGGGCGGCTCGACCAACACGATCCTGCACCTGCTGGCCGCCGCCGAGGAGGCCGAGCTGGCGTACGACCTCGACGACATCAACGAGGTCTCGCGCCGGGTCCCCTGCCTCTCCAAGGTCGCCCCCAACGTGGCCCCCGGTGGTACGTACTACATGGAGGACGTCCACCGGGCCGGCGGCATCCCCGCCCTCCTCGGTGAGCTCCACCGCGGCGGGCTGCTCAACGAGGACGTCCACTCGGTGCACTCGGACACGCTCGCCGAGTGGCTGAAGAACTGGGACGTCCGGGGCGGCTCGCCGTCCCCGGAGGCCGTCGAGCTGTGGCACGCGGCCCCCGGCTGCGTCCGCTCGGCGACCGCGTTCTCGCAGTCCGAGCGCTGGGACACCCTCGACGTGGACGCGGCCGGCGGCTGCATCCGCGACGTGGCGCACGCGTACTCCAAGGACGGCGGCCTCGCGGTCCTCAAGGGGAACCTCGCCGTCGACGGCTGTGTCGTGAAGACGGCCGGCGTCGACGAGTCGATCTGGACCTTCGAGGGCCCCGCGGTCGTCTGCGAGTCGCAGGAGGACGCCGTCGACAAGATCCTCCGCAAGGAGATCAAGGACGGCGACGTCGTCGTCATCCGCTACGAGGGCCCGCGCGGCGGCCCCGGCATGCAGGAGATGCTCTACCCCACCTCGTTCCTCAAGGGCCGCGGCCTGGGCAAGACCTGCGCGCTGGTCACCGACGGCCGCTTCTCCGGCGGTACGTCGGGCCTGTCCATCGGCCACGCCTCTCCGGAGGCGGCGTCGGGCGGCACGATCGCGCTCGTCGAGGACGGCGACCGGATCCGGATCGACATCCCGAACCGCTCGATCGAGCTCCTGGTCCCCGATGCCGAGCTGACCACCCGCCGCGAGGCGCTGAACGGCGTGTACGCGCCGAAGAACCGCGACCGCAAGGTCTCGGCCGCGCTGCGCGCCTACGCGGCCATGGCGACCAGCGCGGACCGCGGCGCCGTCCGCGACGTCTCCAAGCTCGGCTGACGCCCCGTCTCCGGCCCCTCCGACCGAGGGGCCGGAGACCGTGGCGCCCATGGCGCCCAAGAGGGGCCGGACAGGCAGGCGCGTCCGCCGGCCCCCGGCCCTGGGATAATCGGCGTCGTGAGCGAGAACAGCGAGACCCCCGACACGGCGTCGGACACCGGCGGACCGGTGCCCGCACCCGCGGTTGCCGGCGCGACCACGCCCGGCCCGCAGCCCGAGCCCCTCCGCTTCTTCGGCACGACCTGGGTCGCCCACGACGGCAACTACGGTCTGCGCCGCGTCGGCGCCGCCGTCGGCTCGCTCGCCGCTGCGGTCGCCTCCTGCTTCGTGCTGCGGTTCGCCTACCAGGGCCTGGAGGTCGCCGACGTCGGCAGTTTCGTCGGCCTGCTGGTCGTCCTGATGTTCGCCGTGTGCAGCGCGATCGCCTTCCGCAAGACGTGGGAGGGGTTCAGCAGCCGTCCCGCCGACCCCGCCCGCGAGGACAATCTGCGCGGCCTCAAGACGATCGGCTTCATCGGTTCGCTGATCGCCTACTTCATCCGTACGTTCATCGAGGCGCCTGGCGAGAAGCTGCGCCGCGCGGAGTACGAAGCGGCCCAGGTCCGGTACGCGAAGCGCCGGTCGGCCCGGACCGGGAACCCGGCGGCGCGCCGGACGGGGAAGGCGAAGAAGCCCCGCCGCAAGTAGAGCGCCCCGGTCCTGTCACGTCCCCGCCCGGCCGGGGAACGTGACGGCGTGCGGCCTCGCCCCGGCAGCCCCGCCGAGGCCACCATGGGCCGCATGACCCACACGGATCCCACCGCCCCCGGCCCGTCCCCGCGCACCTCGCCCACACCCACGCGCGCCCTGTCGTTCGACCGCGCCGCCGCCCAGTACGGCGCGGCCCGCCCGGGCTACCCGGCCGCCCTCCTGGACGCCGTCGAGGAACTCACCGGCCGCCCCCTGCGGGGCTCCCGCGTCCTCGACGTCGGCGCGGGCACCGGCATCTCGACCCGCCGCCTGTACGACCGGGGCGCCCGCGTCGTGGCCGTGGAACCGGGCCCGGGCATGGCGGCCGAGCTGCGACGGACCCTGCCGGACGTCCCGCTGGTACGGGGCGACGGCAACCACCTCCCCTTCGCCGCGGCCTCGGCCGACCTGATCACGTACGCCCAGTCCTGGCACTGGACCGATCCCACCCGCTCCGCCCCCGAGGCCGTACGTGTCCTGCGGCCGGGCGGCGCGCTCGCCCTGTGGTGGAACGTCGCCGACCCGGACGTCCCCTGGATCGCCGAGCAGGACATCCGCCTGCGCCGCTTCTTCGACGCCGAGGCGCACAGGAAATCCGGGTCCCGCGACGCGGCGGCGACCCGATCCGGCACCCCCACCGCGAACCACGGGGCCCACGGCTCGCCCGTCCACGCCCGCAATATGCCGCCCGAGCTCACGTTCGTACACCGTCGGGTGCCCTGGACCCGGCGCGTCCCGCTGGCCACACACCTCGACAACCTCGGCAGCCACTCCGCCTTCCTGATCATCGGAGACGAGCCCGCCCGGCGCTTCCTCGCCGAGGAGCGCGAGCACCTCGCGCCGCACTTCCCGGACGGCACGGTGGAGGAGGCCTATGCGGTCGACCTGAGCGTGGCCGTTCGCTGATCCGGTACGGGGCGGGGCCCCGGGTCCCTTGACGGCGAGGCGCCACCGCGACAAAATTCATCACATGATGAATTCTTCGGGCGTCGCCATCGAGGCCCGCGGCCTCACCGTCGTACGAGGCAGCCGCACCGTCCTCAAGGGCCTCGGCTTCACCGTCGAGCCGGGCAGGATCACCGGCCTCCTCGGCCCCTCGGGCTGCGGCAAATCCACGCTGATGCGAGCCGTCGTCGGCACCCAGGCCAAGGTCACCGGCACCCTCGACGTCCTGGGCCGGCCCGCGGGACACCCCGCACTCCGCCCGCGGATCGGCTATGTCACCCAGGCGCCGTCCGTCTACACGGACCTCACCGTCCGGCAGAACCTCGACTACTTCGCGGCGATCCTCCAGCCGGGCCGCCGCCACCGGGACGCCCGCCGCGAAGCCGTCACCCGCGCCATCACCGAGGTCGACCTGACCAGCCACGCCGACGCCCTCGCCGGCACGCTCTCCGGCGGTCAGCGCACCCGCGTATCGCTCGCCGTGGCCCTGCTGGGCACCCCCGAACTCCTCGTCCTGGACGAACCCACCGTCGGTCTGGACCCGGTGCTCCGACGCGATCTGTGGAGCCTCTTCCACAGCCTCGCCGCCGACCGCGGCACCACCATCCTGGTCTCCTCGCACGTCATGGACGAGGCGGAGCGCTGCCACCGGCTGCTGCTGATGCGCGAGGGCGAGATCCTCGCCGACGACACCCCCGAGGCCCTGCGTACCGCCTCCCGCACCGACACCGTCGAAGAAGCCTTCCTCCACCTGGTCGACGCGGCCGCCACCCGTCAGGAGAACGCCCGATGAGCACGACGACCACCGCCACCCCGCCCCTCAGCGCGGCCCGCACCCTCGCCACCGCCGCCCGCGTCCTGCGCCAGCTCACCCACGACCCGCGCACCATCGGGCTGCTCCTGCTGATCCCGGTCGTCATGATCACGCTGCTGAGGTACGTCTTCGACGGCAGCCCCAGGACCTTCGACTCCATCGGCGCCTCGCTGCTCGGGATCTTCCCGCTGATCACGATGTTCCTGGTGACGTCGATCGCCACCCTGCGCGAACGCACATCGGGCACCCTCGAACGCCTCCTCGCCATGCCGCTGGGCAAGGGCGACCTGATCGCCGGCTACGCCCTCGCGTTCGGTGCCGTCGCCGTGGTCCAGTCGCTCCTGGCCACCGGCCTGTCCGTGTGGGCGCTCGGCCTGGACGTCACCGGGTCCCCGTGGCTGCTGCTCCTGGTCGCCGTGCTCGACGCCCTGCTCGGCACGGCGCTTGGCCTGTTCGTCTCGGCCTTCGCGGCCTCCGAGTTCCAGGCCGTCCAGTTCATGCCGGCCGTGATCTTCCCGCAGCTCCTGCTCTGCGGACTGTTCATCGCACGGGACCGGATGGCCCCCGTCCTGGAGGCGATCTCGAACGTCCTGCCCATGTCGTACGCCGTCGACGGCATGAACGAGGTGCTCCGGCACACCGACATCACCGGCGACTTCATCCGCGACATCCTGATCGTGGCGGGCTGCGCGCTCCTGGTGCTCACCCTCGGCGCCGCCACCCTCCGCCGCCGTACCACCTGACGGGCCGGTGCGAGGATGGCGGCGACGAGCATCGAGCACCGCCCGGAGGGTGAAACCGCATGACCCAGACAGTCGCAGTCCTCGGCACCGGCAAGATCGGCGAGGCCCTGCTGAGCGGCATGATCCGGGCCGGGTGGCGCCCGGCGAACCTGCTGGTCACCACCCGCCGTTCCGAGCGCGCCGAGGAACTCCGCAACCGCTACGGCGTCGACTCCGTCAGCAACGCCGAGGCCGCCGAGCGCGCCGACATCCTCATCCTCGCGGCCAAGCCCCAGGACATGGGCCGGCTCCTGGACGAGCTCTCCGCCCACGTCACCGCCGACCGCCTGGTCATCAGCGCCGCCGCCGGCATCACGACCGCGTTCATCGAGGACCGTCTCACCGAGGGCACCCCGGTCGTCCGTGTCATGCCGAACACCCCCGTGCTGGTCGACGAGGGAATGTCCGTCATCTCCGCGGGCAGCCACGCCACCACCGGGCACCTCGCCACCGCCGAGGCGATCTTCGGCGGGGTCGGCAAGACCCTGCGCGTCCCCGAGTCCCAGCAGGACGCGGCCACCGCGCTCTCCGGATCGGGCCCCGCGTACTTCTACTTCCTCGTCGAGGCGATGACGGACGCCGGCATCCTGCTGGGCCTGCCCCGCGCCCAGGCCCACGACCTGATCGTCCAGGCCGCCATCGGCGCCGCCGTGATGCTCCGCGACAGCGGCGAGCACCCGGTCAAGCTCCGCGAAGCCGTCACCAGCCCGGCCGGCACCACCATCAGCGCCATCCGCGAACTGGAGAACCACGGGGTACGCGCCGCCCTCATCGCGGCCCTCGAAGCCGCCCGCGACCGCAGCCGCGAACTCGCCTCCGGCAACGGCTGAGCCGTCCGCCTCCGCCCGAGCTGTCCGGCGGCCGAGCCGTCCGGCACCGGCCGAGCTATCCGGCGGCGGAGACCAGCGTCGCCGCCGCGATCAGCTCAGCACTGCGCACCACCTCGGCGAACCCACCGCCGTGCAGCGACACGGCGGTGGCCCGCGCCAGCTCCTGGGCGCCGAGCGTCCACCCCCAAGGACCGACGCCGTCGAACGTGTACGTCGCATCGAGCGCGAAGAACACCTCGTAACCCAGATTCCCCGCCATCCGCGCCGTCGTCTCCGCGCACATATTGGTCTGGATCCCGGCCACCACGACCTGCCGCACTCCGCCCGCCCGCAGCCACTCCGCCAGATCCGGCGTCCCGTAGAACGCCGAGTTCACGTTCTTCGTCAGAAAGAGCTCGGGCCCCCGGCCCTTTCCCCGCCGCTCCTGCACGTACGACTTGAAGTCGTTCCCGGGATATCCCTCCCGCAGCGGTGAATCCGGCTTGAGCGAGTCGTGCCGTACGAACACGACCGGCCGCCCGCTCGACTGCCAGGCATCGATCAGCCCGGCGATGTTCCGGTCCGCCGAGGGATTGTTCCGCGGCCCCCAGTACTCGCTCTCCTCGAATCCCTGTTGCACGTCCACCACTACCAGCGCTGCGTTCTCCGCGATTTCCATGGTTCCGATGCTGCCGCTCCGGACTCCGGCGGCCCAGAGGTCGGAAAGCCATCGATCGATGGTTTACTGCCAGCATGGCCACGATCCCGCTCCCGGCGCCGGGCGCCGCCCCCGTGCCGTCCCGGATCGCCCTCGTCTCCTTCCCGGGCATCCGCGCCTTCGACGTCTCGGTCATCACGGAGGTCTGGGGCGTCGACCGCACCGACCGGGGCGTGCCGGCCTTCGACCTGCGCCGTACCGCCGCCACTCCCGATCCGGTCCCGCTGCGCGGGGGCCTGTCGCTCACCCCGGACCGCACGCTCGCCTGGCTGTCCCGCGCGGAGCTGATCGTGGTCCCCGGTCTCGACGACCACCTGACGCCGGCCCCCGAACCGGTCCTCGAAGCCCTTCGCCGGGCACACGCCCGCGCCACCCCGATCGCCGCCCTCTGCGGGGGCGCGTTCACCCTCGCCCAGGCAGGTCTTCTGGACGGCCGCCGCGCAGTCACCCACTGGAACCTCACAGACCTCCTGCGTACCAAGCACCCCGGCGTGACGGTGGTCCCCGACGCACTCTTCGTCCACGACGACAACCTCTGGACGTCCGCGGGCACCGCGGCCGGCATCGATCTCTGCCTCCACCTCGTACGCACGACCCATGGCGCGGAGGCCGCGGCGACGATCGCACGTTCGATGGTCACGGCCCCGTTCCGTACCGGCACCCAGGCGCAGTTCATCGAGCACCCGACTCCGCACACCGACCGCGACGCCGACACCCTCGCCGAGGTACGGGCCTTCGCCCTGACACATCTGGCCGAACCGCACACGGTCGCCGGCCTGGCGGCGCGAGCCGGCATGTCCCCGCGTTCCTTCGCCCGCCACTTCCAGGCGACCACCGGGACCGCCCCACTGCGCTGGCTGATCACCCAGCGCATCGCCGCAGCTCAGAAGCTGCTTGAACGCACCGACCTCCCCCTGCCCGAGGTCGCACGCCGCACCGGCTTCGGCAGCGAGATCACCATGCGCCAGCACTTCGCGACCCACCTGGCCACCAGCCCGCGCGACTACCGCCTGGCCTTCCACCACACCCCGCCCGAACCGCGGGTTGACACGCCCGAACCGCATCCGTAGTGTGCTCCGAGTTGTCCGACGTGAGCGCCGACCCCGGTCGGTCCCCGGACAGCGATTCCGCAGTAACCACAACGAACGAGCGACAGCTGTCGCCTGTCTCAGCGTGCGTGTTTGCGAAATGAGGAATCCACGTTCGAAGGAACGTGACCCCGATTAGCGTCGAGGCCCTGGATTCCGCTAATGTCTCACTCGTCGGAACGGCCCAACGGCCGCGAGGACAAGCCCCACTGACTGGGAATCAGGCCCGAAAGGATCTGATAGAGTCGGACTCGCCGGAAAGGGAAA
>NZ_JBHXUW010000091.1:0-24936 GCF_042672475.1 Streptomyces sp. NPDC127177
ACCGGGCCCCCGGCCGTTGGCGTCCGTCACCGGGTTCAGATGATGAGCGGCTCGAAGGGCCAGAAGTCCGGTTCGGCGTCCGTCGGTACGGTGGCGATCGCCGCGTAGCAGTCCACGGACAGCGGATGCCGGCTGCCCAGTTCGGCGTTGGCCCGCTCCCAGTTGGCCCGCCCCAGCTCGACGGCGGCCCCGGGCCGCCCCGTGCGGGCCCGCATGAGCACCGCGTTGAGCGCGCAGCCGATCGTCCACGGGTGGCTCTCCCCGACCGCCCAGGACATCCGGGTGCGGGCCCGCTCGATCTCGTCGTACCCGTGGTCCCGGTCCCCCAGGGTCCACCGCATCAGGCCCAGGTTGCCCTGGGTGCCGACGGTGTAAGGGTGCCGCTCGCCCAGCATCCGCCGGTAGCCGTCCACCACCTGCTCGTGCAGCCGCAGCGCCCGGCGGTGATCGCCCGCCTCCCGTTCCGCGCCGGCCGCCGCCGTGGTGATCAGGAGGGTGAGCGGGTCGTGCTCGCCCAGCAGCCGCACTGAGCTGTCCCTGGTCGCGGTGAGCGCCGGCAGGGCGGAACGGGCTCCTTCCAGGGCGTACTGGCAGAGCGTCAGGTGGTACTGGGCGCGCAGCGTCTGCGGGTTGTTGCCGCCCATCCAGCGCAGATGCCGGCCCACGGTCTCCCGCAGCGCGATCTCCGCCTCCCGGTCCCGGCCGAGCAGCCGCAGGTCCATGGCCCGGTTGATCTCCGAGTACAGGGTGACCGGTGACTGCGGCGGCAGCACGGACCGCCGCCGCTCCAGGGTGAATTCGTCCCGCTCCAGCGCCTGGGCGTACCGGCCGAGCAGGCGCAGTGACACGGCGAGGTTGTTCTCCGCGTTGAGCGTGCGGGGATCGTCCGGGCCCAGCAGCTGCCGGTCCCGGTCGCGGATCGATACGGACAGGTCCAGGGCCTCCCGGTAGCGGCCGAGGCCCCGCAGGTCGGCGGCGAGCCCCCCGGCTGCGCGCAGATGGTCCGGGTCCAGTTCGCCGCGCTCGGCCGCCAGGAACTCTGCGGTGGTGCGCTCCACGCCCTCACTGGTCCGGTAGTCGCCCAGCGCGCGCAGCAGGTTGGCGTAGTGGTGGCGCAGGTCCCAGATCCGGGGGTGGGCCGGTCCCAGCAGCGTCTGCCAGGATTCCATCGCCGGGGCGGCGAACCGGACACCGCTGCCGTACTCCCCGGAGAGGTACATGTAGCGCAGGCAGTTGAGGACCAGTCGCTGCACCTGTGGATCGTCGCTCTCCAGGACCTCGGCCCATTTGAGGTGGGGGGTGAGAGCCGCGTAGGCCAGCCAGTGGTGGATGTCGGCGGGGTCGCCGGGATCGGCGGCGGCGAGTGCGCGGCGGGCCGCTTCCCGGTAGACGGGGCGGTCGTCCGCGGCTATGTCACCACGGACGTACTGGTGGACCATGCGGTGGATCTGCAGTGCCTCGTCGTCCCCGGTGGCGAGCGGGCCCGGGTCGGCCTCCAGGCGCACGACGGAGCGGTCCACCAGATGGCGCACCACCCCGGCCCGCCCCGCGTCGTCCACCGGGAGGCCGGGCAGGCCGGCACCGTCGAGCAACCGTACGGGGATGGATCCGGGCGCGAAGAAGGCGCAGAGCCGCAGGAGTTCGTAGGAGTCCGGGGATGTCTCGCGCAGCTGGTTCAGCTGGATCGACCAGCCGGTGAGGAAGGCGAGCGGATAGTCGACCGAGACCCTGAAGACGTCCTCCCGGTGGGGGTTCTCCAGGAGCCGGAGGTACTCCTCGACCGGCAGGTCGGAGCCGTTGAGCCAGCCGGCGGTCTGGTCGAGCAGCAGCGGCAGGTCCTCCAGCACCTCGGCCAGCCGGTCGGCCTCGGCCGGGGTCAGCCGGGGGGCGCGGCGCCGGATGAAACCGACCGACTCCTCGCGCCGGTAGGCGGCCACGCCGACCCGTACGCCGCGCTCCTCCTCCCCCGTGCTGCGGGAGGTGATCAGTACGTGCCCCGGGCCGGCCGGCACCAGGTCGCGGATCTGGTCCGGTTCGTCGGCGCCGTCCAGCACGACCAGCCAGCGGCCGTACGGTTCGCCGCGCCGAAGCGCCTCGTGCACGGCACGCAGCCGCTCCCCGTACTCCGGACCGGTGGACAGGTGCAGTTCGGGGGCGAGTTCGGCGAGCTTCTGGCGGCAGTGGGTACGCCGGTCGGCGGGCACCCACCACACCACGTCGTACTCGAAGCCGAACCGGTGGACGTACTCGGCGGCCAGTTGCGTCTTGCCCACGCCCGGCATCCCGGACAGGGTGACGGTGGCCCCGCCGGGCCCGCCCGCGTGGAACGCCTCGTACATGTCGGACAGCGGTTCCTCACGGCCGGTGAAGCGGGTGTTGCGGCGCGGCACCCCGCCCCATACCTCGGGCGTCCGGGCGGGGTGGCGGAGGCCCGGTCCGTCGGCGGCCCCGGGCAGCGGGTCGGTGGACAGCCCCAGGCGCAGGAGGAGCCGGCGCTCGGCCTCCTGCGGACCGGTGCCGTACAGCTCGACCGGGTCCAGGAGGGAGACGGCGCCGCGCAGCGGGGCGAGGGGCGTGAACCAGACCGCCGCGAAGCGCCCCGGGTCCGGGGCGACGGCCCTGCGCAGAGCTCGGTCCCACTCCTCGCGGCTCCGGTCCCCGAGCTGTACGTACCGGTGGCTGAGCAGGAGCAGCACGCGGCCGCCGGAACGCGCGAGCTGCCGCAGCGAGTCCTCAAGCGGAACGTCCGCCGGGGGGTCCCAGCGCTGCTGGCGGACCGTCAGCCCGCGCCGCTCCAGCCGGTCGGCGGTCCACGCCGCCCAGGCCCGGTCGGAGTCGGCGAAGCTGAGGGTGAGGGTGGTGGCGTCGGACGGGGGCGGGCCGGGCCGCGTGGTCCCGGCGGGCACTGCCGGGGCCCACCGTCCGGTCCGGCCGGGAGGTGGCGCCTGGGGACCGGCCGGTTCCTCGATGCGGCAGGGCAGTTCGGCCCTGCGGACGGGGGCGCCCCACTGGTTGGAGATGGTCAGCCGGAGCACGGCCGGTCCGGTGGCGGTGCCGGCGGTGACGAGGAACCTCGCCGGTCCGTACGTACCGCCGAAGCGGTGCAGTACGAGTCCTGGGTCGTCGAGCACCTCACAGACGAAGTGCGGGGCGCCGTCCAGCGAGACGCTGAAGGCCAGCTCCTCCTCCTCGTAGGGCCAGGCCTCGCTGTCCTCCTCGTTGTGGGCGTTCAATGGGCCGCGCAGGTCGACGCCGACGCACTGGACGGCGCCGGGGCCGACCTCGCGCAGCCACCCCACGACGGGCTCGATGAGCAGGGGCCGCTCTTCACCGTTCATGCTCTGCGCCCTCCTGTGGGCGGGGGCCGTCCGCGTACCGGCCGGTGAGGTGCAGAGTGCTGAGCGGGTGCCCGTAGTACTGGAACATGAGGCTGTAGAGCAGCCGCAGGACGTTGCGCTGGCCCCGCTCGTCGAACGAGCCGTCGTCCCTGACCATCAGCGGAACCCCGCCCTCGGCGAGGAAGGTCTCGTGGGCCGCCGTCCGGAAGGCCCGAAGTGCCCGCGCCACCGGCCGGTCCGGGTCGGCGGTCACCGTCTCGACGAGCCGGCGGATCATCTCGCGCGCCTCGGCGTCGCCGACCTTCCCCGCGGTGACGATGCAGCCGCCGGCCCCGTTGCCGAGGAAGACCTCCGTGAAGCCCCGCAGATACTGCCGGCCGTCCCCGTCGTGGTCGAGGAAGCGGCCGGAGTGGCAGGCGTTGAGACAGACCAGCGAACCGTCCCTGCTGAGCAGCCGCATGTCGTGGTCGTGGTACTCGGCCCATGTCACGTCGGCCAGGGTGAGGTTGCTGAGCTCCTGGTCGAAGGTGCCGTGGCAGCCCATGTAGACCAGTCCGGTCCGGTCGGCGGTGTGTTCGTCCAGACTCCTCAGGAAGGACACGATGCCGGAGTGCGGGCGGTGCTCGTAGGCGTGGAAGACCTCCCGGTCGGAGCGCATGTCCGGGTGGAAGTAGCCGAGCACCGCACCGGCCGGGGCGGCGACATCGGTCGGGAAGTCGTCGCCGCCGCGGACCGCGTCGAACCAGCGCGCCAGGTCGACGAGCATTCCGAGCATCCCGCCGGGCAGCCCCGCCTCCGGGACCGGTGGCAGGGTGAGCGCCTCCCAGGGCAGGTCGAATCCGGTCTGGTCGAGGATCACGAGTTGCAGCGCGTCCCCGTGGAGCTGCCGGCACCGGTTGATCCAGCGGGTCAGCGGGCCCTGGTTCAGTGACCAGCGGCGGATGGAACGCAGAAGTTCGGACGGGGGTTCGCCGCCCTGCCGGGCGTTGCCGAGGCTGATCGACACGGGCCGCCGCTGGCCGCCGCCGGAGGTGTACGGGAGCGGCGGCACGCCCCGGCACCAGGCTTCGAAGCCGAAGGTCTCCGGATGCCCCGGCGAAGGGCGTCGGCGGCGCACCCTGATCCGGGCGTACGTGGTGGCGGGCGGCTGTCCGGCGTCGACCGCCGCGGCGCCGAGCCCCTGTGGGGCGCCGGTGAGCGCCCCGGCCGGCAGGGCGGGCCGCGGGCCGGGCAACGCCTGTCCGGCCCGTCGGCCGATCCGGCGGATCACGTTGAGGGGGTCATCGCGCACGGACCGCCCCCTCCTCGCCGTCCCGAACCGCGATCACGCTGCCCCCGAGGGCGTCCGCGAGTTCGGCGGGCAGTGCGGTGTACGGACGCCGCCCCGGGTCGATCACGACACTGTGCAGCCGGGATCGGCCCAGGGCGCCGATCCGTCCGGCGGCCTCCACCGCGTCCGTCGTCCCGGTGCGCCCCGCCGCTCCCCGGTCCGGCCGTCCGCTACGGCTCGCGGCCAGCGGCACGTTGCCCCGCCCGTCGGTGACGACGACGAGCAGGGCCTCGACGAGACCGGAGCGGTGGTGCCGGAAAGCCCGGCGCAGGGCGCCGCCCGCCTGGTCGAGGCCGTGGGCGAGCGGGGTGGCGCGCCCGGCGGGACGGGCGAGCGCGGCGGCGATCCTCGGGTCCCTGGTGGACCGGGCGGCGAACGAACCGGCCCGCAGTTCGTTGGCGGCTCCCCGGGCGCCGACCTCCACGACGTGGACGGCGGCCCGGGTGACGTAGGCCCACTGGAGGAACGGTTCGAAGGCAGCGTGCCAGTCCCAGTCGCCGCGGCAGGTGTGATCGAGCACGAGGGTGAGCATCCGGACGGGCTCGGGTGCCCGTACATAGCCGCGCAGGTCCTGCGGGACGATCACCAATGGGCCCCGGCCGCCGCGTACCGCCCGGTACTTCGCGGCCTCCATCGCGGTACGCACCGGGGCGAGGTCCCACAGGTCACGGGCCCGCCGCACGCCGACGACGGCGCCTCGGGCGGCCCGGGCACCCGCCGTCCTGCGGGTGGGCGTCCGCAGCGTGCCGCCGTCCGGCCCCGGCCCCGCGGTGTCCTCCGGATACGGGGACGAGGAGGGCGGCCGGTCGCCCGGCACGGGGGCCGGTCCGAGGGACACGGCTGTCTCCGGCTCCTGGACCAACGTGTCGGCGTCGGCGGCCCGTTCGGGCAGGGGGCGGGGCCCGGGAGGTGCACGGTCCGGGCCGGGCCCGGAGAGCGGCGGCGGCGCGTGGGCCGGGGCGGACTCGGGTGGCGTCGGCGGCCGATGGGCCGTACGGAGGCGGATCAGCCGGGCGGCGCGGGCGACGTGCTCCGCGGTGACGTGCACCGGGGTGCCGGGGGCGGCGTCCAGCCGGGCCAGTGCGCGGGCCATCCGGGCCAGTGCGAGTGCCCTGCGGTGTCCGGGGCCCTCGTGGTCGTCCAGGTGGTCCAGCACGGACCCGGCGAACTCGTCGCCGAGCGTGGCGGGCAGCCGCGGGGCTCCAGGGCCCAGCACGGCGGCCCAGGCGGCGGGGAGCGGGCCGAGCGGCTCCGGCCCCGGAACGGGCCGCTGGCCGGGCACGGAGAGGCGGACGGGGAAGCGGTCCAGGAGGTGCGGTGAGAGGTGCGCGGCGTCCTCGGACCGGCAGAACGCCAGCCAGCGGGCGCGAGGTGTCCAGCTGCGTCGGATGCCGGAGTGTTCGAGGGTGGCGACGTCCGCGCCGAGCAGCTGAACGGCGGCCCGCATCCCCGGAACGCTCAGCCGGGCCAGATCGGGCACGACGACGAGGGGCGGTCCGTCCCCCGTCTCGGCCAACGGCCCCGGTCCGAGGGTGAAATCGATGCCGTCCGGGCCCCGCCGCACCCGGGGCCGCAGCCACAGGTCCTCGTCGACGGTCGCCGCGTCGAGCGTCGTGCGGGGCACCCCGGCCCCCGGCGGCCGGCCGGCCGCCGCACCGAGGACCGCGGCGAACGCCCCGGCCACGGCGGAGGCGTGCTCCGGGGGCAGGTCGAAGAGGAGGACCCCGGTCAGCGCCGGTTCCAGCGCCGAACAGACGAGCGCGGTCAGCAGCCGGTGGGAGTCGTCGTCCCGCTCCTCCGGTTCCTGGGCCTGCGACGGCCGGTCGGTGGACACCGGCTCAGCCGAAGAGGTCGCCGAGCGCGGCGTCCTCGTCCGGCCCCCAGGCGAACTCCGAGCCATGGGCGGATTCCGGCCTGCGATGGCGCAGCGCGAGCGGCAGCACCCGGCGCACGTGCCGGGGCTCCACCCGCCGCGTCTCCTCCCTGGCGGCCAGTGCGCGGGCGGCCTTGGCGACCAGGAGGTCACCGCGCTGTCCGACGGCACCCGTCCGGGCCGCCGCCTCGGCGCAGAGCCGGCTGACGTCGTCCTCCAGCAGGACGTCCGTCAGCCGGTCGCGGGCGGCCAGCAGCCGTTCGCGCAGCCGGTCGTTCTCCTCATGAGCCGCCAGCAGCCAGGTGGAACCGGCGGACTCGCGCTCCTCCTCGAAGGTGAGCACGGTGGTGATCATCCGGTGGCGCTGCTCGATGTCCAGTTCGGTCGCCGTGACCATCAGACCGAAGCGGTCGAGTAGTTGGGCACGCAGACTGCCCTCCTCCGGATTCATCGTGCCGACGAGCCCGAAGGAGACGTGGGTCTCGGTGTCGATGCCCTCGCGCTGGACGGACAGCACTCCGGTGGAGACCACGTCCAGGATGATGTTGACGATGTGGTCGTCGAGGAGGTTGACCTCGTCGACGTACAACAGCCCTTTCTCGTGGGCCTCTTCGAGCAGCCCTGCCTGGCGTTTCGCCTGGCCGCGCATCAGGGCGTCCAGCTCCCAGCCGCCGAGGACCCGGTCGTCGGTCGCGTTGATCGGCAGGGTGACGGGCAGCCGGCCGCCGGTCATCAGCGCGAAGGCGCGCACGACGGTGGACTTGGCCGTGCCGCGCTGCCCGGCGATGAGGACGCCGCCGATGCCCGGGGCGATGAAGTTCAGCTCCAGGGCGAGCTTCAGCTCGTCCTGCCCGACGACCCGGCTGTACGGGAGGATCGGGGCCGGCGCAGTCCGCGGGCCGGGGACGTCCGGCCGGGCCGCCCCGCTCATGAAGGGGCCACCACGGCGGTGGCCCCCTCCTCGCGTCCCGGCTGCCAGCGGAAGGTGACCTGGATCTGCGCCTCCGCACCGGCCTTCACCACGGCGGCCATCCCCGCCTCGAAGGTGATGCCGACCTGGAGCTCGACCTCGTCGGGCCGCAGCCCGTTCCCCAGGTCACCGAGCCTGCGCATGGCCTGGGAGGCGCAGCGGCGTGCCAGGTCGAGCCCGTCCCCGTACAGATCGCCCGCCGTCCCCAGAGCGCCCCTGGCCACGCGTCCGCGCCGGTCCCGGGTCTCCTCGCCGTCGTACAACGAGTACACGTCATCGGCCGGCGCCCCGGTGGTGGCGTACGCCTCGGCGTCGACCACCACCGGGATCGGACCGTCCTCCCCGGGTGCCACGGAACCCACAACGACAGCCATACGCCCCCCTGGATGACCAATCAGCTTGTTGCACAAGGGTACTGACGTTCCATCACCAGTCGCGTGGGTTTCGGGAAGGCGCTCAGATGATCGAAGGTTCGAAGTCCCAGAACGGCCGGTTCCGGGACCGTGCCGACACCGTATGGACGTGCTGGGCCCCGAGTGTCGCCGTCAGGTCTTCGAGCGCCTCCGACTCGACCTTCTCCGCCCGCTGCCTCTCCCGCAGGCCCCGCAGATCAGCCGCGTGAGCGATGCGGGCGGAGATGGTCAGGGGATGGGTGCGGCCCAGTACCTCGGTGGCCCGGGTGACGACCGACTCCGTCAACGCCGCAGCCGACTCCGGATCGCCCACCAGATTGCGCAACGCCGAGGCGTTGATCGCGCACCCCAGGGTCCAGGGGTGGTGCTCGCCCACGGCCCGGCCCATGTCGACGAGGGCATCCTCCAGTAGGTGGTGGGCCTGGTCCCGTTCTCCCACGTTGCGCAGGATCAGCGCATGGTTGGCACGTGTGCCCGCCACATAAGGATGATCCTCGCCGAGCATCTCGACATAGCCGTCCACGACCTTCTCGCTTATGCCCCTGGCCTGGTCGATGTCGGCGTGCTCCCGGGCGAAGAAGCTCTGACTGGCCGCGAACATCATGGTCAGCGGGTCGCCCTCGCCAAGCACCCGCTCGCCCCGCTCCAGGACCCTGGTGAACAGCACGGCTGCCCTGCCCCGTTCGCCGGAGCGGTACTGGCAGAGCGCGAGGTTGTGCTCGGCGCGCAGCGTCTGCGGATTGTCGTTGCCCATGACGAGCCCGTGCACCCTGGCGCTCTGGCTCTGGAGCGATTCGGCCTCTTTGTAGCGGCCGAGCAGACGCAGGTCGGTGGCGTAGTTCATTTCGGAGAAGAGGGTCCAGCTGTGGCGCGGCCGGAGCAGCTGGCGACGGGACTCCATGGTGCGCCGGTTGAGCTCGAGCGCGGCCTCGTACCGGCCCAGCAGACGGAGCGAGATGGCGAGGTTGTTCTGCGCGTTGAGCGTGCGCGAGTCCTGGTCGCCGAGCAGTTCGCGGTACGCGCTCAGGATCCAGCTGGACATCTCGTGCGCCTCGTCGTACCGGCCGAGACCCCGCAGGTCGGCGGCGAGGCCGCCGGCGGCGCGCAGGTGTTCCAGGTCGTCCGCGCCCCGCTCGGCGCGCAGGTGGTCGACGGCGGCGCGCTCGATGGCCTCGGTCCCGGCGTAGTCGCCGACGGCCCGCAGCAGGTTGGCGTAGTTGTAGCTGAGGTCCCAGACGCGAGGGTGGTTCTCGCCGAGCAGTTCGCGCCAGGCGTCCATGGCTCGGGAGCCCAGCTTGATGCCGGCCCGGTACTCGCCGGAGAGGTACATGTAGCGCAGGCAGTTGAGCACCAGGCTGTGCACCGAGGGGTCGGTGCTGCGGAGCACGTCGGCCCACTTCAGATGCGGGGTGATCTCCGCGTACGTGGGCCACTGCCTGGTGTCCGTGGGGCGGCCGGGGTCCGCGGCGGCGAGCGCGCGGCGGACCACGTCGATGAATTCCTGGCGGTCGCGCTCCGGCATGTCCTTTCGGACGATCTGGTGCACCATGCGGTGCAGGTAGATCGACTCGCCGGACGACGTCTCGTCGGCGACGGACTCGTGGGACTCCAGGCGGACCACGGAGTACTGCCGCAGCTGGCCGATGGCCTTGTTCCACAGCAGCGGATCGTTCATCAGGCCGGAGAGCTGCTCGGGCAGTTCGCCCGGCGGCATCTCCTTCAGCAGCCGTACGGGGATGGAGCCGGGTGCGAAGAAGCTGCACAGGCGCAGCAGGTCGACGGACTCGGGGACGGTGTCCCGGAGCTTGTTCAGCAGTATCGACCAGGCGGTCTGGAAGGCCAGCGGGAAGTCGGCGGAGACCTTGACGACGTCCTGGTCGATGCCGCCGCCCAGGAGTTCGATGTACTCCTCGACCGACATGTCGGAGTCGTTCAGCCAGCCGGCCGTCTGGTCGAGGAGCAGCGGGAGGTCCTCCAGCGCCTCGGCGAGCTCGTCGGCCTCGGTCTGGGTGAGGCGCGGGGCGCGGCGGCGGATGAAGGCGACCGATTCGTCGCGGGCGTAGACGGGGACCTCGACGAGGTTGCTGTTGTGCTCGCCCCATTCGGGGTTGCGGGAGGTGATCAGGACGTGGCCGGGGCCGGTCGGCACCAGGTCCCAGATCTGTTCCGGCTCGTCGGCGCCGTCCAGGACCAGCAGCCAGTGGGAGTGCGGGTCGCCGCGGCGCAGCGAGTCGCGTACCGCGCGCAGTCGTTCGCCGTACTCGGCGCCGGTGGAGAGGCCGAGTTCCGGGGCGAGTTCGGCGAGCTTCTGGCGGTAGAGGGCGCGGCGGTCGGCGGGGACCCACCAGACGACGTCGTACTCGGAGCCGAACCGGTAGACGTATTCGGCGGCCAGTTGCGTCTTGCCCACGCCCGACATGCCGTGGAGCGCGACGACGCCCGCGCCGGTGCCGGCGTCCTGAAGGGCCGTGTAGGCCTTGCTCAGCAGTTCCTCGCGGCCGGTGAAGCGGGTGTTGCGGCGCGGCACCCCGCCCCATACCTCGGGGGTGTCGGCGGGGTAGCGCGGGCCCGGCCTGGCGGTGGTGGCGTCGGGCAGCGGATCGGTGGGGAGTCCAAGGCGTACGAGCAGTCGCCGCTCGGCCTCGTCCGCGCCGACGTTGGTCAGGTCGGCGGCGCCGTAGACCGAGGTCGCGCCGGGCAGCGCCGCGGTGGTGACGGACACCGCGGCGAACCGGTCCGGGTCGGGTGCGACGACCTGGCGCAGGGCCCGGTTCCACTCCTCGTGGCTGCGGGGCCCGACCTGGAAGTACCAGTCGCTGAGCAGGATCAGGATCCGGCCGCGGGAGAGCATCAGGTCCCGCAGGGCGTCCTCGAGCGGCACCTCGACCGGAGGGTCCCAGCGCTGCTGGACGACCGTCACCCCGCGCCGCTCCAACCGGTCGGAGATCCACGCCGCCCAGGCCCGGTTGAAACCGGCGAAACTGAGGGTGACGGTCTGCGCCCCGGTTGCTCCAACTTGCTTACGCGTTCCGGGCATTCAACCGTCTCCCTGACCTCGTTGCGAGCTCTTTCAAGATACACCGGAGCGGTCTCGCGCCGGCCGGAATCACCTGGCTGCTCAGCTCCTGGGCGTTCCGTTCCTCTGCTGCCATATCACTCTGGCGGTGCTCACATACGCCTCCGCGCGAGCCAGGTGACCCGTGGGTGGCGGCGAATCCTCCAGACGGTGGTAGACCGTGATCATCTCGTTGACGAGTACCCGCCCCTCGGCGGTCAGGGCGGACGAGCCGGCCAGTACCGGCAGTACGGCACCGACCTGTTGGCGGCAGCGCGCGTGTTCCGCCCAGGCGAGGTCGCGGTGGGTGACCCGGCGGGCGCCGAGCGCGAACCGCTGCCAGTAGTCGGCGAGCGCCAGGTGCGAGTAGGCGCCCTGGAGCAGCCCGTCGAACGGCCTGGGGTCGGAGCGCCAGGGCGCGAAGTGCCGGGGGGCGGCGTCCTCGTGGTGCAGCCGGACGAGGGCGCCGAGCGCGGCGAGTTTGGTGTGCTGGAGTTCGTGCACGAGCGTCGAGGCGAAATAGGCGGAGGTGGCGGGCTTGCTGCTGAGGACCGCGCCGAACGCCTCGCGCCGGGTGCCGCTGCAGTGGGCGGCGCCCTGCCCGGTCGGCCCGGAGCCGGGCGGCGGCCCGAGCGGGACGAGGCAGCGCAGCAGGACGGCCGCTTCGGTGATCCGGTGCTCGCCGCCCACCCGCAGCAGGGGTTCGACGCCGGACCAGGACTCGGTCCAGGCCTTGCGTTCGTGGTCGTCGATATGGGTGGCGGCGCTGAGCCCGTGGCGTTCGAGTCCGGTGCCGCGGGTGCGGTACGGGTCGAGGTCGTCCAGGGGTACGGGGCCGGCGCCCGGCAGTACTTCGGGCAGGGTGAGTACCGGCAGCCAGCGCGGGTCGGCCGAGCTCATGGTGGTGTCCGGCAGGGTCCGTACCGAGAGGGGCGGCGCACCGGCCGGGCGGACCGTCATCACGCCCTCCTCGAAGCCGATGTCGACCGGTCCGGTGTCCGCCCGCACCGCGCCCAGGGTGGGCAGGGAGAGGAGCCCGTCGCGGGGGGTGAGCCGGGCGGTGCAGGGCAGCGCGGCCCGGATCGCGGCGGCCGTCGCGAGGGCGCTCAGATGGGCCAGGTCGGCGTGGAGTTCCGGGCCCGTCGCCGTGGTGCCCGTGAGGCCGCCGAGAAGGCGTTGCGCCCAGGGGCCGGCCATGGGGTGGAAGAGCACGGTGCGCACTGCGGCCCGGTCGGCGCGCTCGGCCGCTTCGAGCAGCGCCCAGTCCTCCCGCAGCCGGTCGAGGAGTGCCGGTGGGCACACGGTCGCGGGGGCGCCGGCCGCGGCGTCGAGCAGGGCCCGCAGGAGGACGAGGCGGCGGGTGTCCTGGTCGCGTACGAGCAGTCCGAGGGAGTCGGTGTCGCCCTCGGTGCGGCCGAGTTCGCGCAGTACGCGATCGGGGATGGCAGGGCTCATGGGGGGTCTCCTGCGGTTGCGTCGGCGAGCCGGTCCGCCACGTGGCGGACCAGCCGTTCGAGGTCCGCGCAGTAGACGGATGGGTTGATGAAGCCGTTCTCTGCGCGGTAGCGGTGGGCGTAGTGGCCGCCGCCGCACACGGTCAGCAGCGGACAGGCGCGGCAGGCCGCGGCGAGCGCGCCGGCCCCTGCCTGACGGGCGGCGACGCCGGGGTGGCGCAGGGCGTCGTCGAAGGTGTGGCGGAAGACGTCGAGTCCGGTGGCGGCGGCCGTGTCGTAGGCGGACTTGAGGGAGTCGACCTGTTCGATCGACCCGTCGGTCTCGACCACGACCGCGTTGATGGGGTCGAGTCCCAGGGATTCGGTGGCCGCGGGCAGGCCGAGGAGCAGGGCGACGCACTCCTCGAACAGCCGGATCCTGGTCTCCCGCCGGGCCGCCGGCCACCAGCGGTCGAAGACGGCGCACAGCCAGTCGCCGTACGGGGTCGCCCGGCCCGAACCCGGTCCCATCGGGATCCGCTCCGCGTCCGGCAGACCGGGCGGCGGGTTCGTCCAGTTGCCGTGCGGAAGCAGCAGGTCCAGGGCCGGCGGGCGCAGGGCGAGCAGCGACTCGTACATCTCCAGC
Source organism: Streptomyces sp. NPDC127177 (assembly GCF_042672475.1). Taxonomy (NCBI): domain Bacteria; kingdom Bacillati; phylum Actinomycetota; class Actinomycetes; order Kitasatosporales; family Streptomycetaceae; genus Streptomyces; species Streptomyces sp. NPDC127177. Next base: position 13,059 of record NZ_JBHXUW010000091.1, read on the forward strand.
GGGTCGGTGCGCGGGTCCACGACGGTCAGGATGCCCGCGTACGCGTCGGGGTGGCGGTCGGCCAGGAGCCGCGCGCCGCGTGCGGCGGCGGGCCAGGAGGGGCGGCCCGCGTGGTCGGTGCGCTGGGTGTTGTGGGCGGCCAGACCGCCGTCCAGGCTGATGCCGATGCTGATGCCGTGCCGGGCGAGCGTGCTGACGCCCGCGTCGGTGAGCAGCGTGGCGTTCGTCTGCACGGTGGCGTGGACGGTACAGCCGCCGGGCACCCGGTCCCGTACCCGGTCGGCGAGGGCGGCCAGCCGGTCCGGGCCCGCGAGGAGGGGTTCGCCGCCGTGCAGCACCAGGGCGACGTGCCGGAGCCGGTGCGTGGCGGCGTGTTCGGCGATCCGGTCCGCGGTGCGGTCCAGGACGGCGGGCGCGGCGGCGGCCGGTCGGTCCCGCCAGGTCCGGTCGGGGCCCGCGTACAGGTAGCAGTAGCGGCAGGCGAGGTTGCAGCGGCCGTGCACCTTCACGATGAACTGGCCGAACGGTACGGGCCGGGGCGGACCCGGGCCGCCGCCCGGTTCCGGGCGCGGGCCGGCGCCGGGTAACGGCTCGCCGCTCCCGTCCGCGTACCGCTGCTCCCCCTGCGGCGTCGCCCGTCGGACCACTCCGGCACCCCCGTGCTGTACGTCTGCCGGGACGGCCACCCGCTCCGGCCCGGGGTGAGTATCCCCGGCGCGCGGCGTGAGCGGGCCCGTACCGGGCGATGTTGTCCTGATCGGCCGCGCCCCGGGCCGGAACCGTGCGGGTCCGGTACCTCGCGTGCGGATCGGCCCCGGCCCACGGGGTCCGGGCCGATCCGGACCGGGTGCCCGGGGCGCCGCGGGGCCGTCCGCCTCAGAAGGCGTTGTTGAATCCCCAGAGCATCTCGCGCGGCTGTTCGGCCCTGCCCCGCAGATCCGCGACCACCTCGGTAAGTACCGGGTGGTCCAGGGTCCGCAGGGTCTCCAGATCGAGCCCCAGCAGATCCGGCAGCGCGCCCGCGGCTCCGGACGCACCACCCCCGACGGAGCCGGGCACACCCGCCCCGTCGTTACGTGTCGACTCGCTCATCACGCCTCCCCGTACTCAGCACCGGGCCCGCCACGCCGCGCTCGCCGTTGAGCGCGCACCGCCGGTCCCGCGTCCCTGACCCGCTTCGTCCTTCTGCCCGCGCCCGCCGGCCGGCGCCGGTCGCGCGCCGGTCGTGCCCGTACCCGGTCCGGACGCGACGCCGCGCCGGGTGCTCGTCGTTGAGCACTCAGCGCTCCAGCGCGGCCAGCCGCTCGGCGGTCGACTCGCCCGCCGCTCCGCCGCCGTCCGGCAGCTTGCGCCACTCCAGGCGGGCCGCCCGGTACGCCTCTCGCGCGGCCCGGGGGCGCCCCGCTCTCTCATACGTCATACCCCGCCAGTGGTTGGCTGTAGCACCCAATTCCACCGCCTCCTGAAGACGTTGCGGACTCTCCAGCTCCGCTTCCGCCTGCCGGGCGGACTCGGCGGCCGAGCGGAAGGCCTCCGCCGCCTGGTCGCGGCGGGCCGGTCTGGCCATGAGATCGGCGGCCTCCAGATGGGCCCTGCCCAGCTCCAGCCAGCAGCGCGCCGAGGTCAGCGGAGCCGCGGCCTCCTGCGCGGCCAGCCCGAAGAGGTACTCGGCCTCCCGCAGGTCGACCCGGTCCGTGGTCGCCCGGTGCCGCAGCATCAGCGCCCGCCCGAGCATCAGCAGCCGCTCCGACTGGTGCGCGCCCCCGGCCGGTGTCTCGGTCCGGCAGTCCCGCAGGACCCGCACCGCCGCGCCGATGTGCGCGCCGCCGTCCGGCAGTTCGGCTCGGCGCAGCAGCGTGCCGCCCCATTCGGCGAGCAGGTCGGTGTGGGCCCGGGAGTCCCGGGGGACGCCGCGGGAGGCTCGGGCGAACCAGTCGGCGGCGGCCACGAGTTCCTCAGGATCACCGGTGTGCTCGTAGCGGGCGGCCCGGACCCGCCCGGCCCTGATCTGCAACTGCGCCCGCTGCCGCTGTTCCCGTACGGTCTCCAGCGCCTGGCCGGTCAGGGCCGCGGCCTCGTCCGGCTCCTCGCCGGAGGCCAGCAGCGCGTCGACCAGGTCCAGCACGATGCGGACCTCGGTGCCCATGGTGTGCCGGCCGCCCTGGGCGAAGGCGGTGCGCAGCGAGCGGGCCGACTGCCGGGCGAACTCCCTGGACTGTTCGGTGTCCTCGGTGGCCCCGGCCAGTTTCAGCAAAGTCCGGCCGTGCTGGAGCGGGAGGGCGGAGGGGCGGTTCTCCTGGTCGGGCCAGGAGTCCGCGAAGGCCTCCAGCATCCCGCACGCGCTGTGCAGCAGGGCGCTGTCGCCGTCGAGCCGCCACTGCGCCTCCAGGGCCCGCACCCGCTCCAGGGTGAGCCGCAGCGCCTCGCCCGGTTCCAGGCCGGGGGCCGCGCAGGCGGCGGTGTACTCGCGGTCGGCGCGGCGCAGCAGGTCCAGGGCGCCGCGCCGGTCGCCGCGCCGCCGTCGGTCGTCGGCCGCCGCGTGCAGCACCTTGGCCAGTACGGCCCGTTCGCGTACCGCACCGGGGATCGCGGCCGCGCGTTCGGCGGCGCGTTCGGCCTCGCGGAGCAGGTCGGCGCCGCCCTGCACCTCCCACAGCCGCAGGACGCAGCGTGCGTACTCCGCCCAGAGCCCGGGGTCATCCGACTGCTGCGGACCGTTGTCGGCGGCTCCCCTCAGCAGCTGGACCGCGTCGATCAGGCGCTGCACCATCTTGTCGGTGTCGAACTGCCGCACGAGCGCGCGGGCGCGCTCCACGACGGGGGCGGTACCGGGCACCGGCGGCCGGGGATCGGCGGGTGGCGAGGTCACGAATCTGGGGGGCACGGGCATGAATCGCTCCAGTACGCGGGCTGCTACCTCGGCAAAGGCATGGGGGACGCGCGGTCCTCCGCGCCTGTCCACCCGCCCGTCCGCCTCGTTCTCCTCGTCCGCCTCGCTCTCGTCGCTCCCGTCGTCCGGGTCGGACGCCTCGCCCGCGCCGGCGAAGGGCGATTCACCGGCCCCGCCGTCGCCGAGCTGGGCGAAGGCCAGGGCGGGGAAGTTCGGACCGCCCTTGCCGAACCGCGTCTCTATGTACTCCGAACAGTGCTTGAGGACGAGCAGGGCCTCGTCCCGGCCGAGCGGGCCGAGCAGCGCCTCCTGGACGCCCGGCTCGAACGCGTACCACTGGCCGCGGCCCCCACCGCCGTCGGCGCGCGAGAGCAGTCCGCTCAGCAGCACCTCGGCGAGTTCGGAAGGGCCCGACTGCGGCAGCATCGTGCGCTGCACGAGCTGCATCACCGGAAGGTAGAGGGGTGCGGCCGCGAGATAGACGGCCAGTTGTCCGGCCACCGGTGAGCCGGACGAGCGGAAGCGGCTGACCAGTTGGAGCGAGGAGAGTGTGGCGCCTGAGCGCTGCGCGGCGGCCGCGGGCTGGTCGGCCCGTACCCAGCCGACCGCTCCGGAGATCCGCGCCGCCCCCGTGCCGGAGAGCAGCCTGGCCCAGGCCGCCAGTGCGTCGGGCACCGGCGGGAGGACGGGAACCGCCAGGGCGCCCGGATGCACCGCGGGTCCGGTTCCGGCGTCCTCGGTGACCTTCAGCAGGGTGGCTCCGGCGAGGCCGTCGCCGCGGGAGAGCGAGCCGAAGGTGACCGGCAGCCGGGTGCGGTTCCACATGCGTTGCGGCAGCGGCTGCAGTACGGCGACGGGGGCCTGCCGGGCCAGCTGGTGCAGCAGCCGGTGGGCCCGCCCGCTGTGCCAGAGCGGTCCGGCGCAGTCGCTGATCACGACGGTGACCCGGCGCCCGGTCGGGTCGCTGAGCCGGTCCGCGGTGTGCAGCGGGGCCGCGGCCGGGTCGGAGCTGCGGCTGACCGCGCAGCCGCCGTCCGGGCCCTGGTGCAGATAGCGCACCTGCACGTCGCGGAAGGCGCCCAGCTGGCCGAAGATCTGCTGGAGTTCACCGAACATCCGGTCCCATACGAGCATGGAGGACGAGGCGTCCATGACGCACTGGAGGATCGCGTCGGCGCGGCCGACCCCACGGAACACCGGCATGACCGTGCCGCCCGCACGGGCGCTGAGGTCCGCGGTCGCTTCCTCGTCCAGGACGCGCCGCAGCGGTGCGGAGACCGGGCGGTAGCGCTGCAAGGGGCGCAGCGCCCGGGTGAGTTCGAGCGGGGCGGGCAGGACGGGAGCGGCCGGGACGCCGAGGGGCAGCACGGTGGCACGGGACGCCGCCCCGGGGCTCCCGCCGGTCGCGGGCTCGTCCTCGTCCCGGTCGTCGCCGCCGTCCCGTGCGGGACGCGGAACGGGGTACAGGGCGATCCGCCCGTCGTCGCGCGGCTCGTGGGCCCCGTCGGGCCGTTCGTCCGCGTCGGCGTCCGGGACGCGCCGGCCGTCGCGCGGGCCCACCGGTCCCACCGGGCCCGGGGTCGTGAGCTCGTCGGCCGTACGGTCCCGTGGGGGCGCGGGCTCCCGCGGATCGTCCGCCGGAGCGCCGGTGGTGCGGGTCCACCTGGCCAGCCAGATGGCGTCGCAGAGCTGCTCGACGTCGGTGTCGAGGCCGGCCCCGCGCAGTCGCGCGACGAGCGCCGGCAGTAACCCCCGGTCGTGCGGTTCGGGGGCATCGCCCGCCGCGGGCGCACCCGGTTTCTCGTCGGCCCCGGGCATCAGCACCTCACCTCGGCCGGTCGAGTCGCTGGATGAGCAGGTCTGCCAGCCGGTCGCGGCCGGTGGGCGCCGCCGCGTGGGTGAGGTAGATCGCGTTCAACAGCTGGTCCGTGGCCAGTAGTTCGCTGCGTGAGCGCTCCAGGAAGTGGGTGATGAGGTCCTCGCTGGAGCGGGCGGCCTCCTCGCCCAGGTGGGCCTTGACGAAGGCGGCCAGCCGCTTGTGGTCGGGGCGGTCGAGTTCCAGATGGATGCAGCGGCGCATCAGCGGTGCCGGGAAGTCCCGCTCGCCGTTGCTGGTGAGGACGACGAACGGGAAGGCCCGGCACTGCACCCGGCCGCCCCTGATCCGCACCTTGTTGCCGTCGTGGTCGAGCACGTCCGCCTCGCCGTCGGGCAGCCGGTCCACGATCCGCTCCAGCTCGGGAATGGCGAACTCGCCCTCCTCCAGCACGTTCAGCAGGTCGTTCGGCAGGTCGATATCGCTCTTGTCGAGCTCGTCGATGAGCAGCACCCGAGGCCGGTCCGAGGGCAGCAGGGCGGTTCCCAGCGGACCGAGCCTGATGTAACTGCCCACGTTCTGAGCGGAGTCGGCGCCCGCACCGCCGCCGGCCGAGGCGTGCGACGCGATCTGCACGTCCTGCAGCCGGGCGATCGCGTCGTAGTGGTAGAGGCCGCCCTGCAGGGTGGAGCGGCTGACGATGGGCCAGCGCAGCACCTTGCCGAATTCGAGTTCCCGGGCGACGGAGTGGGCGAGGGTGCTCTTTCCGGCCCCCGGGTCGCCGGTGACCAGCAGCGGACGCCGCAGATACAGCGCGGCGTTGATCATTTCGAGCTCCTCGGCGCCCGGCCGGTGCTCCTCGGCCACGCGGCCGGGGATGCCGAGCCGGCGGTCGGCCGATTCGTCCCCGTCCACCGGGGCGCCACGACCGCCCGCGAAGTCGCGCCAGGGCGGCGGGGGCGGCAACTGCGGTACGCCGTCGTGCGGTTCACCGATCCCGCGGTAGATGAGCCACTCGCTGGGTTCACTCATAGCGTGGTCCTCGTCGTCACTCGTCCGCCAGGGACAGCAGCCGTCGAACGTGCCTTACGGTAGCGATCCGGCGTACCCCCCGTAAGAGGCGGGCAGCCACGGTCCTTCGGTGGATGACCGGCGCGTTCCGTCACGGCGCCTCCAGGAACGCGTCCGAGCCGGGCAGGGGGTGGTGGGGGTCGTCGAAATACAGGGCGACACCGTCGGACCAGTACGTCTCCGTACGTTCCGCACGCACTCCCTTTCTCAACTCATGAATTTTCAGCGGCAGTCCGTCCCTGGCGTGCGCCTCGGTGACGGCCTCGGCCACGCGTCGGTGGAATTCCGTGCAGACCGTGTCGCTCTCCGTCGGCCGCCGTTGCAGCAGGGCCACACCGAATCCGGTGTCGAGCACCCGCACCGCCCCGGCCGTGATCCCGGGGTCCGGCCCGCTGCCGTAGCGGCACAGCACCGGCACGCTCTCGTGGGCCAGGGTGCGCAGCTGCGCGACCTCCGGTACTCGTACCCACAATTCGTTCTCGCAGTCGACGACTTCGGCCCGCATCCCGGCATCGGCGGCCGCGTCCCAGCGTGCCAGTCGCTCGTCGGCCGGACCGTGGTAGGTGCTGCGCAGGACCACCGGGCGTACCACGCCCAGCGGCAGCCCGTCCGTGGGGAGTTCCCAGCGGTCGACCTCGAGACCGAACAGCGCGGGGGCGACGGCGACCTGGAGCAGGGCCGGGCTGCCCGGCTCGTCGCACTGCCGGAACGCCTCGGTCAGGGCCGCGGCCAGCCGGTCCGGCAGGGTGTCGAGCGCGGCGCCCTGGCTGTCCTCGCCGACGGGCTGCATCTCGCCGCCGGGGCGGGCGACACCGATCCGCCAGTCGTAGCGGTCCCGGACCCAGCCCTGGGGCTCCAGTTCCAGTACGACGTAGGCGCGTTCGCCGTAGCGGGCGGGTCCGCCCACCGGTGCGCGGGCCCGCCGGCGGTTCTCCTCCAGGCGCAGCCGGACGGCGGCCCACTCCAGGGCGAGCTGCTGCCGGAAGTCCCGGGACAGCTCGTCCTCCGCGATCCGTTTCACCCACTCCCACAGCGACTTGGCCGCGGTCCGGGTGGACGGCACGTCGAAGGGGCGGTCGGCGGCGAGCACGCCCATGCAGTAGCGCAGGACCAGTTCGAGCGGGGCGTCCCGGTCCCGGGCGCGGGTGTCGTACAGCGCTCCCAGACCGTCCCGCCAGCCGCGCGGGGCCGGGCGGTGGTCGCGGGAGTGGACGCCGGGCAGGGAGTCGAGGAGGCCGAGCAGGCTGCGGGTGCTGACCGGCGGCGGGAACTCGGCGAGCCGCCCCAGCAGGTCGGCCCGCCGCTTGGGGCCGAGGACCCCGCCGGGCGGGGCCGAGAGCTCGCTCTGCGCGTCGGCCCAGGTCCGCTCGGTGCTGGCCGGGCTGTTGTGCCGGTCCGCGTGGTAGCGGTCATGGGCGTGGAAGACGGACTGGTAGGTGTCGTCGGCCTCGGTCTCGACGGGCGTGGACGGCACCTTCAGGGTGCGCAGCCGCTCGATGCCCACCGCCGTACCGCCCTGGTGGTTGTCCAGCCGCGACTTGATGACCCCGACCACCTCGCCCCGGGCGAGATCCACCACGGGCCCGCCGGACATGCCGAGCTCCAGCCAGTCCCCGTCGAGCCGGACGACCTGTTCGGCGTCGTCCGACGCGCCGTAGGCACCCTTCACCACACAGACACCGCTGCGCTTCAGCAGTCCGCCGCCCTGCGAGGGCGCCCAGCCCACACAGTGGATCTCGCGGCTGCGGAGCATGGCCTCCGAGCGCTCGGTGACATGGACACAGGTGTGCTCGACGGGCCGCTGGAGCTTGATCAGCGCGAGGTCGGGGGCCGGCCAGCCCGTGGCGCCCTGCGGACGGGCGGCGGGCATCGCGGCGACGACCTTGCCCGGCACCTCGCTCAGTTCACTGCTGTAGCGGTCCTCCTTGAACCACACGTTCACCACGCCCCCCTCCCCTCGCATCGCCACGTGCGCGCACGTCAGGATCCAGCTCGGGGCGATGAAGAAGCCGCTCCCCAGGAAGTCCCCGCCCGGTCCGTCCTGGGCATACCCGGACGCCGGGCGATGGATGCGCACGGTGGCGTCATGCACGAGGTCCATGAGAGCAGCCTGCGGCCCGCCGAGACCCCCCTCTGCGCCCCCGTCCCCATCGGAGGTCATGCCGCGCCGCCGTCGGTGTCGTCCGCCCCGTCCGGGCGCGCCGGGGCGCCGGGGGACGCACCGGCGGGCGGGACGGGGGGCGCGGGCGCCGGCGCGGGGGGCGGCGCCCCCGGGGGCGCGAAAGCGGGCGTTCCCGCCCCAGGCGCGGGGGCCTGTGCGGGTAGGGGCACGGGGGCCGGCGGGGGCGGGTCGACGGGTGGTCCGCCGCCGTTCCAGGTGAGCGTGACCTTGATGGCCCCCTTGGCCTCGCCGTCCGCGAGGAGCCCGACGACCTTGCCCGACTTGGCGGTGAGCTCGATCCCGAACTCGACGCTGACCTCGTCCGGCCGCACGGCGCGCAGCGGCACGGCGAGGGAGCGCGCGACGCTGGTCACCACGGACTGGAGGCTCTCGACCCGCGCCTGCACCCGGTCGGCGATGTCCCCGAATCCGGTGTCGGTGTACGTCGGCCCGTCACCGGGCGCCGGCACGTCCAGCTCCTCGGCTCCCGAGATCCGGGCCCAGACCGGTGTGCCGTCAGGCATCTCAATGCGCGTAATACGGGCCCCACTGTCACCCATGACACCCCCCGTTTCCCCAACTACCCGCAGGTTAACGGCCGTAGTCGGCCGATGCGAGGCACATGGGCGATGACGCGGGGGTGCGGCGGATCGGTTCGCGTGCGGCCCGCAGGGCCGGTGCGGGCCGGTCCCCAGGGCCGTTCCGCGCTGCCACCAGGCATTAAACTTGCCGCCATGTACTTCACCGACCGCGGTATCGAGGAGCTGGCGAAGCGGCGAGGCGAGGAAGAGGTCACTTTCGAGTGGCTCGCCGAGCAGCTGCGTACGTTCGTCGATCTGAACCCCGATTTCGAGGTGCCGGTCGAGCGCCTCGCCACCTGGCTGGCCCGGCTGGACGACGAGGACGACGAGGAGTAGTCACGGTCGCCGGCCGGCCCGGGGCCGCTCGTCCCGGATCCGGTCGTACGCGAGACCGAGTGCGCCGTGCACCATCAGGAGCGCCCCGGCGAAGACCCAGCCGCCGCTGCGGCGCCCGGCGCCCCAGAGCGCGAGCGGGAGACCCGCCGCGAGCTGTGCGCCCGCCAGGGCGCGGGCCCTGGGGCCGCGCATCCAGGGCCCGACCCGGCTGTTCTCGACGGCTTCGAGTTCGACCCGGACGGCGTCGCGCCAGCCGGTCCACGCGATCCGTTCGGCATCCGGTCCCCCGTCGGCCGCGACGGTCAGCGCGGCCGCGGTCGCGCCGGGGTCGAGGCCGGCCGGGAGCGTCAGCCCCGTACGGGTGAGGACGGCGAGCAGTCCACGCAGCCGGACCCGTGCGTCCGCCTCCGGATCGGGGCGGGTCAGGGCCTCGAGCGCCTGCACGTCCAGTACGGGATCGAGGCCGAGCCGCTCGGCGAACGTACGCATCGCCTCGTCCTCACCGACCGGGGTCCCGTCCGCGAGCCACACGTAACCGACCGGACGGCGGAAGCCCGCGGCGAGGTTGTATCCGGCCCGGTCGCCGTCCCACCAGAGCGCGAGGACCGGCCAGGTGGAGCCGACGGCGAGCGCGGTGGCCCAGCCGCCCATCACCCGGTCCACGGGTTCGGCCGGCTCCCCCGGCTGCCGGCCCTGCCCGTCCCGCCAGGGCTTTCCCTCGGGTACGAGGACGCTCCACCCGTCTCCGGCGGGCGCGAGCACCATCCGCTCGCGCAGCAGATGGGCGACCGGCCGCACGGTCTCGGGTTCGGCCCGGCACAGCAGCAGTGCCCCCACGGGTGATGTCGCGTCCGAGTCCATGTCTCACACCGTAGGACACATGGTCACACTTTGATGCGATTTGTCCCTCCGGCCGACCCCATCCCGGGCAACGACCCGCCTTGACTTCCCCCATCCGCGATATATCGTGTTCTGCAAGAGACGCGATATGTTGCGTCATCCGCGCTCCCCAGGAGGTCAGATCCATGCCTGTGTCGACGTGGGCCATCGCCGAGCCTCAGAAGCTGACCTTCGACGAACCCGTGACCGCGCTCAGCGTGCGCGTCGTCAACGGCACGGTCAATGTCGTCGGCACGGACGAACCGACAGCCAGGCTGGAGGTCACCGACATCGAGGGACCACCGTTGATCGTGACCCAGAAGGACGGGGTCCTCACCGTCGCCTACGAGGACCTGGCCTGGCAGGGCCTGCTCAAGTGGTTCGACCGCAAGGGCTGGCACCGCCGCGCGGCCGTCTCCCTCGCGGTCCCGGCCGGATCGGCCGTGGAGGTCGGCGTGGTCGGCGCCGGAGCCTTCGTCTCCGGAATCCGCGGCCGTACGGACGTGCGCGGCGTCACCGGGGACACCACCCTCGTCGGACTGGCCGGACCGGTCGGAGCGGAGACGGTGTCCGGCAATCTGGAGGCCCAGGCCGTCACCGGCGATCTGCGCTTCCATTCGGTCTCGGGCGATCTGACGGTCGTCGAGGGCGCGGGGGTCTCCGTGAAGGCCGAATCGGTCAGCGGGAACATGGTGCTCGACCTGGACCCGACCGGGAAGCCCACGGACATCCGGCTCGCCACCGTCTCCGGCGAGGTCGCCATCCGGCTGCCGCACCCGGCGGACGCGAAGGTGGAGGCGAACACCGCGAGCGGCTCCGTCTCCAACGGCTTCGAGGACCTGCGGGTCAACGGCCAGTGGGGCGCGAAGAGGATCACCGGCACGCTCGGCTCCGGAACGGGCACGCTGAAGGCCACCACGGTCTCCGGCTCCATCGCACTGCTCCGGCGCCCACCGTCCGAGGACGATCCGCACGACGCCGAGCCGACCGGAAAGGTGCTCTGACATGCCCCCCGTATTCGCCCACGGCCGCCTGCGCCTGTATCTGCTGAAACTGCTCGACGAGGCCCCCCGGCACGGCTACGAGGTGATCCGGCTGCTGGAGGAGCGCTTCCAGGGCCTGTACGCGCCCTCGGCCGGCACGGTCTATCCGCGGCTGGCCAAGCTGGAGGCCGAGGGCCTGGTCACCCACGCCACCGAGGGCGGCCGCAAGGTCTACTCGATCACCGATGCCGGCCGCGAGGAACTGGCCGGCCGCACCGGTGAGCTCGCCGATCTGGAGCTGGAGATCAGGGAGTCGGTCTCCGAACTGGCGGCCGAGATCCGCGACGATGTCCGCGGCGCGGCGGGAAAGCTGCGCAGCGAGATGCGCGCCGCCGCGGACGAGTCCCGTCACAGCACCGGCCGCTCCGCCTCCGGGACGGGGACCGGCAGGACGGGTAAGCCCGGCAAGGAGTCCCCCTTCGGTGGCTTCGGTGACCTGGGCGACTTCGGTGACTTCGGCGACAAGGAGGCGTGGCGCACCGCGAAGGAGGAGCTGCGCAAGGCCAAGCAGGAGTGGAAGGAGCAGGCCCGCCGGGCGAAGGACGAGTCCCGACGCGCCCGCGAGGACGCCCAGCAGGCCCGCCGCCAGGCCAAGGAGGCACAGGACCGGGCGCGCGAGCAGATGCAGAACGCCGCCCGCCAGGTCCAGGAGCACTTCGCCCGGGGCGACTGGCCCGCGGGCGTCCGGGAGGGGCTGGCGGAGATCACCGGCCAGCTGGGCGGCTTCGCCCGCGCCGGCGGCCGGTCCCCTTACGTCAAGCCGGAGCCGGTCGACACCGATCCCGACTGGGGCAAGGACTCCGGCGGCACGGGTGACCCGGCACGCGATCTCGACCGTCTGCTGGACCGCTTCCGCGACGACATCCGGGACGCGGCACGGGACCGGGGCGTCACTCAGGAGCAACTGGCCGATGCCCGCCGCCACCTGTCGACGGCGGCGGCCCACATCGGGGCACTACTCCGGAAGGACCCCGACGGCTCGTCGGAGTGACGAACCCGGGGAAGGGGCGGGGGCGGGGGTGGGGGAACGCGGCCGGGGGGGGGGCCGGGGGGCGCGGCGGCGGGCCCCCCCCCGGCGGGGCCCCCCCCGCCGGGCCTGGC
>NZ_JBHXUW010000092.1:0-3262 GCF_042672475.1 Streptomyces sp. NPDC127177
ACCCGGGAACTCGGCGGCGGCGCCTTTTCGTTGCCCGGAGTCCACGGTGACCGGGCCCGATCCGCCGCGACCCCACCGTTCCACTGCCGTGTGAGGTGTGGCACGATGCTGGCCACCCACACCCCGCCGCCGACGCCCCGCCGACGGCACTGCCCATCGAGGCATTCCGCACCACAGGAACCACAGGAGACATCCCGCGTGCAGACCTCCGCGCTCCCGGACCTCGCGCACACCGACACGACGACGATGCACTGGCTCGCCACAGCCGCGGCCATGGCCGCCGTCGTCGCGGCAGCAGGCCTGCTCCAGCCCGACACGGCGGCATCGGCCTCCACAGCGCCCCACCGGACCGTCGTGCAGCACGGCTCGGAGACCGTCGCGCCGCCGGACCCCGAGCGTGCGGCGTTCCCGCTGCAATGCGGCAGCGTCGGCAGCACGGTCGCCAAACAGGCCCCGGGAGACCTCGACGGCGACGGCCGGCCGGAGACCGTCGCGGTGGTCCACTGCGCGGCCGGATCCGGTACCCCGCCCAGCGGCGTCTACGTCCTCACACAGGCGAGCGGGGCCGCACCGAGAATCGTCGCGACCCTCGTGGACCCCGGCCTGAAGCTGAGCGTGGGTGACTTCACCGTGCGTGACCGTGTCGTCTCGGCCACCCTCCTCGGCTACTCATCGCCCTCGGTCCCGTCCTGCTGCCCCGACCAGCAGGAGAAGGTCACCTGGCAGTGGCAGAACGGCGCCTTCGTACGGACGAGCCAGTCGAGCGACGCGGCGGACGGAAGCGCCTGACCGGTCGTCCGGCGCAGCCGCCGCGCCCCCCGAGCCGGAGGGTCAGGCGGCCTCGGGCCCGAACACCTCGACGCTGTCCGAAACGCGTCGTACATGAATGCAGTCGCCCGGGCACTCCTTGGCCGAGTCGACGACGTCCTGGAGGAGCGGCAGCGGCACCGGGGTGGTCGCCCCCTTGTCCTGCAACAGCTCGTCCGCGTCGCTCTTCACATACGCGAGCCCGTCGATGTCCAGCTCGAAGACCTCGGGCGCGTACTGCACACAGATGCCGTCACCCGTGCAGAGGTCCTGGTCGATCCAGACCTCCAGGTCCTGAGCCTCGCCACCGGTGGGAGCGTCCTGCTGCGCGGTCATTTCGCCTGCCGTTTCCTGCGTATCCGAACCAAAAAAAGCCAGCCCTGACGGGTGTTGAACACTTCGACGATACAACCGGCCGCTTTCCGATGTTGAAGGGTGGGTATTCCCCTCACACGAGGGAGAGCGCAAGGGTGAAGATCGGACACACCCCGCAGTCTTTGTGATCTAGGGGTTTCAATCATCACCCACCCAGGTAGGGTCAGGAAGCGTCCAGCTCCCCTTGGAGGAGGTGAGGACCGTGGCAGCCCACGACGACGACAACAACCGCGGCATCCGGCCCGGGCGGGGGTCCGATGACCCAGCCGGCCAGGTCGCCTATCTTGAGCAGGAAATCGCCGTCCTGCGACGTAAGCTCGCCGACTCTCCGCGCCATACGAGGATTCTCGAAGAGCGGATCGTCGAGTTCCAGACCAACCTTGCAGGCGTGTCCGCCCAGAACGAGCGGCTCGCCAACACACTCCGAGAGGCCCGCGACCAGATCGTGGCCCTCAAGGAGGAGGTCGACCGGCTGGCACAGCCACCGGCCGGTTTCGGTGTGTTCCTGCAGGGCAACGAGGACGGCACCTGCGACATCTTCACCGGGGGCCGCAAGCTCCGGGTGAACATCAGCCCAAGCGTTGAGCTCGAGGACCTCCGGCGCGGCCAGGAAGTCATGCTCAACGAAGCGCTCAACGTGGTCGACGCCATGGAGTTCGAGCGGGCCGGGGACATCGTCACCCTCAAGGAAATCCTTGAGGACGGCGAACGTGCCCTGGTGATCGGGCACACCGACGAGGAACGGGTGGTGCGGCTCGCCGAGCCCCTGCTGGACATCACCATCCGCCCCGGCGACGCCCTGCTGCTCGAACCCAGGTCCGGCTACGTCTACGAAGTCGTTCCCAAGAGCGAGGTCGAAGAGCTCGTCCTCGAAGAAGTCCCGGACATCGACTACAACAAGATCGGTGGACTGGGCGACCAGATCGAGCTGATCCGTGACGCGGTCGAGCTCCCCTACCTGCACCCAGACCTCTTCAAGGAGCACGAGCTGCGGCCACCGAAGGGCATCCTGCTCTACGGCCCGCCCGGCTGCGGCAAGACACTCATTGCCAAGGCCGTCGCCAACTCCCTCGCGAAGAAGGTCGCCGAAGTCACCGGCCAGCCGGCCGGAAAGAGCTACTTCCTCAACATCAAGGGTCCGGAACTCCTCAACAAGTACGTCGGCGAGACCGAGCGGCACATCCGCCTGGTCTTCCAGCGTGCCCGCGAGAAGGCGAGCGAGGGTACCCCCGTCATCGTCTTCTTCGACGAGATGGAGTCGCTCTTCCGTACCCGCGGATCCGGCGTCAGCTCGGACGTGGAGAACACCATCGTCCCCCAGCTGCTCGCCGAGATCGACGGTGTCGAGGGCCTGGAGAACGTCATCGTCATCGGCGCCTCCAACCGCGAGGACATGATCGACCCCGCGATCCTGCGACCCGGCCGCCTCGATGTGAAGATCAAGATCGAGCGTCCGGACGCGGAGGCCGCGAAGGACATCTTCGCGAAGTACCTCACGCCTTCGCTGCCCCTGCACGCGGACGACCTGGCCGAGCACACCGGCTCGAAGGAAGCCGCCGCCCACGCCATGATCCAGTCGGTCGTCGAGCGGATGTACACCGAGTCCGAGGAGAACCGCTTCCTCGAGGTCACGTACGCCAACGGCGACAAGGAGGTCCTGTACTTCAAGGACTTCAACTCCGGCGCGATGATCCAGAACATCGTCGACCGGGCCAAGAAGATGGCCATCAAGGCCTTCCTCGACCAAGGCCAGAAGGGCCTTCGCGTCTCCCACCTCCTCCAGGCATGCGTGGACGAGTTCAAGGAGAACGAGGACCTGCCGAACACCACCAACCCGGACGACTGGGCCAGGATCTCCGGCAAGAAGGGTGAGCGGATCGTCTTCATCCGCACACTCGTCACCGGAAAGCAGGGCGCGGACACCGGTCGGTCCATCGACACGGTGGCGAACACCGGGCAGTACCTGTAGAACGCAGAGCGGCTGGGGGTTGCCGGCCGGGGCACCCCCCCCCGGTGCTTTTCGGGCAGCAGCCGGGGCACCCGGGCCAAGACGGAAAATATATACCCCCCACCACCCAGG
>NZ_JBHXUW010000092.1:3272-21342 GCF_042672475.1 Streptomyces sp. NPDC127177
GTGGCCGAACCCGATCGACACGGTGGCGAACACCGGGCAGTACCTGTAGAACGCAGAGCGGCTGCGGATGCCCGGCCGGGCATCCGCAGCCGGTTGCTTTCCGGACAGCTCCGGCGACACCGGAGCAATGACGTAATTGATCTCCCCACCAGCACAGTGGCGCCCTAGGCTCTTGCGTACCGCCCGGTCGCGCAGTGCGGGTACGGGCAGACCGCGCACGCACCGGACAAGCAGCGGTACTTGAGCGCCGCTCCCGGAAGGGAGCGCCGCCGGGCAAGGAGGGCCGCATGACCGTACGGCGAGTAATGGGCATCGAGACGGAGTACGGGATCTCCGTGCCCGGCCACCCCAACGCCAATGCCATGCTCACCTCGTCCCAGATCGTCAACGCGTACGCGGCGGCGATGCACCGGGCGCGCCGCGCCCGCTGGGACTTCGAGGAGGAGAATCCGCTGCGGGACGCGCGAGGCTTCGACCTCGCCCGCGAGACCGCCGACTCCAGCCAGCTCACGGACGAGGACATCGGCCTGGCCAATGTCATCCTCACCAACGGGGCACGGCTCTACGTCGACCACGCACACCCCGAGTACAGCTCCCCGGAGATCACCAACCCCAGGGACGCGGTCCTCTGGGACAAGGCCGGCGAGCGGATCATGGCGGAGGCCGCCGAGCGCGCGGCCCAGCTGCCGGGCGCCCAGCCGATCCACCTGTACAAGAACAACACCGACAACAAGGGCGCCTCGTACGGCACGCACGAGAACTATCTGATGAAGCGGGAGACCCCGTTCTCGGACATCGTGCGCCACCTGACCCCGTTCTTCGTCTCGCGCCAGGTCGTCACCGGTGCGGGACGGGTCGGAATCGGCCAGGACGGCCACGAGCACGGCTTCCAGCTCAGCCAGCGGTCCGACTACTTCGAGGTCGAGGTCGGCCTGGAGACCACGCTCAAGCGCCCCATCATCAACACCCGCGACGAGCCGCACTCGGACGCCGAGAAGTACCGCCGGCTGCATGTGATCATCGGCGACGCGAACCTCTCGGAGATCTCCACCTATCTCAAGCTGGGCACCACCTCACTGGTCCTCTCCATGATCGAGGACGGCTTCATCAACGTCGACCTGGCCGTCGACCAGCCGGTGCGCACCCTGCACCAGGTCTCCCACGACCCGGATCTCCAGCAGCTGATCACTCTGCGCAGCGGCCGGACACTCACAGCGGTACAGCTCCAGATGGAGTACTTCGAGCTCGGCCGCAAGTACGTCGAGGAAAAGTACGGGGCCGACGCCGACGAGCAGACCAAGGACGTCCTGGCCCGCTGGGAGGACACGCTCAACCGGCTGGAGAGCGATCCGATGAGCCTGTCCGGGGAGCTGGACTGGGTCGCCAAGCGGGAGCTCATGGAGGGCTACCGCCGCCGTGACGACCTCGACTGGGACGCGCCCCGCCTGCACCTGGTGGACCTCCAGTACGCCGACGTGCGGCCGGACAAGGGCCTGTACAACCGTCTGGCGGCCCGCGGCAGGATGAAGCGCCTGCTGGACGAGAACGAGGTCGAGCAGGCCCGTACGGCGCCTCCGGAGGACACCAGGGCGTATTTCCGCGGCCGCTGCCTGGAGCAGTACGCGGACGACGTCGCCGCGGCCTCCTGGGATTCGGTCATCTTCGATCTTCCGGGTCACGACTCGTTGCAGCGGGTACCCACCATGGAACCGCTCCGGGGCACCCGCGACCACGTCAAGGAGCTCCTGGACCGCTGTCGTACCGCGGAAGAGCTGGTCCGGGTGCTGACGGGCGGCTGAAAGGGCCGCCGACTGGGAATCATTCCGATGACCTCCGGACGTTGAGACAAGTACCGGGCCAATGTCGGACCCCGTAGGTAGGGTCTGATCAAGTGCTTCGAACCGAGCGGGGTGAGCTATATGGCGACCAAGGACACCGGCGGCGGACAGCAGAAGGCGACGCGCTCCACCGAGGAGACCGAGGAGCAGGCGCAGGACGCGCAGGGCTCCGAGGACCTCAAGGACCGGCAGGAGAAGCTGAGCGACGACGTCGACGACGTTCTCGACGAGATCGATGACGTCCTCGAGGCCAATGCCGAGGACTTCGTGAGAAGTTTCGTCCAAAAGGGCGGGCAGTAAGGCGCCCATGTCCGAATCGCGCGAGGCGAAGTGGCGCTCCGGCTGTACCAGGGAGTCGCCGCACCCGTGCTTCGCGTCGGGCAGGGTCTCGGTGTGACGGGCTGCGACCGCGGTGCCGGCAGTGCGTGGCCGCTCCCAGCGCCTCGCACCACCGGCACCGCCGGAAGCCCGGCACGGCGCGTGCCGGGCCCGGCACGAGGGCGTGATGCCGTCGCGGCCGGGTGCCCGCACGATCTGTCCGGCTGCTCCTGCCGTACATGTGGATCACTGCCATGAGACGGGTAGGGTCCGAGACGTACCGTGCTTCAACTGCAATTCGGCCATCGGCAAGTTGGGAGACGATCCTGACACCTTGCGCAGGGCCGTCGCTTACCTGGAGGGAAACGCGTGGAAGCCAACACTCGTAGCACCGGGCGTCTACCAGCTGCCTTCCTGACGCCGGGATCGTCCTCCTTCATGGACTTCCTGACCGACCAGTCGCCCGCGATGCTGCCGGGCAACCGGCAACTGCCGCCCTTGAAGGGGGCCATCGAGGCCCCGCACGGGACGACGATCGTCGCGGCGTCGTTTCCCGGTGGCGTGGTCCTGGCCGGTGACCGGCGGGCGACCATGGGCAACATGATCGCGCAGCGCGACATCGAGAAGGTCTTCCCGGCCGACGAGTACTCGGCGGTGGGCATCGCCGGTACGGCCGGTCTGGCCGTCGAGATGGTCAAGCTCTTCCAGCTCGAGCTGGAGCACTTCGAGAAGGTCGAGGGTGCCCAGCTCTCCCTGGAGGGCAAGGCCAACAGGCTCTCCACGATGATCCGGAGCAACCTGGCGATGGCCATGCAGGGGCTCGCCGTGGTGCCGCTCTTCGCCGGCTACGACGTCGACCGGGAGCGCGGCCGGATCTTCTCGTACGACGTCACGGGGGGCCGTTCCGAGGAGCAGGGGTACGCGTCCACCGGCTCCGGATCGATCTTCGCGCGCAACTCCATGAAGAAGCTCTACCGCGAGGACCTGACGGAGGAGCAGACACTCACTCTGGTCGTGCAGGCGCTGTACGACGCGGCGGACGACGACTCGGCGACCGGTGGACCGGACGTGGCCCGGCGGATCTATCCGATCGTCACCGTCATCACCGACGAGGGTTTCCGGAAGCTGACCGAGACGGATTCGGCGGAGATTGCCCGCTCGGTTCTGGAGCGGCGGCTCGTACAGCCCGACGGCCCGCGCGCCGAGCTGCTCTGACCCCTCGTTCCCAGGCTTCTTCGATGCTCTTGTCACTGACAGAAAGGGACGGATAGCCGGTGTCGACGCCGTTCTATGTCTCACCTCAGCAGGCCATGGCCGACCGGGCGGAATACGCCCGGAAGGGCATCGCCCGTGGTCGCAGCCTGGTTGTGCTGCAGTACACCGACGGCATTGTGTTCGTCGGCGAGAACCCGTCCCGTGCGCTGCACAAGTTCAGCGAGATCTATGACCGGATCGGTTTCGCCGCCGCCGGTAAGTACAACGAGTACGAGAATCTCCGCATCGGCGGTGTGCGCTACGCCGATCTGCGTGGATACACCTATGACCGTGACGATGTGACGGCCCGTGGACTGGCGAATGTCTACGCGCAGACGCTCGGCACCATCTTCTCCAGTGCGGCCGAGAAGCCGTACGAGGTGGAGCTGGTGGTCGCCGAGGTGGGCGCGGCGGCGGACGGCGACCAGATCTACCGGCTGCCGCACGACGGATCGATCGTGGACGAGCACGGCTCGGTCGCGGTCGGCGGCAACGCGGAGCAGATCAGCACCTTCCTGGACCAGCGGCACCGGGACGGGATGTCGCTGGCCGAGGCGCTGAAGCTGGCGGTGCAGGCGCTGTCCCGCGATCCCAACGGCAGCGAGCGGGAGATCCCCGCGGAGCGGCTGGAGGTCGCGGTCCTGGACCGTACGAGGCCGCAGCAGCGCAAGTTCAAGCGGATCGTCGGCCGGCAGCTCGCCCGGCTGCTGGAGGCGGACGGCGCCGGCTCGACGCCGACGGACGCGCCCTCGGACACTGAGGACGGCGACGACACCACCTCCGCGGCGACTCCCACCGCCAAGTCGGGTGGGAAGAAGGCCGTCACCGACTCCGGCGATTCCGCGAAGTCCGGCGAGTCGGCCGATTCCACCGACTCCACCGATTCAGGTGGGGACGTGGAGTAGCACCTTCCACCGTGCCCGGTCCCCGGTCCGCCTCCTCGGCGGGCCGGGCACCTGTCATGAGCGGGAGTCGCCGCCCGCGGGCGGGGGAGCGGACGAGCCGCGCACCACCAGGTGCACCGGCAGGCTGCCCGTTTCGGCCGTGCGGCCCTCCAGGACGGCCAGCAGAGCGCGCATGCCGCGCTCACCGACCTGTTCGGCGGGCAGCTGAACGGTGGTGAGTTCCGGCTCCACCGCCGTGGCCAGGGCCAGATCGTCGAAGCCGGTGACGGAGAGGTCGTCCGGAACCCGCAGCCCGAGCCGGCGGGCGGCCTTGCAGGCGCCCGCGGCCAGGATGTCGTCGTCGCAGACGATGGCGGTGGGGCGGGGCCCGGGGAGGGCCAGCGCGCGTTCCACCGCCTCGCGGCCGGCCCGTACGTCCAGCGCGGCCGGGACGGTGCGTACGTCGGTGCCCGGGACGCCGCGCAATGCCTCCTGGACGGCCTCGGCGCGGACGGCGAACGTCCAGGTGTCGACCGCCGACGCGAGATGGACGAAGCGGCGGTGGCCGAGGGCGAGCAGGTGCTCCGTCACCTGGCGCATCCCGTCGGCGACATCGAGGTTGACCCTGGCCGCCGGGCCGGGGGCCGATGGGTCGCTGTCGAGCATGACCAGCGGCAGATCGGCGCCGTGCAGGGCGCCCAGCGCGTCGGCGGCCATGGACGAGGCGATGACTCCGTCGAGAGCGGCGCGGGCCGAGGCGAAGGGGTCCCGGGCCGGGCCCGTGCCGTCCGGTGAGGGGTAGAGCACGACGCCGAAGCCGTGCTCGGCGGCGACCGCGGCGGCCCCCGTGTACACCCGGGCGAAGAACTCGTTGGTGAGCGCGGGGACGACGAGCAGCGCGGTCCTGGTGCGGCCAAGGCGCAGATTGCGGGCGGCGAGATTCGGCCGGTAGCCGAGGTCGTGGGCGGCCTCCCGCACCCGTTCCGCGGTGGCTCCGGACACCCGGCCGCGCCATTTGCCGCCGAGCACCAGGGAGACGGTGGCCTGCGAGACGCCTGCGGCCCGTGCCACGTCACGGCTGGTGGGCCGGGACGGGGCGGGCTGTGCTGGGCTGGTCACTCGGGCCTCCGGGCCGGTCGGTGCAGGACGACGTGCGGTGGACCTGCGGACTGGACACATGGTACGTATGAACCCGGAAGTTATACGTAAAACCTAGGGTGGCCGAAAGGGCGTCCCGGGGAGAGGGGCGGGACATGGCCGCGGGATATCTGGACATCCTCCGGGCGCGGCACGCCGCCCGGCTGCTGACGGGAACCCTGGTGGGGCGGCTGCCGAACGGCACCGCCCCCATCGCGATCGTGCTGTTCACCCGCGCGGAGGGCGGCAGCTACGCGCTCGCGGGCGCGCTCGCCGCGGTGTACGGCCTGGGCACGGCCGTCGGACAGCCGCTGCTGGGCCGTGCCGTGGACCTGTACGGCCAGCCGCGCGTCCAGCTGCCCGCCGCGGTGCTGTCCGCCCTCGGCATGGCGCTGCTCGCGGTGGTGGGGTTCGGGACGCTGCCGCTCGCGTACGCGGCCGTCGCGGTGGCGGGGGTGGCGACACCGCCCCTGGAGGGTGGTCTGCGGGCCCTGTGGCCGAGTGTCCTCGGCAGCGAGGACCGGGTGCACCGGGCGTACGCCATGGACGCCGTCGCGCAGGAGGTCATGTTCACGGTGGGGCCGCTGCTGGTGACCCTGCTGGTCGCCCTCTGGTCGCCCGCCGCCGCCCTGCTCGTCATCAACGCGATCGGGGTTCTGGGGGCGCTGTCCGTCGTGCTGTCCGAGCCGTCCAGGACGTGGCGTTCAGCTCCGCGCGAGGCGCACTGGCTGGGCGCGCTCCGCTCGCCGGGGCTGCTGGCGCTCCTCGGCGCCTTCTTCTTCGTCGGACTGGCGCTCGGCTCCATCACCGTGGCGGGTGTCGCCTACGCCGACGACCACGGCCAGGAGTCCGTCTACGGGTGGCTGATGGCGGCCCTGGGACTCGGTGCGCTGATCGGCGGTTCGGTGTACGGGGCACGGCAGTGGGCGGGGCCGCCGGAGCGTCGGCTGCGGGTGATCGTGGCGCTGCTGGCGCTCGGCTACCTGCCACTGACGCTGACTCCCGGAGTGGTGACGATGACCGTGCTGGCGGGTGTCGCCGGGGTGTTCCTGGCCCCTGCGATCGCCTGCTCGTTCATCGTGGTCGACCGGCACGCCCCGAGCGGCACGGTGACGGAGGCCTTCTCCTGGCTCGTGACCACGTTCGGGGTGGGGGCGGCGGCCGGAACCGCCGTGGCGGGCCCGGCCGTGGAGCTGGGCGGGACGGCGTGGAGCTTCGCCGTCGCGGGGGCCGGCGGATTGGCGGCGCTGCTGGTGCTGCTGGCCACCGGAAGGGTCCTCGCGGTCCCCGGACACAGTGTGGTCGCGTCCCGTGGAGCGGAGGGGGACCGCGAGGGTGCGGTCGAACCCGGATTGCGCGCGGACCCCCAGGCGTGACGCAAGCCCCGGCGGGGTTCCTGTGCGCGGCCAGTGCGGCGCCAACGCATCCGCAAGCGGACGGCGTCGGCGCAGCGGGCGGAGCCTCCCCGGAGCCGTACGCCTGACGGTCCGACGGGCCGGACCGCCCCCTCCGGCGCATCCGGGTCTCCGGGACCGGCACCGTGACACGGCCGCCCGCCGGGGCCGGTGGAGTGGCGGCGCCGGAGGTTCCGCCGGCCACCGGAAGGGTCCTCGCAGCTCCCGGGCGTAGTGCCGTTGCGGTGCGAGGATCGGAAAATGATCGAAACGGTGCCGTCGAACCCGGTTTCAGCTCGGTCCATAAGGCGTAATGTTCAGTCATGGACCGCCGCATTTTCGGGCTGGAGAACGAGTACGGCGTCACGTGCACGTTCAGGGGACAGCGCCGACTGTCTCCTGATGAAGTGGCGCGCTACCTCTTCCGCCGTGTTGTGTCATGGGGCCGCAGCAGCAATGTCTTTCTGCGGAACGGCGCCCGCCTCTACCTCGACGTGGGATCGCATCCGGAATATGCAACCCCCGAATGCGACAACCTGACCGAACTGGTCACTCACGACAAGGCCGGCGAGCGCATTCTCGAAGGCCTGCTTGTCGACGCCGAACGCCGCCTGCACGAGGAGGGAATCGCGGGCGACGTCTATCTCTTCAAGAACAACACCGACTCGGCTGGAAACTCCTACGGATGCCATGAGAACTACCTCGTGGCCCGGCACGGAGAATTCTCCCGGCTCGCGGACATCCTCATTCCCTTCCTCGTCACGAGGCAGCTGATCTGCGGGGCCGGCAAGGTGCTGCAGACCCCACGGGGTGCCGTGTACTGCGTCAGCCAGCGTGCCGAGCACATCTGGGAAGGCGTCAGTTCCGCGACGACGCGCTCCCGTCCGATCATCAACACCCGGGACGAACCGCACGCGGACGCGGAGCGGTACCGCCGCCTCCACGTCATCGTCGGTGACTCGAACATGTCCGAGACGACCATGCTGCTCAAGGTCGGCGCGACCGACCTGGTGCTCCGCATGATCGAGGCGGGCACGGTGATGCGGGACCTGACACTGGAGAACCCCATCCGGGCGATCCGGGAGGTCAGTCACGACATCACGGGGCAGCGCAAGGTGCGCCTCGCCAGTGGCCGCGAGGCGTCCGCCATCGAGGTGCAGCGCGAGTACTACGAGAAGGCCGTGGACTTCGTCGACCGCCGCGGCATCCGCACGGGCAATGTCGAGAGGGTCCTCGAACTGTGGGGCCGTACGCTCGACGCGATCGAGGCCGAGGACCTCGACCGGATCGGTACCGAGATCGACTGGGTCATGAAGTACAAGCTCCTGGAGCGGTACCGGGCCAAGCACAACATGACCATGTCGAATCCGCGGGTCGCCCAGATAGACCTCGCCTACCACGACATCCACCGCCGCCGGGGCCTGTACTACCTGCTGGAGCGCAAGGGGCAGGCCGCCCGCGTCTGCAACGACCTGAAGATCTTCGAGGGCAAGTCGGTGCCCCCGCAGACCACCAGGGCGCGGTTGCGCGGCGACTTCATCCGCCGGGCCCAGGAACAGCGGCGGGACTTCACCGTCGACTGGGTCCATCTCAAGCTCAACGACCAGGCCCAGCGGACGGTGTTGTGCAAGGACCCGTTCCGTTCCGTGGACGACCGAGTGGAGAAGCTGATCGCGGGTATGTGAGCCGGCGCGGAACGCTCCTCGGCTCTCCCGGGCATGTCACAGGCCCCGGCGCGACTCGGGCCCCGTACGTTCCTCGTGCGGGGCCCTTGCCACGCCCTAGAGTGTCGTGGACCCCCCGGGGCGCGTCCCCACACATGTGTCGTCTGAGATCTGAGGAACCAGTGCGCCGACTTGCCGGCCTTCTAGTCGTCCCCCTGCTGCTGCTGTCAGCGGCCTGCGGCAGCGACGACAAGGGCTCCGACTCCGCTTCCGCCTCCGCGTCCGCCCCGTCCAAGGGTGGCCTCCCCGCCATCACCTCCGGCGCGAAGTTCGGCGAGAAGCCCACCCTGGCCAAGGGCAGCGGAACGCCGCCCAAGGAGCTGAAGACCAACGTCGTCAGCGAGGGCGACGGTGCGAAGCTCAAGAACGGCGACGCGATCCAGGTCAACTACCTGGGGCAGGCCTGGGACTCCACCAAGCCGTTCGACAACAGCTTCGACCGCAAGCAGCCGTTCGATCTGACGCTCGGCGCCGGCATGGTCATCCAGGGCTGGGACAAGGGTCTGGTCGGCCAGAAGGTCGGCAGCAGGGTCGAGCTCGTCATTCCGCCGGACCTCGGTTACGGCGATCAGGCCCAGGGCGACATCAAGGCCAACTCCACCCTCGTCTTCGTCGTCGACATCCTGAAGGCGAAGGAGATCCCCGCGTCCGCCAAGGGCAGCGAGGTCGCACAGGACAACATGGACCTGCCGAAGGTGGGCACCAAGACGGACGGCAAGGCGCCGTCCGTCAAGATCCCCAGCAAGGTCGACCCGCCGAAGAAGCTGGTCTCCAACTACGTCCTGGAGTCCAAGGGCGACGTCATCAAGGGGACCGACAGCGTCGTCGTGAACTACGTGGGTCTGCTGTGGAAGGACGGCAAGACGTTCGACAGCACCTACGCGACGGGCAAGACGCAGACCTTCCCGCTGGCCCAGGTCACGCTCAAGGGGCTCAAGAACGGCCTGGTCGGAAAGAAGATCGGCAGCCGGGTGCTGCTCGTCATCCCGCCGGACCAGGGCCTCGGTGACAAGGCACAGCAGTCCGTGCCCGCGAAGTCGACGCTCGTCTTCGCCGTGGACATCCTGGCGAAGATGTAAGACTGTCCCGGTTGCCCAGTTCATCATTTAGAGGAGCAAGTCAGTGAGCATCGACAAGCCCGAGATCGACTTCCCGGGTGGCGAGCCGCCGGCCGACCTGGAGATCAAGGAGATCTGGGAAGGCGACGGCCCGGTCGCCCAGGCCGGCCAGACGGTCTCCGTCCACTACGTGGGCGTGTCCTTCTCCACCGGTGAGGAGTTCGACGCCTCCTGGAACCGTGGCACCCCGCTCCAGTTCCAGCTCGGTGCCGGACAGGTCATCGCGGGCTGGGACAAG
The DNA here is from genome assembly GCF_042672475.1 of Streptomyces sp. NPDC127177. Lineage (NCBI taxonomy): Bacteria > Bacillati > Actinomycetota > Actinomycetes > Kitasatosporales > Streptomycetaceae > Streptomyces > Streptomyces sp. NPDC127177. The sequence continues at coordinate 13,178 of NZ_JBHXUW010000092.1, forward strand.
GGCGTGCAGGGCATGAAGGTCGGCGGCCGTCGCCAGCTGACCATTCCCGCGCACCTTGCGTACGGTGACCGCGGCGCCGGTCGCGCCATCGCCCCGGGCGAGACGCTGATCTTCGTCTGTGACCTGGTCGCTGTCTGATCCCGCAGCTGTGCGATCCGAGGGCCCGTGCCGCAAGGCACGGGCCCTCGCTTTCGTCCGGACACCCCGGAGCGGTACGGTCGAGGGTCGTAGAGCAAAACAGAAAGGGCGTCGATGGCGATTGCCAAGGCCGAGCGGCTGATGAACCTGGCACTGTGTCTGCTGGGAACCCGGCGCCCGCTCAGCAAGCGCGAACTGCGCGGTTCCATCGAGGCCTACCTGGAGGCGGGCTCCGACGACGCCTTCAACCGGATGTTCGAGCGCGACAAGGACGATCTGCGCGAGCTCGGTCTGGTCATCGAGACCGTGGAGAACCTGGACGGCGACACCGGCTACCTCGCCCGCCGGGACAGCAACCGGCTGCCCCCGATCACGCTGGACGCCGAGGAGGCCGCCGCGCTCGGGCTGGCCGCGAAGGTCTGGCAGCAGGCCCGGCTGGCCGGCGCGGCCAGTGGGGCCCTGCAGAAGCTGCGGGCGGCCGGCATGCCGGAGACCGAGGACGCCTACGAGGTGCACAGTGCCCTGGAGCCCCGCATCCCCGTCCACGAGGCCGCGTTCGAGCCGCTGATGCTGGCCTGCCGGGACCGCCGGCCGGTGACCTTCGACTACCGCAAGGCCAATGCCGCCCGGCCCGAGCAGCGCCAGGTCGAACCGTGGACGCTGGAGTGCTGGCGCGGCCACTGGTACCTGGCCGGCTGGGACCGGGAACGAGGCGCCGAGCGGGTGTTCCGGCTCTCCCGGATCGCCGGCAAGGTGCGCTCCCGGGCCGGTGCGTTCACCGCCGAGGTGCCCGACGTCGTCACCGTCCGCGAGACGGTCGAGAGCTGGGCCGGTGAGACGGCCACCCGCACCGCCCTGATCAGGCTGCGGGCCGACTCCGGCTACCCGCTGCGGGCCCGGGCGATATCGGTCCGGGAACTCGGTGACGGGTGGGAGGAGTTGGAGATCCCGTACGGACACGGTCTGGACGCCTGGCTCGTCGAGTTCGGCCCGGACGTCGTCGTACAGGAACCTGCTGATCTGCGGGCCGACGTGGTGGACCGGCTGCGTGCCGTGGCCAAGGACTGAGGGGACCGAAACCATGGCCACGAACGCCATCGACCAGACCCGCCGGATGCTCTCCCTGGTGACGTATCTGCGTGAGCGCCCCGGCGCCCATGTCCAGGACGTGGCACGGGCCTTCGGGATCACCGAGGACGAGCTCATCTCGGATCTCGACGTCCTCCCCATGTGCGGAACCAGCTTCCGCGGCGGAGACCTCCTGGACATCGACACCGACGGCGACCGGATCTGGTGGCACAACCCGGACGACGTCGCCGAGCCCCTGCGGCTCGCCGCCGACGAGGCGACGGCCCTGCTGGTCGCAGCCCGCGCGGTCGCGACGCTGCCCGGACTGCGCGAGAGCGACCGGCAGGCACTGCTGCGCGCCACCGCCAAGCTGGAGGCCGCCGCCGGTGAGGTCGGAGCGGCGAGCTCCCGGCTCTCCGTCACCTTTGAGTCCGAGGGCGGTGTCTTCGCCGACGTGGACCGGGCGATCTCCGAGCGGCGCCGGCTCTGGCTGCGCTACTACTCGCCCGCGCGCGACGAGCTCACCGAGCGCGAGGTGGACCCGATCCGGCTCTTCGCCGTGGGGCACACCTATATGGAGGCCTGGTGCCGGTCCTCCGAGGACCGGCGCACGTTCCGCCTCGACCGGGTCGCCGAGATCCGGCTGCTCGACGAGCCGGCCGCACCGCCCGAGCTGGAGCTGCGCGATCTGTCGGAGGGGCTGGTCCAGCCGGCGGCGGAGGACCCGGAGGTGGTGGTCGAGGTCGGCCCCGGCGGGCGCTGGGTCGCCGAGTACTACCCGCACGACAGCGCGCACGAGCTGGCCGACGGCGGTCTGCGGATCACCCTGCGGACCCCCGACCCCGTCTCGCTGCGCCGCCTCGCTCTGCGTCTCGGCGGTGAGGGGCGGATCGTCTCGCCGCCGGAGCTGGCGCAGAGCGCACAGCGGGCGGCCCGTGCGGCACTCGCCGCCTACGACGGCCCGGCCTGAGAGGCGCTCGAGGAGATATGGGCAATATGTCTGCTGTGTCGGGAGTTTCCTCCGTGACGACCGTCGTCGTTCCCGAGTCCGTGCGGTTCCGGGCCGCCTGCCCGGACTGCCGTGCGCGGTTCGAGCTGGCGGCGGGCGCCATCCGGCTCGCGATCGGCGCCACCAGCCGGACGACGTTCTACTCCTTCACCTGTCCCGAGTGCCACGCCGCCGCCCGCAGGCCCGCGGGGGAGCGGATAATCGAGCTCCTCACGGGCGGCGGCGTGCGGACGCTGCGCCTGCACACCGGTGTCTAGAACCACACCGGCGTCCGGAACCACACCGGCGTCCGGCATCAGGAACCACATCCGGACACGAGAAACATCGAGGCTCTGCGCATGTTCTGGCCCATGCTCGCCATCGCCCTGGGATTCCTCGGGATCGCCGTCCTGGGCGTGCTGGCCATCAAGGTCTTCATCGAGGCCCAGCGGCTCGGTCACCAGGTGACACGTACCACGGACCGCATCAACCGGGCGGCCGAGGACCTGGAGCGCGCGGCCACGGATCTCGCGGCCACGGGTGAAACCCTGCGCTAGGGCCGTTCGATCGGAGCGGGCGCGGCCTCCTGTTTCCCGGTTCCGGGGGGTACGCTGCTGGTGACGGCCCTGTGAGCGAGGCATGGGCCGTAATCGCATAGATGCGCGGGTATTGCCCTGCGTTTACTCGTGCGGGATACGATCGCTGACAGTACGACGATCGGACGTCCGTCCGACGCTCGGTCCGCCCCACCCCTGCTGCCTCGGTGAGAAGGTACACGCATATGTTCGGAAGGCTCGGCGCTCCCGAGATCATCCTGATCCTCGTCGTCATTGTTCTGCTGTTCGGCGCGAAGAAGCTTCCGGACATGGCTCGCTCGCTCGGCAAGTCGGCCCGCATCCTCAAGAGCGAGGCCAAGGCGATGAAGTCCGAGGGCGGCCCGTCGGCCACCCCGGCCGAGCCTGCCGCTGACGACGCCGCTCAGGACCAGGCCGCCCCGCGCACCATCCAGGCCGCCCCCGGTGATGTCACCAGCTCCCGTCCGGTCGCTGAGCCGACCGATTCGACGACCAAGCGCTGACAAACCGGGCCGATGCAGGCGTCCTGACCGGTGACGGCCTGCTGCACGAGATGAGGACGTGGGTTGCTCAAGTCTGCCCGCACACAGGAGACGGATCCAGAGGGCCGCATGCCTCTGGTGGAGCACCTGCGTGAGCTGCGTAACCGACTGACGAAGGCGTTGCTGGGGATCGTCCTCGTGACCATCGTCGCCGCGTTCTTCTACAAGGGGATCATCGAGTTCTTCACCGATCCCGTACTGAAGTCGGTCGGCTGCGAGTTCAGCTTCGCCGAGCTGACGCAGAGGCAACAGACGCAGACCAGCGTCACCTGTGCGCGCATCGTCCTCAACGGCCTTCTGACGCCGTTCACCCTCGCGCTCAAGGTCTCGCTGATGGCGGGAATCGTCCTGTCCTCGCCGATCTGGCTCTACCAGCTCTGGGCCTTCGTCGCGCCCGGCCTGCACAAGCACGAGAAGAAGTACTCGCTCGGCTTCGTCGGGGCGGGCTTCCCGCTGTTCCTCGCGGGCGGATTCTTCGCCTACAAGACGCTGCCGACGATGGCCAGGGTGCTGCTGGGCTTCTCGCCGGAGGGCCTGGACAACCAGTTGCCGCTGGACGACCTGCTGGACCTCATCACACGCATGGTGGTCGTCTTCGGGCTCTCCTTCGAGCTTCCGCTGTTCCTGGTGATGCTGAACTTCGTCGGGATCGTCACGGGCAAGCGCATGCTCGGCTGGTGGCGCGGCATGATCATGGGCATCACGGTGTTCGCCGCACTGGCGACCCCCAGCACGGATCCGCTCACCATGCTGGCCCTCGCCGGTCCGATCTGGGTGCTCTACTTCGTCGCCACCGTGATCTCGCTCCTCAACGACCGCCGCAAGGCGCTGCGGGCCTCCGGAGGCCCGGCCGACGACGAGGCCTCGGACCTGGACCTCACCCCCGAGGACATCGACGAGACCGAGTCGGTCTCCGCGCGCGGATCGCTGCCCGCGCAGGCGTCCTCGGACCGTGACCGGGTGAACGGTTACGACGACATCACCTGACCTTGTAAGGTCCCCCGGGTGACCAGCGAGATCACTCTTTTCGTCAATCCCACCGCAGGACGCGGCCGGGGCGCGCGTGCCGCGCAGCCGGCCGCTTCCGCGTTGCGGGACGCCGGATTCTCCGTCCGTACGGTCCTCGGTGAGGATGCCGACGACGCGTTGCGGCGGGCGCGCGAGGCCGTGGCGGGGGGAACCGGCGCGCTGATAGCCGTCGGCGGTGACGGCATGATGTCCCTCGCCCTCCAGGCCATCGCCGGGACGCCGACCCCGCTGGGTGTCGTGGCCGTCGGCACCGGGAACGACTTCGCCCGTGCCCTCGGTCTGCCGATACGGGACCCGGCCGCCGCGGGCCGGCTGGCCGCCGAGGCGCTCAAGGGCAGCGTCGTCCGCGAGATCGATCTGGGCCGGGTCGGCGACCGGTGGTTCGGGTCCGTCCTCGCCTCCGGCTTCGACTCCCGGGTCAACGACCGGGGCAACCGGATGCGCTGGGTCGGCGGCCGGTTCAAGTACGACCTGGCGATCCTCGCGGAACTCGCCGCGTTCAGGCCCCTCACCTATCGCATGAGCCTGGACGGCGGGCCGGTCCGGGAGATCCGGGCGACGCTGATCGCCGTCGGCAACGGATCGACGTACGGCGGCGGCATGCGGATCTGCGCGGACGCCGTCATGGACGACGGACTGTTCGACGTCACCGTCGTCGGCGAGTGCAGCCGCACCACCCTGCTCAAGGTGTTCCCCAAGGTCTACAAGGGAACCCATCTCGGCCACCCGGCCGTCACCGTGCACCGGGTCTCCTCGATCGAGCTCGAAGCCGTCGGTGTCACCGCGTACGCGGACGGTGAACCCCTCGGCGCCCTGCCGCTGACCGCCACGTGCGTTCGGGGCGCCGCCAGGGTCCTGGGGGCGGGTTCTTCCACGGGCGATTAAAGATCGCGTCACTGTCAGAGGTGGCGGGTAGGCTCGTGGACAAGATGACAGAGGACCTCTCACCAGCTGAGCGATACCAGGCTTCCCGGATCCGAGCCGCCGAGCAGGCGACCGCGCTCGGGCCGTTCCGCGAGATGTACGAGTTCGATCTGGACCCCTACCAGATCGAGGCCTGCACGGCGCTGGAGTCGGGCAAGGGTGTGCTCGTCGCGGCCCCGACCGGATCGGGCAAGACCATCGTCGGCGAGTTCGCCGTGCACCTCGCCCTGGAGCAGGGCCGCAAGTGCTTCTACACCACGCCGATCAAGGCCCTCTCCAACCAGAAGTTCGCCGACCTCGTCAAGCGCTACGGCGCGGACAAGGTGGGCCTGCTCACCGGTGACAACAGCGTCAACGCCGATGCCCCCGTGGTCGTCATGACCACCGAGGTGCTGCGCAACATGCTGTACGCGGGCTCCCAGGCGCTGACCGGGCTCGGCTACGTGGTGATGGACGAGGTGCACTACCTCTCCGACCGCTTCCGGGGTGCGGTGTGGGAGGAAGTGATCATCCACCTGCCCGAATCCGTGACACTCGTTTCGCTGTCGGCGACCGTGTCCAACGCGGAGGAGTTCGGCGACTGGCTGGACACCGTCCGCGGCGACACCGCCGTGATCGTCTCCGAGCACCGCCCCGTGCCGCTCTGGCAGCACGTGCTGGCCGGCCGCCGGATGTACGACCTCTTCGAGGAGGAGAGCGACCACGGCGGCCGCGGGGTCGGACGCCGTGAGGTCAACCCCGACCTCGTCCGGCTCGCCCGGATGGAGAACCAGCGCGGATACAACCCGCGCGAGCGCCGGCGCGGAAAGATGGTGCGCGAGGCGGACCGCGAGCGTGAGCGGCGCCAGCGGAGCCGGATCTGGACCCCCTCCAGGCCGGAGGTCATCGACCGGCTGGACGCCGAGGGGCTGCTGCCCGCCATCACGTTCATCTTCAGCAGGGCCGGCTGCGAGGCCTCCGTCCAGCAGTGCCTGGCCGCCGGGCTGCGGCTCAACGACGAGGACAAGCGACGGCTGGTCCGGGAGATCGTCGAGGCGCGCACGGCGTCCATTCCCAGCGAGGACCTCCATGTCCTCGGCTACTACGAATGGCTCGAAGGCCTGGAGCGTGGCATCGCCGCGCACCACGCCGGCATGCTGCCGACGTTCAAGGAGGTCGTCGAGGAGCTCTTCGTGCGCGGCCTCGTCAAGGCGGTCTTCGCGACGGAGACCCTCGCGCTCGGCATCAACATGCCCGCCCGCTCCGTGGTGCTGGAGAAGCTCGTCAAGTGGAACGGCGAGCAGCACGCCGACATCACCCCCGGCGAGTACACCCAGCTGACCGGCCGGGCCGGCCGGCGCGGGATCGACGTCGAGGGCCACGCGGTAGTGCTCTGGCAGCGGGGGATGGACCCGGGAGCGCTGGCGGGACTCGCGGGCACGCGTACGTATCCGCTGCGCTCCAGCTTCCGCCCCTCCTACAACATGGCCGTGAACCTGGTGCAGCAGTTCGGCAGGCACCGCTCGCGCGAACTGCTGGAGACCTCCTTCGCACAGTTCCAGGCGGACCGGTCGGTGGTCGGGATCTCCCGCCAGGTCCAGAAGAACGAGGAGGGCCTGGAGGGCTACAAGGAGGGAATGACCTGCCACCTCGGCGACTTCGAGGAGTACGCGCGGCTGCGCCGCGACCTCAAGGACCGCGAGACGGAGCTGGCCAAGCACGGAGCCTCGCAGCGCCGGGCCGCCGCAGCGGCGTCCCTGGAGAAGCTCAAGCCCGGCGACGTGATCCATGTGCCGACCGGGAAGTTCGCCGGGCTGGCGCTCGTCCTGGACCCGGGTCTGCCCGCCGGGCGTACCAACGGGCACGGCCACCGGGGGCTCGAATACCACGACGGGCCGCGGCCGTTGGTACTGACTGCCGAACGGCAGGTCAAGCGGCTCGCCTCGATCGACTTCCCGGTGCCGGTGGAGGCGCTGGAGCGGATGCGCGTCCCGAAGTCGTTCAACCCGCGCTCACCGCAGTCGCGGCGCGATCTGGCGTCCGCGCTGCGCACCAAGGCCGGGCACATCGTGCCGGAGCGGCACCGCAAGGAGCGGTCCGTCGCGGCCGACGACCGCGAGATCGCGCGCTACCGGGCCGAGTTGCGCGCGCACCCCTGCCACGGGTGCGCCGAGCGCGAGGACCATGCCCGGTGGGCCGAGCGGTACCACAGGCTCCAGCGGGACACCCAGCAGCTGGAGCGCCGCATCGAGGGGCGCACCAACACGATCGCCCGGACCTTCGACCGGATCGTGGCCCTGCTGACCGAACTCGACTACCTGCGGGGCAGCGAGGTGACCGAGCACGGGCGGCGGCTCGCCCGGCTCTACGGCGAGTTGGACCTGCTGGCGAGCGAGTGCCTGCGCGCGGGTGTCTGGGAGGGCCTCAACCCCGCCGAACTCGCGGCATGCGTCTCGGCGTTGGTCTACGAGGCACGGCAGTCCGACGATGCGGTGGCGCCGAAGCTGCCGTCCGGACCGGCCAAGACCGCGATGGGCGAGATGGTCCGGATCTGGGGGCGGCTCGATGCCCTGGAGGAGGACTTCAAGATCAATCAGGCGGAGGGGGTCGGACAGCGCGAACCCGATCTCGGATTCGCCTGGGCGGTGTACATGTGGGCGTCCGGCCGGACGCTGGACGAGGTGCTGCGCGAGGCCGAGATGCCGGCGGGGGACTTCGTGCGGTGGTGCAAGCAGGTGATCGATGTGCTGGGGCAGGTGGCGGCCGCGGCGCCTCGTGAGGGCAGTTCGGTGGGCCGGAGCGCTCGGAAGGCGGTCGACGAGGTGCTGCGGGGAGTGGTGGCCTACAGCTCCGTGGGGTGAGGACGCGGTGGCCCGGGGCGGGCGGGGTCCGGGGCGGTGGCCCGGAGCCGCCGCCCCGGAC
>NZ_JBHXUW010000093.1:0-20933 GCF_042672475.1 Streptomyces sp. NPDC127177
AGAACACCGTCGGGACCGAGTTCCAGGAACGTCGTCACACCGTGCTCGGCCAACGTCCTCACACCGTCGGCGAAACGAACGGCCTCGCGGACATGCCGCACCCAGTACTCCGCCGAACACAGCTCATCCGCCGACGCCACAGCACCCGTCAGGTTCGACACCACCGGAACCCGCGGCTCCGAGAACACAAGCCCCTCGGCCACCGCACGGAACTCATCCAGCATCGGATCCATCAACGGCGAGTGGAACGCATGCGACACCCGCAGCCAGGTGGCTTTCCTGCCTTGCTGCTCCAGCCGTGCCGAGATCTCCAGGACCACGTCCTCGTGGCCCGAGATGACCACGGAGGAGTGGCCGTTGACCGCTGCGATCGCTATGTGCTCCTCCCGGTCGCCGAGCAGGGGAAGCACCTCGTCCTCGGTGGCCTGCACGGCGATCATCGCGCCGCCCTCGGGCAGTGCCTGCATGAGCCGTGCGCGTGCCGCCACCAGGGCGCAGGCATCCTCCAGCGAGAACACACCCGCCACATGAGCAGCAGCGATCTCACCGATCGAATGACCCGCCACGAAGTCGGGCTTCACGCCCCACGACTCCACCAACCGGAACAACGCCACCTCGACCGCGAACAGCGCCGGCTGAGCCGACCCCGTCTCGTTCAACAGATCGGCGTCACCACCCCACATCACGTCGCGGAGCGAACGTCCCGTCCCTCCGTCCAGGCAATCGAGGACAGCATCCAACGCATCCGCGAACACCGGGAAGCGTGCGTACAACTCACGCCCCATACCCAACCGCTGCGAACCCTGACCCGAGAAGAGCATCGCTGTCCGGCCACCGGTCGCCGTTCCCGCCACCACGAAGGGGTCCGGCTCGCCGACCGCCAGGGCGGCCAGCGCGCGTACGGTCTCGGTCGGCTCGCCGACCGGTACGACCGCCCGGTGCTCGAAGGTCGACCGGCCCGTCGCCAGGGAGAATCCCAGATCGAGCGGTCGCAGCTCGGGGTGTGCCTGGATGTAGGAGAGGAGTCGGGCGGCCTGGCCGCGCAGCGCCTCCGGGGTCTTGCCGGACAGGATCCACGGCACCACGCCCGGCGCTTCGACGGGGGTGTCCGTGACCACCGTTCCCTGGATCACGAGCGCCGGCTGTTCCAGGATCACGTGCGCGTTCGTGCCGCTGATCCCGAACGACGACACACCCGCACGCCGCACCCGGTCCGTCTCCGGCCAGAGAGCCGGCTCCGTCAGGAGTTCCACCGCACCCGCCGACCAGTCGACGTGCGAGGACGGCTGGGTCACGTTCACGGTGGCCGGCAGCACTCCGTGCCTCATCGCCATGATCATCTTGATCACGCCGGCCGCTCCGGCGGCGGCCTGGGTGTGGCCCAGGTTGGACTTCACCGAGCCGAGCAGCAGCGGGCGCTCCGGGTCCCGGTCCTTCCCGTACGTGGCAAGCAGCGCCTGCGCCTCGATCGGGTCGCCGAGTGTGGTGCCGGTGCCGTGCGCCTCGACGGCGTCGACGTCGGTGGTGGAGAGGCCGCCGCTGGCGAGTGCCCGGCGGATGACCCGCTGCTGCGACGGGCCGTTGGGCGCCGTCAGACCGTTGGACGCACCATCCTGGTTGACCGCCGATCCACGCACCACAGCAAGGATCTCGTGACCGTTGCGCAGCGCGTCGGACTGCCGCTCGAGCACCAGCATGCCGATGCCCTCGGACCAGCCCACGCCATCGGCCGACTCGGAGAAGGGCTTGGACCGGCCGTCGGGGGCCAGACCGCGCTGACGGGAGAACTCCACGAAGGTGTCGGGGATCGACATCACGGTGACACCGCCGGCCAGGGCCAGCGAGCACTCGCCGCTGCGCAGGGCCTGGGCGGCCAGGTGCATGGCGACGAGCGACGAGGAGCATGCCGTGTCGACGGTCACGGCGGGTCCCTCGAACCCGAAGGTGTAGGAGACCCGGCCGGAGGCGACGCTCAGCGCGCTGCCCTGCCCCTGGAAGCCTTCGAACTCCTTGCCGGTCAGGGCGGTGTTGTAGCCGCCGTACATCACACCGGCGAAGACTCCGGTCTGGCTGTCGCGCAGCGATACGGGGTCGATTCCGGCTCGCTCGATCGCCTCCCACGAGGTTTCGAGCAGCAGCCGCTGCTGTGCGTCCGTCGCCATCGCCTCACGGGGAGACATTCCGAAGAACCCGGGGTCGAACTCCCCCGCGTCGTGCAGGAATCCGCCAGAGCGCGTGTAGGAGGTCCCCATGTGCTCGGGGTCGGGGTTGTACAGCGCGTCGACGTCCCAGCCGCGGTTCGTCGGGAAGTCGGAGACCACGTCGGCACCTTCGGTGACCACGCGCCACAGGTCTTCGGGCGAGCCGATGCCGCCGGGGAAGCGGCAGCTCATCCCCACGATCACGACGGGGTCGTCGTCGAGGAGCGCGCCGGTGAGTTCCGGTGCGCCCGTTTCCAGGTCGTTGTCCGTGTCGGGCCCTACGAGTTCCTCCAGCAGATGGCCGGTCAGCGTCTCCGCGGTCGGGTAGTCGAAGACCATCGTGGCGGCCAGCCGTAGTCCGGTCGCCGTGTTCAGCCGGTTGCGCAGCTCCACGGCCGTCAGCGAGTCGAAGCCGAGGTCGCGGAAGGCGCGGGACGGGTCGATCCCGTCACCACTCGCGTGGCCGAGCACCAGGGCCGCCTGTGCCCGTACGAGGGTGAGCAGCGTGGCGCGGCGTTCGGTGCGCTCCAGACGGGCGAGGCGCTCGGCGAGCCCGCCCTCGGTGCCGGCTCCCGTGGCCGACGTACGCCGGGTGGTTGCGGTACGGACGAGTCCGCGCAGCAGCGGGGGGACTGTGCCGTGAGCGCGCAGGGCGGACAGGTCGAGGCGGACGGGTGCCACGGCCGCGAGGCCGGTGGCGAGGGCCGAATCGAAGAGGGTGAGGCCCTGGTCGACCGAGATCAGGGGCATGCCCGCCTCGGCTGCGCGTCGCAGATCGGCCTCGCCGAGGCCGCTGGTCATGCCGGCGCCCTGGTTCCAGGCTCCCCAGGCGAGCGAGACCCCCGGGAGGCCGGCGGCCTGGCGGTGTGCGGCGAGTGCGTCGAGGAAGGTGTTGCCCGCCGCGTAGTTGGCCTGGCCCGCTCCGCCGATGGTGCCGGAGACCGAGGAGTAGAGGACGAAGGCGGCCAGGTCGAGGTCCTGGGTGAGTTCGTGCAGGTTCCACGCCGCGTCGACCTTCGGCCGCAACACCCCCGCCAGCCGCTCCGAACTCAGCGAACCAACAACCCCGTCATCCAGCACACCCGCCGTATGAATCACCGCCGTCAACGGACGATCAGCCGGCACACCACCCAACAACCCCGCCAACGCCGCACGATCCGCGACATCACACGCCTCCACCGACACCGACGCACCCAACTCCGTCAGCTCATCCACCAACTCCGCAGCACCATCCGCACCAAGCCCACGCCGACTCGTAAGCACCAAATGACGCACCCCACCCTCAACCACCAGATGACGCGCCAACACACCACCCAGACCACCCGTACCACCAGTGATCAGAACCGTCCCCCCAGGACTCCACACCCGCGGCATCGTCAACACGATCTTGCCCACATGCCTGGCCATACTCATGAACCGGAACGCATCCCGCGCCCGCCGCACATCCCACGACCGCACAGGCAACGGCACCAACACCCCCCGCCCGAACAACTCCATCACCTCAACCAACATCCGCTGAATACCCTCGGGCTCCACCCACCCCAGATCAAACGCCCGATACTCCACACCCCCAGGCAGATCCCCCGCCTCACGAACATCGGTCTTCCCCATCTCCAGGAACCGACCACCCTCAACCAACAACCGCAAAGACGCATCCACGAACTCACCCGAAAGCGAATTCAGCACCACATCCACGCCACCCCCAACACCCGCAAACGCAGCCTCGAAATCCGTCGAACGCGACGACGCGATGTGATCATCCGCCACACCCAACGACCGCAGCACACCCCACTTCGACTCACTCGCCGTCGCGAACACCTCCGCACCCACATACCGCGCCACCTGCACAGCAGCCATCCCCACACCACCCGCACCGGCATGGATCAAAACCTTCTCCCCACGCCGCAACCCACCCAACTCCACCAACGCGTAATACGCCGTCAGGAACACCAGCGGCATCGACGCAGCAGACTCCCACGACCATCCCTCGGGCAGTCGGGTGAGCAGTCGGGCGTCGCCGACGACGACGGAGCCGAAGCCGCCGGACACGAGGCCCGTGACCGGGTCACCGGGCTGTAGTTCCGTGACCTCGGGACCCACTTCGGTCACCACGCCCGCGGCCTCTCGTCCCATGCGTCCGGCGTCACCGGGGTACATGTCGAGCGCCTTCAGGACGTCGCGGAAGTTGACGCCCGCGGCCCGGACCTCGATGCGGACCTCGTGGCCGGTCAGGGGTTCCAGAGCCTCGGGGAAGGGCGTCAGCGCCAGTCCGTCCAGGCTTCCCTGCGTTTCGCTGTCCAGACGCCACGGCCCCTGGGCCGGCGGGACGAGGCCGGTGCCGGAAGTCAGCCGGGCGAGCCGGCCCGCTCGGATTCCGCCGTCGCGGACGACCACCTGGGGTTCGTCCGTGGCGAGCGCCCCCGCGAGGTGGTCGAACGAGTCGTCGGAGAGGCCGAGGTCGACCAGACCGAAGCAGCCGGGGTTCTCCGTCTGCGCGGAGCGCACCAGGCCCCAGACCGCGGCAGCCGCCACATCGGCGGCGTCCTCGTCCGCGGCGGTCATCGCACCGCGTGTGACGAACACCAGCCGCGAGCCGGCGAACCGCTCGTCGGCCAGCCACTCCTGTGCCAGGGCAAGCGCGTCCGCGGTCAGTGCGTGGGCGGACTCCGCAACGTCCGTGCCCGCCGCGCGTGCCATCGATACGAGGACGGTGCCCGGCACCGGGGAACCATCGGCTGCCAGGGACGCCAGGTCCGCGTACGTCTCGATCCGCGGACCGGTCCCGGCCGGCGCGTCGGCGAGCCCGAGCGGGTCGGTGCCGATCAGCGCGATCGCCTCGGGCACGTCGGTGCCGGCCGGTACCGGCACCCAGTCGAGACCGAACAACGCGTCCCGTGCCAGCGCGGCGTCGTCGCTCAGTTCCTCGCTCGTCACTGCGCGTACGAGAAGGGAGTCCACCGAGGCGACCGGGGCGCCGGACGTGTCGGCGGCGGCGATCGAGACGGCGTTCCGGCCGGCGACCGGGGCGATCCTCACCCTCAGTGTGGTGGCACCCGTCGCGTGCAGCGACGCGCCCTCCCACGAGAACGGCAGTCCCCCGCCGCCCTGCTCGCCGTTGTCGGCCAGGAGCGAGGCGTGCAGTGCGGAGTCCAGCAGTGCGGGGTGCAGTCCGAAGGCGGCGGCGTCTTCCTGAGCGCCCTGTGGGAGCGTCACCTCGGCGAAGATCTCGTCGTCCCGCCGCCAGGCGGCCCGCAGCCCCTGGAACACCGGACCGTAGGCGAATCCGAGTCCGGCGAAGCGGTCGTAGCAGTCTTCGGTGTTCAGTGCTTCGGCGTGTGCGGGCGGCCACACGGTGCCGTCGAAATCGTTGACGGAGGCGGCATCGCTCCCGTTCGTCAGGACACCGGTGGCGTGCGGGGTCCAGGGCTGTTCATCGGCGCCCTCGGGCCGGGAGTGCACGGTGATCGAGCGGCGGGACGCGTCGTCCGCGCCTCCGACGCGTACCTGCACCTGCACGGCGCCGCCTTCGGGCAGCACGAGCGGCGCCGCGAGGGTCAGCTCCTCGATCCGGTCGCACCCGACCTCGTCACCGGCGCGGAAGGCCAGTTCCAGGAGAGCGGTTCCGGGCAGCAGGACCCGGCCCATGACGGCATGATCGGCGAGCCAGGGATGCGACCGGACGGACAGCCGCGCGGTGAACAACGTTCCCTCGCCCTCGGCGAGTTCGACGGACGCACCCAGCAGGGGGTGTTCGGCTGCTCCCAGACCCACCGCACGTACGTCACCGGTGGCACCGGCCTGCGGGCCCGCCGGCCAGATCCACTGGTGCTGGAAGGGGTAGGTGGGTACGTCGACGCCGGAGGCACCGGTTCCGGTGAGAACAGCGGCCCAGTCCACGGGAACGCCCCGCACATGGAGGTGTGCCAGCGCGTTGAGTGCGGCCTCTTCCTCGACGCGGTCCTTGCGGAGTACGGGCACGGTGACCGCCCCCTCCGGCACCGACTGCTGGGCCATCGCCGACAGAACACCGTCCGGACCCAACTCCAGGAACAGCGAAACGCCCTGCTCCCCCAGCGCCCGCACACCCTCAGCGAAACGAACAGCCTCTCGCACATGCCGAACCCAGTACTCGGCCGAGCACAGCTCATCCGCCGACGCCACAGCACCCGTCAGGTTCGACACCACCGGAATCACCGGCTCCGAGAACACCAGCCCCTCGGCCACCGCACGGAACCCGTCCAGCATCGGATCCATCAGCGGCGAATGGAACGCGTGCGACACCCGCAACCGGGTCGTCTTCCGCCCCTCGGCCTCGAACCGGGCGGCAACCTCCAGCACGTCCCCCTCGACACCGGAGACCACGACCGAAGACGGCCCGTTCACCGCGGCAACCGACACTCCACCGGACAACACCGGCAGGACCTCGGCCTCCGTCGCCTCCAGCGCCACCATCGCGCCACCGACAGGCAGCGCCTGCATCAGCGACGCACGCGCCACCACCAGGGCGCAGGCGTCCTCCAGGGACAACACACCCGCCACATGGGCTGCGGCGATCTCACCGATCGAATGCCCGGCCACGAAGTCGGGCTTCACGCCCCACGACTCGACCAGCCTGAACAACGCCACCTCGACCGCGAACAGCGCCGGCTGAGCCGACCCCGTCTCGTTCAACAGATCGGCGTCATCACCCCACATCACGTCGCGGAGCGAACGCCCCAACCCCACGTCCAACAGCGCGACCACCGAGTCCAGCGCATCGGCGAACACCGGGAAACGCCCGTACAGCTCACGCCCCATACCCAGCCGCTGCGAACCCTGACCCGAGAACAGGAAGGCGCGCTTTCCGCTCGCCACCTGTCCGGATACGGCCGCGGCATCGGGTTCACCGGCCGCCAGCGCGGTGAGCGCCCGGCGGGTCCCGTCGGGGCCGTCCGTCAGCACCACCGCACGGTGGTCGAACATGGAGCGACCAGTGGCCAGTGAGTATCCGATGTCCAGCGGCCGCGTGCCCGCCTCGGTCTCCACGAGTGACAGCAGGCGCGCCGCCTGGTCGGCCACGGCCCGCGGTGTCCGACCGGTGAGCAGCCACGGGACCACGCCCGGCTCCACCTCGGCGCCCCGGGCGGCCACGCCGCCGTGGACGTCAGGGGGCGACTGCTCCAGGATCACGTGCGCGTTCGTGCCGCTGATCCCGAACGACGACACACCCGCACGCCGCGCCCGGTCCGTCTCCGGCCAGGCGGCCGGCTCCGTCAGAAGCTCCACGGCACCGGCCGACCAGTCGACGTGCGAGGAGGGTTCACTCACGTGGAGCGTCCGGGGTACGACTCCGTGGCGCATCGCCATGACCATCTTGATGACGCCGGCGACACCGGCGGCTGCCTGCGTGTGCCCGATGTTGGACTTCACCGAGCCAAGGAGCAGCGGACGCTCCGGGTCCCGGTCCCGTCCGTAGGTGGCAAGCAGTGCCTGCGCCTCGATCGGATCGCCCAGGGTTGTGCCGGTGCCGTGCGCCTCGACGACATCGACCTCGTCCGGGCGGAGTCCTCCGCCGGCGAGGGCCTGCCGGATGACACGCTGCTGCGAGGGACCGTTGGGCGCGGTCAGACCGTTCGACGCGCCGTCCTGGTTGATCGCGCTGCCGCGCAGCAGGGCCAGCACCCGGTGGCCGTTGCGGTGTGCGTCGGAGAGGCGTTCCAGCACGAGCATGCCGGCGCCCTCGGCCCAGCCGACGCCGTCGGCCGACTCGGAGAAGGCCTTGGAGCGGCCGTCGGGGGCCAGGCCGCGGGCGCGGGAGAACTCGATGAAGGTGCTGGGTGTGGACATCACCGTGACACCGCCGGCCAGCGCCAGTGAGCACTCACCACCGCGCAGGGCCTGGGCCGCGAGGTGCATGCCGACCAGCGAGGAGGAGCACGCGGTGTCCACCGTCACGGCGGGGCCTTCGAGCCCCAGCGTGTAGGAGACGCGGCCCGACGCGACGCTCGGTGCGCTTCCGTTGCCCCGGAACGCCTCGTACTCCTCGCCCGTGAGGAGCGGCCCGTAGTCGTTGTACATGACGCCGGCGAAGACTCCGGTACGGCTGCCGCGCAGGGAGGCGGGGGCGATACCGGCGCGCTCGACGGCTTCCCAGGAGAGCTCGAGGAGCAGTCGCTGCTGGGAGTCGGTGGCCATCGCCTCGCGCGGGGACATACCGAAGAAGTCGGGGTCGAACTCGCCTGCCGTGTGCAGGAACCCGCCCTCGCGGACGTGCGTCCTGCCGGGCTGGTCCGGGTCGGGGTCGTACAGTCCGTCGAGGTCCCAGCCCCGGTTGGTGGGGAAGCCGGTGATGGCGTCGACGCCTTCGGTGACGAGGTGCCAGAGCTCTTCCGGTGACGTCACTCCGCCCGGGTAGCGGCAGGCCATGCCGACGATCGCGATGGGGTCGTCGGTGAGCGTGGGTGCGGTCTGCGGGGCGGCGGGTGCGGCCCGGTGGTCCGCGCCGAGCAGTTCGTCGCGCATGTGGTCGGCGAGGGCGCTCGGGGTCGGGTAGTCGAAGACCATGGTCGCGGGCAGCCGCAGGCCGGTCACGGTGTTGAGCCCGTTGCGCAGCTCGACTGCCGTCAGCGAGTCGAAGCCGAGGTCCTGGAACTGCCGGGACGACTCGACGTCCGTGGCATCGGCATGGCCCAGAACGCGGGCGATCTGTTCACGTACGAGGTCGAGGAGGGTCTCGCGCTGTTCGGTCGCGTTCAGTCCGGCGAGCCGCTCGGCGAGACCGCCCGCCGCCTCCGAGGTGTGGACGGCGGCAGCGCGCCGGCCCGGTGAGCGGATGAGGCCGCGCAGCAGGGGGGCGATTTCGCCCTGGGCGCGCAGGACCGGCAGGTCGAGCCGGACCGGGGCGAGGGCCGGCTCCTCGCAGCCGAGGGCGGCGTCGAAGAGCGCGAGGCCCTGTTCGACGGAGAGCGGGGGCATTCCCGAGCGGGAGATGCGCTCCACGTCGATGTCGGTGAGAGTGCCGGTCATGCCGACGCTCCGGGTCCAGGGACCCCAGCCCAGGGAGTGGGCCGGCAGCCCGTGGCTCCTGCGGTGCGTGGCGAGGGCGTCGAGGAAGGCGTTGCCGGCGGCGTAGTTGGCCTGTCCGGGGCTGCCGAGGGTGGCGGCGACGGAGGAGAAGACCACGAAGGCGGTCAGGTCCTGGCCGCGTGTCAGCTCGTGGAGGTGCCAGGCGGCGTCGGCCTTGGGCCGCAGGACGCCGGTCAGGCGCTCGGACGTCAGGGAGCCGATCACCCCGTCGTCGACGATGCCCGCCGTGTGGACGACAGCGGTGAGCGGGTGTGCGGCGGGAACGGCCGCCAGAAGTTCCGCGAGTGCGGTCCGGTCGGTGACATCGCAGGGTGCGACGGTCACCTGGGCGCCCTGTTCGGTCAGTTCGGCGCGGAGTGCTTCGGCGCCTTCGGCGGCCGGGCCCCGGCGGCTGACGAGCAGCAGGTGCCGCACGCCGCGCTCGGTGACCAGGTGCCGGGCGAGGACGCCGCCGAGTCCGCCGGTGCCTCCGGTGATGAGGACGGTGCCCTCGGCGTTCCAGGCTGCCCGCTCCTGGGGCGCGGGCACCCGGGTGAGGCGGGCGGCGAGGAGTTCACCGTCCCGTATCGCGAGGTCCGGCTCGTCCGCTCCGACCGCGAGAGCGGAGCGGACGAGGGCCGGCACGGCCTGCGGGGGAAGTGAGGCCGTGCCGGAGTCGATGTCCAGGAGGCCGAAGCGTCCCGGGTTCTCGGTCCTGGCCGTCCTCACGAGGCCGTGGACCGATGCGGCGGCGAGGTCGTCGCCGGTGAGCGCCCCCTGGGTCACGAAGACCAGGCGGGCGTCGAAGAAGCGGTCCTCGTCGAGCCACCGCTGTACGTCGTCGAGGACGGCGGCGCCCAGGGTGTGGGTCGCCGCCAGGACGTCTTCGGGTGCGCCGGACACGGTGGCGAGGACGACAGCGGGGACCGGCCCGTCCGATGCCGCGAGGGCGGCCAGGTCGGGGTGGGCGGTCACGGGGAGGCCCGCGGCGCGCAGGGCTTGGGCCGTGCCGAGCGGGTCGGCGCCGATCACCGCCACGGCGTCGGGCCCGTCCGCGGCGGTGTTCTGTACCGGGGTCCAGGCCGTCCGGAACAGCGAGTCGCGGTGGACGACGCCGGGCTCCCCGGGACCGGCGACGGGGACGGAGCGGGAGACGAGGGAGTCGACGGTCAGGACCGTGCCGCCGGCCGTGTCGTACACCTCGATGGAGACGGTGTCGTCCCCTGCGGGGGCGAGCCGTGCGCGTACCGCCGTGGCGCCGGAGGCCGTCAGTGAGACGCCTTCCCAGGCGAAGGGCAGTCCGCCGCGGCTGATCGCGCCGAGGTCGGTGAAGGCGGCGGCGTGCTGGGCGGCGTCGAGCAGTGCGGGGTGCAGGCCGAAGGCGCTCGCGTCGGTGCCGCAGTCGTCGGGGAGGACGACGTCCGCGTACACCTCGTCGCCGCGTCGCCAGGCGGCGCGCAGCCCGCGGAAGGCGGGGCCGTAGTCGAAGCCGAGCTCGGCGAGGCGCTCGTAGCATCCGTCGAGGTCGACGGGGTCCGCTCCAGCGGGCGGCCAGACGGTGGCGTCGAAGCCGGTCTCCCCGGTTGCCTGGCCGGGGGCGACGATGCCGGTGGCGTGCTGCGACCAGGGCAGGTCGAAGCCGTCCTCGACGCGCGAGTAGATGCCGAGGGTGCGGCGCCCCGCGTCGTCGGCGGCTCCGACACGCACCTGGAGCTGTACGGCGCCGTCCTCGGGGAAGGCGAGGGGCGCGGCGAGAGCCAGTTCCTCGACGCGGCCGCAGTCGACCTCGTCACCGGCGCGGATCGCCAGCTCGACGAAGGCCGTCCCGGGCAGCAGCGCACGGCCCTGCACGCCGTGGTCGGCGAGCCAGGGGTGGGACCGGACGGACAGCCTGCTGGTGAACAGGGCGCCTTCGCCGTCGGCGAGTTCGACCGCGGCGCCGAGCAGGGGGTGCCCGGCGGAGCCGAGCCCCGCCGCGCGGATGTCGCCGGCCGTGTCGGTGCCCGCGGCCGGCCAGTAGCGCCTGCGCTGGAAGGCGTAGGTCGGCAGGTCGACGCGCCGGGCTCCGGAACCCTCGTAGAGGCCGGCCCAGCGCACGGTGGCACCGCGGACGTGGACGTGCGCGAGGGCCGTGACGGCGGCGAGTTCCTCCGGACGGTCCTTGCGCAGCAGCGGGACCGCCACGACCTGTTCCGGCAGGGAGTCCTGGGCCATCGCGGAGAGCACCCCGTCCGGGCCGAGCTCCAGGAGGGTGGTGACACCCCGTCCGGTGAGGGTGGCGACGCCGTCGGCGAACCGTACGGCCTCGCGGACGTGACGTACCCAGTAGTCGGCCGAGCACAGGTCCGTGACGTCGGCGATCCGGCCGGTCACGTTGGACACGACGGGGATGCGGGGCTCGGTGTACGTGAGGCCTTCCGCGACGGCGCGGAACTCCGCCAGCATCGGCTCCATGAGCGGCGAGTGGAACGCGTGCGAGACGCGCAGCCGGCGGGTCCTGCGCTCCTGTGCCTCGAAGTGGGCGGCGATGTCCTGTACGGCACTCTCGTCGCCCGAGATCACCACGGAACGGGGGCCGTTGACCGCGGCGACGGACACCCGCCCATTGAGCAGGGGGGTGACCTCGTCCTCGGTCGCCTGTACGGCGGCCATGACGCCGCCGGTGGGCAGGGCGGCCATCAGGGAGGCACGGGCCGCGACGAGGCGGCAGGCGTCCTCCAGTGAGAGAACCCCTGCCACATGGGCGGCGGCTATCTCCCCGATGGAGTGGCCGCCGACGAAGTCGGGGGTGACGCCGAGGGATTCGACGAGGCGGTAGAGGGCGACCTCGACGGCGAAGAGCGCGGGCTGCGTCCAGCGGGTCTCGTCGAGCGGCTCGGGGTCGCTGCCCCAGACGATGTCGCGCAGCGGTCGCCCGGTGTGCGGGGCGAGTGCGTCGGCGGTGGCGTCGAAGGCGGCGGCGAACACCGGGAACCGGGCGTGGAGTTCGCGTCCCATGCCGAGGCGCTGGGAGCCCTGGCCGGAGAAGAGGACGGCGAGCAGGCCCTCGTCGGCCACTCCGGCGGCGATCTCCGGGATGTCCTCGGGGGCGGTGGTGCCGCTGGGGTCGGCGAGCAGAACGCTGCGGTACTCGAAGGCGGAGCGGCCGGCGGCGAGGGAGTGCCCGATGTCGACCGGCCGCAGCCCGGGGTTGCGGCCGATGTGTGCGAGCAGGCGGTCGCGCTGTCCGGCGAGCGCGGCGGCGGACCGGCCGGAGAGCACCCAGGGGATGACTGCGGGCGGCGTGGTGTCCGTGTCCTCGTCGGGGACGCTCGCGGTGTCGGCGGGAGCCTGTTCGATGATGACGTGGGCGTTGGTGCCGCTGACGCCGAAGGACGAGACGGCGGCGCGCCTGGCGCGGCCGGTCTCGGGCCAGGCCGCCGGCTCGCCGAGGAGTTCGACCGCCCCGCTCGTCCAGTCCACGTCGAGGGAGGGCTCTCCCACGTGCAGGCTGCGCGGCATCTGCCCGTGCCGCACCGCCATGATCATCTTGATCACACCGGCGGCCCCCGAAGCGGCCATCGTGTGCCCGATGTTCGACTTGACGGAGCCCAGGCGCAGCGGGTGTTCGCGGTCCTGGCCGTAGGTGGCGAGCAGGGCCTGCGCCTCGATGGGGTCACCGAGGGTCGTGCCCGTGCCATGTGCCTCGACGACGTCCACATCCGCCGGGGTCAGTCGGGCGTTCTCCAGGGCCGCGCGGATGACGCGCCGCTGCGAGGGTCCGTGCGGGGCGGAGAGGCCGTTGGAGGCGCCGTCCTGGTTGATCGCGCTGCCGCGGAGCACGGCCAGGACGGGGTGGCCGGCTCGCTGGGCGTCGGAGAGCCGTTCCAGCACGAGGACGGCGGCGCCCTCTCCCCAGCCGGTGCCGTCGGCGTCCTCGGAGAACGACTTGCAGCGGCCGTCGGCGGCCATTCCGCTCTGGGCCGTGAAGGAGACGAAGGGCCCGGGGGTCGCCATCACGGATGCGCCGCCCGCCAGGGCCATGCTGCATTCGCCGTTGCGCAGGGACTGCGCCGCCCAGTGCAGGGCCACCAGCGAGGAGGAGCACGCCGTGTCGACGGTGACGGCGGGCCCTTCGGCGCCGAGGGTGTAGGAGAGCCTGCCGGAGATGACGCTCGCCGCGTGTCCAGTGGTGGAGAACTGCTCGGCGTCCTCGTCGGATGCCTTGATGACCGAGGCGTAGTCCTGTCCCGCCGTGCCGACGAACACACCGGCCCGGCTGCCGCGCAGGGTGGCCGGGTCGATCCCGGCCCGCTCCAGCGCCTCCCAGGCCACTTCCAGGAGCAGCCGCTGCTGCGGGTCCATGGCAACGGCCTCGCGCGGCGAGATGCCGAAGAACGCGGGGTCGAAGTCCGCCATGTCGTAGAGGAAGGCCCCCTCCTGGGCGAGGCTGCGGCCGGCGCCGTCACCCGCCAGGCGCTCCAGGTCCCAGCCGCGGTCCGCGGGGAAGCCGCCCATGACGTCGCGGCCGTCGGTCACCAGGTCCCACAGGTCCTCCGGAGAGGTCACCCCGCCCGGGTAGCGGCATCCGATGCCGACGACGGCGATGGGTTCCTCGGCCGCCGCCACCAGTTGCTGGTTCTGCTGGCGGAGCCGCTCGATCTCCTTCAGCGACGACCGCAGCGCCTCGACGTACTTGTTGGGGGACGTGCTCATCGGACTCTCCAGATCTCATTCAGTGTGCAGGTGCCGAGCGACCGGCGGCGTCCGTGCGGCGGGGCAGGACGGACGCCGCCGGGAGGGCACTACATGTCAGTGGCGAGCCGCAGCAGGCTTTCGGCGTCCATGTCGTCGAGCGATTCATCGGCGTCGGCGGCCCCGGAGGCCGCCTCGGCGGTGTCGGCGGTGGCGAGTTCGAGGACCATGTCCAGGAGTCCCGCCCTGCGGAGCCGGCTGAGAGGAACGGAGGCGAGCACCGCACGGATCTCCGCGTCGGGATCCTGGTCCCGCGTCTCCCCGGCCGGCCCGTGGGCGGTGCCGAAGATCAGTGAGCCGATGTGCTGTGCGAGGGCCGTCGGGGTCGGGTGGTCGAAGACCAGCGCGGCCGGCAGCGGCAGGCCCAGGGCCGCCCGCAGCCGGTTGCGCAGTTCGACGGCCGTCACCGAGTCGAAGCCGACGTCCCGGAAGGCCCGGGTGGCGGGGATGACGTCCGCCGCGTCGTGGCCGAGCGTCGCGGAGGCTTCCGTACGGACCGCTTCGAGCAGGGCGCGGTCGCGTTCCGCGGTCGGCAGGGTGTCGAGGCGCTGCCTGAGCGGCGGGACGGCGGAACCGTCTTCGGCTGCCGGTACGCCGTCCCCGGCTGCCAGGGCCCGCACCGCCTCCGGGATCCGGGCGAGCAGGGGGCTCGGCCGGGTCGCGGTGAAGCTCGGGGTGAACCGTTCCCAGTCCATGAGCGTCACGGTGAGCGCCGTCTCGTCGTCCTCCAGCATCCGCTGGAGCGCGGCGATGGCCAGCGCCGGTTCCATGGGCATGACGCCCTGGCGCCGCAGCCGTTCGTGGACGTCGTCGGCCGTGGCCATGCCGACATCGGCCCAGGTTCCCCAGGCGACGGACGTCGCGGTGAGGCCCTGCGCCCTGCGGTACTCGGCCAGTGCGTCGAGGTAGGCGTTGGCCGCCGCGTAGCCGGGCTGACCGCCGCTGCCCCAGGTCGCGGCGCCCGATGAGAACAGGACGAAGGCGTCCAGGGCGAGGTCGCTGGTCAGTTCGTGCAGGTGGAGTGCGGCCGTCAGCTTGGACCGCATCAGCGCGTCCAGCCGGTCGAGGGTGAGCGCGTCCACGGTGTCGTCGCCGTCGGCCACGCCGGCGGCGTGGAAGACGCTGGACAGCGGGAGTTCGGCGGGGACGGCCGCGAGCACCGCGGCCAGTGCCTCCCGGTCGGCCGCGTCACAGGCGGCGATGGTGACCCGGGCGCCGAGGCCCTCCAGTTCGGCGCGGAGCCCGGCCGCTCCGGGGGCTTCCTCGCCGCGGCGGCTGGTCAGCACGACGTGTTCGGCGCCGCGTTCGACCATCCAGCGGGCGACGCGGCCGCCGATCCCACCGGTTCCGCCGGTGATGAGGGCCGTGCCGCGGCCCTCCCAGTGCGGCTCGGACCGGTCTGCCGCCGGGGCGGCGTGGGTGAGCCGACGGCCGTAGAGCCCGGACGGGCGGACCGCGATCTGGTCCTCGCCGTCGGGCATCGCCAGTGCGCCGGTGAGCCGGGCGGCGGTGCGCTCGTCCAGCGTTTCGGGCAGATCGATCAGGCCGCCCCAACGGTCGGGGTGTTCCAGTGCGACCACTCGGCCGAGCCCCCACAGTGCGCCCTGGACGGGCCGGCTGAGCCGGTCGTCCTGTCCCACGGACACGGCGCCCCGGGTGGCGCACCACAGCGGGGCACGGAGCCCGGCGTCGCCCAGTGCCTGGACGAGGGCCAGGGTCAGTGCCAGCCCCGCGGGGACCGAGGTGTGGCCGGGGAGGCGTTCCTCGGCGGGGGCCAGCAGGGACAGTACGCCGGTGAAATCCGGTCCTTCGTCGAGGACTTCCGCGATGCGCTTGGCCCAACCGGCGCGGTCCGTGCCGCCGTGGCCGCTCTCGCCCTCCAGCAGGACGGTGTCCGGTCCGAGTGCGGCGAGTACGGCACGGACCCAGGGGTCGCCGGTCCCCTCTGCCGGAACGACGGCGAGCCAGCGTCCTGCCGGGGCACCGTTGCCCGTTTCGCTCAGCCGGCTCCAGTCCACGCGGTAGCGCCAGGCGTTGACGGCCGAGCGCTCCCGGGCCTTGGCCCGCCAGGCGGACAGGGTGGGCAGTACGGCACCGAGCGTGGAGCGCGCCTCGTCGGCTCCGACGCCGAGTTCGTCGGCCAGGGACTCCAGGTCCTCCTTCTCGACGAGCTCCCAGAACGCGGCGTCCTCGCCCGCCGGGGCCGTGGCGTCCCCGGACCGGGGCTCGGGCCAGAACGCGCGGCGCTGGAAGGCGTACGTGGGGAGGTCGACGGCGACGTCGGATCCCGCGGGGAACGCCGTGCTCCAGTCCACCGGTGTCCCGTTGACGTGCGCCTCGGCGAGGGAGACGAGGAAGCGGCGGAGGCCGCCCTCGTCGCGGCGCAGGGTGCCGAGTACCACCGCGGACTCGGCGACGGCCTCCTCCACTGTCTCCTGGGTCTCCTCGACGGAGGCGGCCAGCACGGGGTGGGGGCTCATCTCGATGAAGACACGGTGCCCGTCCGCGAGGAGCGCCCGGGTCGCCTCCTCCATGCGTACGGTCCTGCGCAGGTTGGTGTACCAGTAGTCGCCGTCGAACACCGCCTCGGTCAGCCGGGCGCCGGTCACCGTCGAGTAGAACGGCACGCGGGGCGTCTCGGAACGCACCGGGGCGAGCACACGGGACAGCTCCTCGCGTACGGCCTCGACGTGCGTGCCGTGCGAGGCGTAGTCCACGGCGACCTTGCGGGCGCGGACGTCCTCCCGTCGACAGGCGGCGAGCAGTTCGTCAAGTGCCGCCGCGTCACCGGAGACGACCACCGAGGAGGGGCCGTTCACGGCGGCGACGGAGAGCAGATGGCTCCAGGGTTCCAGCAGGGCGGTCACCCGGTCGACGGGCGCCGCGACGGACATCATCCCGCCGAGGCCGGAGAGCCGGGGCAGCGCCTGGCTGCGCAGGGCCACGACGGCGGCGGCGTCCTCCAGGCTGAGCGCGCCCGCCACATGGGCGGCGGCGATCTCACCCTGCGAGTGGCCGACGACCGCCGAGGGTTCGACACCGTAGGAGCGCCAGAGTGCGGTCAGGGCGACCATCATCGAGAACAGGGCGGGCTGGACGACATCGACGCGTTCGAGCAGCGCGGGGTCTCCCTCGCCGGCCAGCACGTCGTGCAGCGACCAGTCGGTGTACGGGGCCAGGGCAGCGGCGCACGCGTCGACGGCCTCCCGGAACACCTCGGACTCCGCGAGGAGTCCACGGCCCATGCCCCACCACTGGGAGCCCTGGCCCGGGAAGACGAACACGGGTCCCCGTGAGCCCTCGCCCGCGGCGCCGTGCACGACGCCGGTCGCGCTCCGGCCGGCGGCCAGTGCTTCGAGGGAGTTCCGGAAGTCGTCCCGGGTGCGGCCGAGCAGGACCGCGCGGTGGTCGAAGACCGTCCGGGTGGTGGCGAGTGACCTGCCCACCCGAGCGGGTGAGAGGTCCGCGTCCGATTCGGCCAGGGTGAGCAGCCGGGCGGCTTGTGCGCGCAGGGCGCCGGAGGACTTGGCCGAGACCGGCCACGGTACGAGGTGATCGTCACCGGGGGCCTCGTCCTGGTCGGTGCGGGCGTCCGCGCCGGCCCGTTCCAGGATCAGGTGGGCGTTGGTGCCGCTGATCCCGAAGGACGACACTCCGGCCCGCCTCGGCCTGCCGGTTTCGGGCCAGGGGGTCGTGGCGGTGAGGAGCTCCACCGCTCCGGACGTCCAGTCCACGTGCGAGGAGGGGGTGCCGGTGTGGAGGGTGCCGGGGAGCACACCCTCGTTCATGGCCATGACCATCTTGATGACGCCCGCGACGCCGGCGGCGGCCTGGGTGTGCCCGATGTTCGACTTGAGGGAGCCCAGCCACAGCGGACGCCCCGCCTCACGGCCCTGACCGTAGGTGGCCAGCAGGGCCTGCGCCTCGATCGGATCACCCAGCCGCGTGCCCGTACCGTGCGCCTCCACCGCGTCCACGTCACCGCCCGACAGCCCGGCGTTGGCGAGAGCCTGACGCACCACACGCTCCTGCGAGGGACCGTTGGGCGCGGTCAGACCGTTGGACGCACCGTCCTGGTTGATCGCCGACCCACGCACCACGGCCAGCACCCGGTGACCGTTACGGGTGGCGTCCGAGAGACGCTCCATCAGGACGATGCCCACGCCTTCGGCCAGGGTCATCCCGTCGGCGTCGTCCGAGAAGGGCTTGCAGCGGCCGTCGAGCGCCAGCGCGCGCTGTCGGCTGAAGCCGACGAAGGCGTGCGGGGTGCCCATGACGGCCGCGCCGCCGGCCAGTGCCAGGGAGCTCTCCCCGCTGCGCAGTGACTGGCAGGCCAGGTGCATGGCGACCAGGGACGAGGAACAGGCGGTGTCGACGGTGACGGCGGGCCCCTCGAATCCGTAGAGGTAGGAGACCCTGCCGGAGAGCACGCTGGCCGCCGTGCCGGTGACCATGTGGACCTCGGAGCCTTCGGCACCGTTCTGCACGCTCGTCGAGTAGTCCTGGTAGCTGGCTCCGACGAAGGTGCCGGTGGTGGTGCCCCGGAGTGTCTCCAGATCGATTCCGGCGCGCTCGAAGGCCTCCCAGGAGGTCTCGAGCAACAGGCGCTGCTGGGGGTCCATCGACACGGCCTCGCGCGGCGAGATGCCGAAGAACGCGGGGTCGAACTCCGCTGCCTCGTGCAGGAAGCCGCCACGGGTGGAGTAGGTCCTGCCCTGCCGGTCGGGGTCGGGGTCGTAGAGGCCCTGGGCGTCCCAGTTGCGGTCGGAGGGGAATTCGGTGATCGCGTCGGCGCCGTCCAGGGCGAGCCGGATCAGTTCCTCGGGCGAGTTCGCGCCGCCGGGGTAGCGGCAGCTCATGCCGATGATGGCGATCGGGTCGTCGTCTCCCGGCGCGGCGGTCGCTGCGGGGGCGGCCACCGCGGTCGCGGAGTCGCCGCCGAGGGCGACGGTCCGGAGGAATGCGGCCAGCGCCACGGGGTTGGGGTGGTCGAAGACCATGGTGGAGGGCAGCGTCAGCCCCGTGGCCGCGACGACGCGGTTGCGCAGGTCCACGGCGGTCACCGAGTCGAAGCCCGTGTCGCGGAAGGCACGCCGTTCGGGGAAGGACTCGGCGGAGTCGTGCCCGAGTACGGCGGCCGCCTCGGTACGGACGAGCGTGAGCAGGAGCCGGTCCTGCTCGGGTCCCTCAAGGCCCTGCAGCCGTGCGGCGAGGTCGCTCGTCGCGGGCCGGGATCCGGGCTGCGCGGTGGCCGGTGCGAGCTGGCGCGCGACCTCCGGCACCTCGTCGAACAGTCGCGTGGGGCGGCCCGCGGTGAAGACCGGGTAGTACGTGTCCCAGTCGATGTCCGTGAGCCCGATGACGGTCTCGTCGTCGTCGAGGGCCCGGCCGAGCCCCCGCAGGGCGAGCTGGGGGTCCAGGTAGGCGAGGCCGCTGCGGCGGATGTGGTGCGGGTCCGCCAGTTCGCGTTCGATGTCGTCGGGCCACTTGCCCCAGTGCACGGAGGTGGTGCGCAGTCCGCGGGCCCGCCGGTCGACAGCGAGCGCGGAGAGATAGGCGTTGCCCGCGACGTAGGCCGCGTGATGGCCGCTCCCCCACATACCGGCGGTGGAGGAGTAGAGAACGAAGTCGTCCAGTTCCTCGCCGTCGAGCAGCTCGTCCAGGTGCTGGGCGCCGGTCACCTTGGCGTGCACCACGTCGGCGAACGACTCCATCGTCGTCTCGTCCAGGGTGGACAGCTCGATGACCGCGGCGGTGTGGATGACGGTGCGCACCGTACGCCCGTCCGCCTTGAGGTCGGCGATCAGCGCGGCGACCGCGTCGCGGTCGGTCACGTCGCAGGCGACGGCGGCGGCCTCGGTGCCGGACTCGGTGAGTTCGGCGACGAGTTCGGCGGCTCCCGGGGCGTCCGTGCCACGGCGGCTGGCGAGCACCACATGGCCGGCGCCCCGTTCGGCGAGCCAGCGGGCGAGGCCGGGGGCGAGTGTTCCCGATCCTCCGGTGACGAGAGTCGTGCCGCGCGGTGTCCAGTTGCGGGTACTGCCCTGCGTCGCCGCAGGGGCGCGGACGACACGGCGGGAGAACACTCCGGAGGGGCGGACGGCGAGCTGGTCCTCGTCGCCGAGCCCGCCCGCGAGTGCGGACACGACACGTCCGGCGGCGCGCCGGTCGAGCGTCTGCGGCAGGTCGATGACCCCGCCCCAGCGCTGCGGGTGTTCCAGTGCCGTGGTCCAGCCGACGCCGGCGACCTGCGCCTGCACGGGGTGGGTCAGCGGGTCGGCCGGGCCGGTGGAGGCCGCGCCCCGGGTGAGGAACCACAGCGGGGCGTCGATTCCGGCGTCGCCGAGTGCCTGCACCAGGGAGACGGTCAGGGCGAGACCGAGGGTGAGGCCGGGGTGACGGGTGCCGGGCTCCTCGGCGGCGGCGAGTACGGAGATGATTCCGGTGCATTCACCCGCGTCGGCCAGTCGCTCGGCGAGGGCCGCACGGTCCGTGCACGACTCGTCCAGGACCAGCCGGGTGACCCCGGCACCCGCCCCGGTCAGCAGACCGGTGGTCTCGCTGTCGTCGGTGCCCTCGGCACTGACCACCAGCCAGTTTCCGGTCAGTGAACTCTGCGGGACCTTCGCCACCGGTGCCCAGGTCATCCGGTAGCGCCAGGAGTCGATGGCGGAGAGCTCGTTGCGGCTCCTGCGCCAGGCGGAGAGGGCGGGCAGCACGGCCGCGACCGCGTTCTCGTCCGTCCGCAGCGTCGCCGCCAGCGCGGAGAGGTCCTCGCGTTCGACGGCTGTCCAGAACTCCGCGTCCTGCGGGTCGATGGCGTCGACCCGGTCGATGACTGCCGGAATGTTCCAGAAACGCTCGTGCTGGAAGGCGTACGTCGGCAGATCCACCTGCCGGGCACCGGTGCCCGCGAAGTGACCGGCCCAGTCGACGTCGACTCCGCGCACGAAG
>NZ_JBHXUW010000094.1:0-20673 GCF_042672475.1 Streptomyces sp. NPDC127177
GCGGGGGTTTGTTGGGGGGGGCGGGTATTTTTTTAAACGCCCCCCCCGGGGGGGGGGGGGGGGGGGAAACCCGGGCCCCGCCCCCGAGGGACGACGCACCCTGCTGCCGGGGCCCGCCCGGCGGTACGTGTCAGTGGGCCTGTGCCCCCTGCGCCACCGGGGGAGCGATACCGAGAGCCGAGGTGTACATCGACAGCACCAGCTTGCCGATCGCCGGGTAGGCGCCGAGCGGCTCGGCGCTCGTGCAGCCCGCTTCCTTGACGGCGGAGTCCAGCAGCCCTTCGGCCACCTCGGGACCCACCAGGTACGGCGCGACCGCCAACTGGAGCGAACCGGCGTCCTTCAGCTGCTCGGCGATCGAGGCGACCGAACCCTCGACGTCCAGCGCCGCGGCCATCACCGGCACCGCCAGCCGGGCGGCCAGCAGCATGCCGGTGATCCCGGCGGCCTGCACGGCCTCCTCGCCGCCCACCGTGGCCAGCACGATGCCGTCGGCGGCCGTGGCCACCGTGAACAGCCTGGCGCGGTCGGCACGGGCGAGACCGGCCTCGGAGAGCCGCACGTGCAGCCCCTCGGCCAGGAGCGGGTGCGGGCCGAGCACATCGGTCAGCTCGGCCGGTGCCTGGCTCTCCGTGATCGCTTGGCCTATCCGCTGCACGAGGGCGTTGTCCGGCCCCGCGAGGAGCGGCACCACGACGGCGGCCGGCCCCTCGGGCGGAGCGACCTCACGGCCCGCGGCGGTCGCCTGCTCGAAGCGCGCGACGCGCTCGGCGGCGGAGTGCGCGAGCACCGAGGCGAGAGTGGGGTACTCGGCATCGTCACCGTCGAGGTAACCGATCAGGGCGTTCAGACCGGGCAGCTCGGAGCGGGCAATGCTGATCACCTCTTCGGCCAGAGCGCGGGTGGCCGAGGAGGGGGTACCGGGAACGGCGAGAACGAGCGCGGCAGCGCCCTCAGGTGCGACCACGGGCTCCGGGCGGCGGTGCCGTCCGGACTGGCGAGGTCGCGGCATTCGTACAGGCAGGCCGGAAGCGGGCCCAGTGGGGGTGCTCATGGCGCCGCATGCTACTGGTTTTGGGTACCCGGCTGCGCGGGTAGGGTCCGGTCGAGCGTTGTCTGTCCGGATTTATCCGATGGGCGGCTTACCGGTCAACTGCCCTGATCTGTCACCCCGGCGCCGGGGTCACCGAGCGGTCCGGACAACGGAATGTGGAGCAGCGTCGGATGACGCGGCAGGAGCAGACCGCCGGTGGCCAGCGCCTGTGCGATGCGCAGTGAACCGATCAGGGGATCACCCGAACCGGGGACCGCCCGCGCCTGCGGCAGCAGTCGGGCCAGCTCCGCGCGCAGCGGTACGAGCAATGGGTCGCCCATCCGGAACAAGCCGCCCGTCAGCGCCACTTCGCATTCCCCGCCGTCGGCACCGGCCTTCGGGCAGACGGCCGCGGCGGCTTCCGCGATGTGCCCGGCGGCGTCCCGCAGGATGCCTTCGGCGACGGGATCGTGCGGTGCGCAGGCGGCCACCTCCGGTGCGAACGAGGCCAGGACCGCGGGCCGGTCGGTACGCGGATAGAGCAGGCCCGGCAGCTCGGGCGCCGGACCGAACACCGTCTCCAGCCGGGCGAGCAGCGCCGGGGATCCGCCCCGCCGCCCGTCGTGGGCGCGCATCGCGGCGTCGAGCCCGGCCCGGCCGATCCAGGCACCGCCGCCGCTGTCGCCCAGCAGGTGCCCCCAGCCGTCGGCCCGTCGCCAATCCGTCAGATCGGTGCCCAGGGCGATCAGGCCGGTGCCGGCCGCGACCACCGCGCCGGGCCGCTGTCCGACAGCTCCGGCGTAAGCGGTCACCGCGTCGGCGGCGAGCGCGAGCCGCCTTACCCCGAGCGCGTCCGCCAGAGCCACCGGCAGCTCGGCCCGCAGCCGGCCGCCGAGCGTGGCCATGCCGGCGGCACCGATCGCCGCGGTGGCGATCCGGTCGCCCCCGCCGTGCCGCGCGAGCAGGTCCCGGACGGCGGGCAGCAGTTGTTCCAGCAGGTGAGCGGCGTCGATGCCGCTGGGCCCGGTCCGTACCGGTTCGGCACACGCCACCGTGGCCAGGGGGGCGTCCGAGCCGGCCGTGCCCAGCGCCACTCGCAGCCCCGAACCGCCCGAGTCCACTCCGAGGACGTGATCTCCGGGCCGGGCCGACGGGTTCGGGCCCTCGGCGGCCGGGTCGCTTCCGCCGGACGCGGACGTCACGGCAGTCGCCAGTCGACCGCTCGGGCGCCCTGGCCCACCAGCAGCTCGTTGGTCCGGCTGAACGGCCGGGAACCGAAGAACCCGCGGTCCGCCGACATGGGGGAGGGGTGCGAGGACTCGATCGCCGGGAAGTTCCCCAGTGCGGGACGGAGATTGCGGGCGTCGCGGCCCCACAGGACCGACACCAGCGGGGTGCCCCGCGCGACCAGTGCCGAAATCGCCTGCTGGGTCACCTCCTCCCACCCTTTCCCGCGGTGCGCGGCAGGCCGGCGGGGCGCGGTGGTCAGTGCCCTGTTGAGCAGCAGCACTCCCTGCTCGGCCCATGGCGTCAGATCGCCGCTGGAGGGGCGCGGGAGCCCCAGGTCCGAGTGGAGTTCCCGGAATATGTTGTCCAGGCTCCCCGGCACCGGCTGGACGTCGGGCGCGACGGAGAAGCTCAGTCCCACCGCGTGCCCCGGCGTCGGGTAGGGGTCCTGACCGACGATCAGGACCCGCACCTGGTCGAAGGGTTGCTGGAACGCGCGCAGGACGTTCGGGCCCGAGGGGAGGTATGTGCGCCCCGCGGCGATCTCGGCGCGCAGGAAGTCGCCCATCGCCGCGACGCGTTCGGCCACGGGTTCGAGGGCCTGCGCCCAGCCGGGCTCGACAATTTCTTTGAGAGGTCGTGCTGCCACGGGCGGCACTCTACTGCTGATGCGACCGTATGGATCAACCGCCGATGGTCGCCGCCCGGACGCACAGGACATCCGGCAGGTGCGAGGCGAGCTGCTGCCAGCTGTCCCCGTCGTCCGCGCCGGCGTACACCTCGCCGTTGCGGTTGCCGAAGTAGACCCCCGCCGGATCGGCGTCGTCCGTGCAGAGCGCGTCGCGCAGGACCGTGCCGTAGTGAGCCTCCTGCGGAAGCCCCGCGGACAACGGCTCCCAGCTGTTGCCCGCGTCCCTGGTCCGGTAGACGCGGCAGCGGTGTCCGGCCGGCACCCGGTCGGCGTCGGCGTTGATCGGGAAGATGTACGCGGTGTCCGCCCGGTGCGGATGCGCCGCCACCGCGAAGCCGAAGTCGGAGGGGAGCCCCTGGCCGATGTCCGTCCAGTTGCTCCCGGCGTCGTCGCTGCGGAAGACACCCCAGTGGTTCTGGAGGTAGAGCCGGTCGGGATCGACCGCGTCCCGGCTCACCTTGTGCACGCACTGGCCGAACTCCGGGTCGGGGTCGGGCAGGAAGACGGCCGACACACCCTTGTTGGCGGGGGCCCAGCTCTCGCCGCCGTCCGCGGTCCTGAACACGCCGGCGGTGGAGACCGCGACCGTCAGGGCCTGCGCGTCCCGCTCGTCGGTGAGGACCGTGTGCAGCCCCTCGCCGCCCCCGCCGGGCACCCATTTCGAGCGCGTCGGGTGCTCCCAGAGCGGCCGGACCAGTTCAAACGACTCCCCGCTGTCCCGCGACCGGAAGAGCGCGGCCGGTTCGGTGCCCGCGTACACGACGTCGGGGGCCTCGGGGCCGGCCGGATGCAGCTGCCAGACCCGCTCCAGCGATGTGCCGGTGAACTCCGGGAACTTCACGGCGGGCTGTCTCGGCTCGACCCACGTGGCGCCCAGGTCGTCGGAGTGGAAGACGGAGGGGCCCCAGTGCGCGCTGTCGCCGCCTACCAGCAGCCGGGGGGTCGCCCTTCGGGTGTCGATGGCGACCGAGTAGATGGCCTGCGCATTGAAATGCGGACCGTCGAACTCCCACGCGCCCTCGCGCCCGCGGCCGATGAAGAGCCCCTTGCGGGTGCCCACAGTGAGCAGAACCTCGGTCATGACCGAACCTCCCGAAACGCCGTTGTGCCGGATACCGGCCAGTCTGCACCCGGCCACTGACAGCGGCGCGCAGGACGGCCCGGATCACCGCCGCTTCCGCGGCCGCCCCGGGTACCTGCCGGTCACGGAGGCCCTGCCGGCTACCGCTGTCCGCCCTCGTCCGGCGTCGCGCGGCGGGTGAGGAGCAGGGGCGTGCCGCCGTCCTCCTCGGTGATGTCCCGTACGTGCCGGAAGCCGATCCGGTCCAGCAGCGCGAGCGAGGCCTCGTTGCCGTCGGCGACGGTCGCGTGCACCTCGCTCAGGCCGAGCGTGCCGAAACCGTGCGCGACCAGCGCCTGGGCGATCTCGGTGCCGAGGCCCCGTCCCCAGGCCCCGGGAGCCAGGGCGTAGACGATCTCGTGGCCGTCGGCGTCCGGGAACGGTTTGATCTCCGCGTGGCCGACCGGCCGCCCGTCCTGCCGCACGATCCACACGTCGAACAGCTCCCGCGCGTACACCTTCGTGAAGATCCGGCCGAACAGGGCGCGGTCGGCGGCCTCCGTGGCCGGCCCTTCGCCCATCCAGCGGGACACCCGGTGGTCCTGGAACAGTGCGACGAAGGCGTCCTCGTCGGCAGGTGTGTACGGCTCCAGCCGCAGGCGCGCCGTGTGCAGAACGGGAGTTCTCATGGCGTGCGACGCTACGCAAGCCGCCCCCGCCCCGCAACGGCCTTTGCCGGCTTCCGGCCCGGTCAGTGCCCGGGTGCGGCCGTGCTGCTGCGCACCACCAGATTGGTGGCCAGATCGACCCGGGTGGTCGCGGGCCGGCGGCCCCGGCCCAGGTCGAGAACCAGACGGGCCGCGGTCTCGGCCATCTCTGTGAGCGGCTGGCGCACCGTGGTCAGCGGCGGTCCGATCCACCGGGTGAGCGGCAGGTCGTCGAAGCCGACGACGCTGAGATCCTCCGGGATGCGCAGGCCCAGCTCCCGCGCCGCCTCGTACACGCCGAGCGCCTGCAGGTCGTTGCCGGCGAAGATCGCGGTCGGCCGTTCGGCCTGCCGCAGCAGCTCCAGCCCGGCGGTGTAGCCCGCCTCGTGCTGGAACTCGCCCTCGCGGACCAGAGCGGGATCGATCGGCAGGCCGGCGGTCTCCAGAGCGGCGCGGTAGCCGTCCACCCGGGCCCGGCTGCACATCATCCGGGACGGGCCGCTGATGACCCCGATCCGCCGGTGCCCGAGCGCGGTGAGATGGCGGGTGGCGGCCAGACCGCCCTGCCAGTTCGTCGTACCGACCGACGGCACGTCGTCTCCCGGATCGCCCGCCGGGTCGACCACCGCGTAGGGGATGCTGCGGCTGGTCAGCTGGGCCCGCTGGGCGGCGGTGAGGTCCGAGAGGACCAGGATCACGCCGACCGGCCGCCGCGCCAGTACCCCGTCCACCCAGGTCTGCCCCGGGGTGAGCCTTCCCGCGCTCTCCGAGAGGACCAGGCTCAGCCCCTCCTCCCTCGCGACGTTCTCCACCCCGCGCACGACCTCCATGGCCCACGCGCTGTCCAGCTCGTGGAAGACCAGGTCGATCAGCTGGGACTGGGTCGTGGAGCCGCGTCTGCGGCGGTAGCCGTGCACCAGCAGCAGCTCCTCCACCTTGGTTCGCGTAGCCGGGGCGACATCGGCGCGCCCGTTCAGCACCTTCGAAACTGTCGGAGCCGAGACTCCGGCCGCTCGGGCGATCTCCGCCAGGGTGGCGGTGCCGTCCGACGCTTCGCCGGCCGGCGCGTTCTCCTGATGTGACTGGACGTTTGCGGGGCTCATACAGGGATCGTAGCTTCCCTCGGTCGGGCCCGACGCCCCGGTCAGGGGGGAGTAAATACCTCGTCCGGACCCCTTGACGCCTCCGAAACGCGACCGTACCGTTCCGGCAACATTCGGAAGTCACGCCGAAACATTCGACAGAGGTGCGGTCATGCGGTCGGGAATTTTCACTCATGGTTCACGTACGGCGAGATGGACCGCGGCGGGTGCGGCCATGGTCATGGCCGGCCTGCTGGCGGGTTGCGGCAGTGAGGCCGGAAGCGGCGGCGGAAGCGGCGGCGCGACCCTCACCGCATACGTCTACGGCGATGACGCCGTGAAGGTTCAGCAGGCGGCCGTCGAGGAGTTCAACAAGACCTCCGACGTCAAGGTCAAGCTCGTCTCCGTTCCCGGCACCGACTACGTCAACAAGCTCCGCAGCGCCATGGGTTCCCCGAGCGCCCCCGACATCTTCTTCAACTGGGGCGGCGGCTCCATCAAGCCGTACGTCGACGCGAACCAGCTGGTCGACCTCACCTCGACCGTCAAGAACGACACCACCCTCAAGGAGGGCTTCCTGCCGTCCGTCGTCGAGGCGGGCAGCCTCGACGGGAAGATCTACGGCGTCCCGATGCGCGGGATGCAGCCCGTGATGCTCTTCTACAACAAGACCCTCTTCGCCGAGAACAAGATCGAGCCCCCCAAGACGTGGGAGGACCTCCAGAAGGCCATCACCACCTTCAAGAGCAAGGGCATCACCCCGTTCGCCCTCGGCGGCTCCGACAAGTGGCCCGAGCTGATGTGGCTCGAGTACCTCCTGGACCGGATCGGCGGCCCCGATGTCTTCCGGAGGATCCAGAGCGGAGACAGCTCGGGCTGGGGGGACCCGGCCGTGCTCAAGACGGCGCAGACCGTCGAACAGCTGGTCGACGAGGGCGCCTTCGGCAAGAACTTCAACTCCGTCGACTACGGCAACGGCGGCGCTCCCACCCTGCTCAGCAAGGGCAGGGCGGCCATGCACCTGATGGGCTCGTGGGAGTACTCCACGCAGCTGGGCAAGGCACGGAAGTTCGCCAGGGAAGAGCTCGGCTGGAGCAACTTCCCGACCGTCGCGGGCGGTGTCGGCGACCCGGCGGACGTGGTGGGCAACCCCACCAACTACTGGTCGGTCAACGCCCGCACCAAGCACAAGGACGAGGCCATAGCCTTCCTGAAGACCATGGCCTCCAAGACCTACGCCCAGGCACTGGTCGACAACGGTGACGTACCGACCACATCCAACGCCGCCGCCATGCTGAGCGGATCGCCCAACCCGAAGTTCGCCACCGACCAGTACGAGATGGTCCAGAAGGCCCCGAGCTTCACCCTCTCGTGGGACCAGGCGCTGGAGTCCCAGCTGGCCACGCCGCTGCTCACCGAGATCAGCAAGCTGTTCGCCGGCAAGTCCACGCCCGAGCAGTTCGTCGCCGCGATGAAGGCCGTCAAGTAACGATGTCCCAGGTCTCTTCGTACAAAAAGGTGGGTGGAGGAAGGAAGGCGGCCGCCGGAAACGTCGGCCGCCCCCCGGTCGTCTGGGCCCTGCCGGGCATCCTCTTCTTCGCCGTCTTCGCGATCGTCCCGCTGGGGATCGCCGTCTACCTCTCCTTCTGCCACTGGGACGGGCTGAACTCCCCGACACCCGTCGGCACGGACAACTGGACCAGGCTGTTCAAGGACCCGGAGTTCCGCCAGGCCGCCTGGCTGAGCCTGCTCCTCACCACGATCAGCTGGGCCTTCCAGACCCCCGTCGCCCTGCTGCTCGGCGTCTGGGCGGCCGGCAGGCAGCGCAGCCGGGCCGTGCTCTCCGCCGTCTTCTTCATCCCGCTGCTGCTCTCCACGACGGCCATCGCGATGCTCTTCCACGCCCTGCTCGACCCGAACTTCGGCGTGATCAAGGAGATCGGACCCTGGTTCGGCATCGATCCGAACATCATGGGCTCGTCCACCGGCGCCCTGCTCACGGTGGCCTTCGTCGGCGGCTGGCAGTTCATGCCCTTCCACACCCTCATCTACCAGGGCGGCACCCGGCAGATCCCCCAGGTCCTGTACCAGGCGGCGGAGATCGACGGGGCCGGCATGTTCCGTCAGTTCGTCCACATCACACTGCCGCAGCTGCGCAACACCGTCACGACCTCGTCGGTCCTGATGATCGTCGGCTCGCTGACGTACTTCGACACCGTGCTGATCATGACCAAGGGGGGTCCGGGCACGGACACCACCGTGCTGCCCTACCTGATGTACCGGACCGGTTTCCAGACCTACGACCTCGGCTACGCCGCCGCGATCGCGACGGCCCTGGTCGTCGTGGCCACCGCCCTGTCCCTGATCCTGGTCCGTTTCAGCGGCTTCGGGAACATGCGGTCCACCCGGGAAGGTATGTGACGCGATGTCAATCGACACCCGCCCCTCGACGCGCCCCGCGCAGCCGGTGACCCGGGGCCTGCCCACCGCCTTCCGGCGCCGCCGGAAGTGGGGCAACCCCCTGGCCGGCCTGGGCTCGCTTGTCTGGCTCCTGCTCGTGATCGTCCCGCTCTACACCCTGGTCTCCTCCTCGCTCATGCACCAGGACGAGGCGCTCAACGGCGATCCGCTGGCCTTTCCGACCCACCCGACCCTCGACAACTACCGCACCGTGCTGGACAGCGGCTTCTCCTCGATGCTCGTCAACACGGCGATCGTCGCAGCGACCACCGTGGCCATCGTGCTGCTGCTCGCGGTGCCGGTCGCCTATGTCGCGGTACGCACCCGCAGCAGGCTCTCCTCACTGGCCTTCCGGACCTTCCTGCTCGGGGTGGCCATCCCCGCGCAGGCCGTGATCGTGCCGCTCTACCTGCTCATCAGCAAGATGGGCCTCTACGACAGCCTGCCGGCGATCATCCTGCCGACCGCGGCGTTCGCGATGCCGGTGGCCGTGCTGATCCTCAGCGGCACCATGCGTGACGTCTCCGAGGAGATGTACGAGGCGATGGCGCTCGACGGCGCGAGCCCTCTGCGGATGCTGTGGCAGCTGGCGATACCGATGTCCAAGGCGGGTATCAGCACGGTTGCGATCTACACGGCACTCCAGGCGTGGAACGGCTTCCTGTTCCCGCTGATCCTGACTCAGTCCGAGGAGAACCGTGTGCTGACCCTCGGTCTCTTCAACTTCATGACCCAGTTCGGGGTGAACATCCCCGCCGTGCTGGCCGCGATCGTGCTCTCCGTCGTGCCGATCTTCGCCGTGTACCTCGTGGCGCGGAAGGCACTGGTCAACGGACTGATGGGGGTGGGCGGCAAGTAGCGCATCCACGCCGCCGCGTACCACCGCACTCTCGAGAGGAACCCGCCGCCATGGCAAACCCCCCTGTCCCGCATGCCCGCAGCACCGAAGCGGCCACCTCCGTCGACGGCCCGTGGCAGGACACCGCACTGCCCGCACGGGAGCGGGTGGCCGACCTCGTCTCCCGGATGACCCTTCAGGAGAAGACCGCCCAGCTGTACGGAATCTGGGTGGGCGCCGACGCCGACGGGGACGGGGTCGCCCCGCACCAGAACGACATGGTCGACGCCATCGACTGGGACGCGCTGATCCCCCGCGGCCTCGGCCAGCTCACCCGGCCCTTCGGCACCGCACCGGTGGACCCGGCCGTGGGCGCCATCTCGCTGGCCCGGGCCCAGGAAGCCATCGCCGGCGCAGGACGGTTCGGCATCCCCGCGCTCGCCCACGAGGAGTGCCTCGCCGGATTCACCGCCTGGGGCGCCACCGCCTACCCCGTGCCGCTGTCCTGGGGCGCGGCGTGGAATCCGGACCTGGTCACCGAGATGGCCCACCGGATCGGCAGCGACATGCGGTCCGTAGGCATCCACCAGGGACTGGCCCCCGTCCTGGACGTGGTGCGTGACCTGCGCTGGGGCCGCGTCGAGGAGACCATCGGCGAGGACCCCTACCTAGTCGCGACCATCGGAACCGCCTATGTACGCGGCCTGGAGTCGGCCGGCATCGTCGCCACCCTCAAGCACTTCGCCGGATACGCCGCATCGGCCGGCGCCCGGAACCTCTCACCGGTCCGGGCCGGAGCCAGGGAACTGGCCGATGTCATCCTGCCCCCCTTCGAGATGGCGATCGTCGAGGGCGGCGCACGCTCGATCATGCAGTCCTACACGGAGATCGACGGGGTGCCGTCGGCCGCCGACCCGTCGCTGCTGACCGGGCTGCTCCGCGACACCTGGGGCTTCGAGGGAACGGTCGTAGCCGACTACTTCGCCATCGGCTTCCTGGAGACGCTGCACAAGGTCGCCGGGAGCCGCGCCGACGCCGCCCGCCTCGCCCTGCGGGCCGGGGTCGACGTGGAGCTGCCGACCGTCCGCAGCTACGGCGACGAACTCGTCTCCGCGGTACAGGACGGCGCAGTCCCCGAGGAACTCGTCGACCGGGCGCTCCGCCGCGTCCTGCTCCAGAAGTGCGAACTCGGACTGCTCGACCCCGGCTGGAACCCGCTGCCCGCGCTCCTGCGCGACGCCGGCCCGAAGCAGGCACGAGACACGATCGACCTCGACCCGCCGCGGAACCGGGCGCTCGCCCGGCAGTTGGCCGAGCAGGCCGTGGTGCTGCTCGCCAACCCCGGCGGCACGCTGCCGCTGAGCGGCGGGAAACGCATCGCGGTGGTCGGGCCCCGCGCCGACGACGCGCTGGCCATGCTCGGCTGCTACTCCTTCCCCAGCCATGTCGGGGTCCTGCACCCCGAGGCCGCTATGGGCATCGACATCCCGACCGTGCTGGACTCGCTGCGCGCCGAATTCCCCGGCGCGACGGTCGACAGCGCACCGGGCTGCGAGGTGGACGGCAAGGACACCTCCGGCATCGCCGCCGCCGTCGGCCTCGCCCGGGACGCGGACGTGTGCGTCGCCGTGCTCGGCGACCGGGCGGGACTGTTCGGGCGCGGCACGTCGGGCGAGGGCTGCGACGCCGACGACCTCTCCCTCCCGGGCGTACAGGGCGAACTGCTCGACGCGCTGCTGGAGAGCGGCACCCCGGTCGTGCTCGTGCTGCTGACGGGCCGCCCGTACGCACTGGGCCGCTGGTCGGAGCGTACGGCCGCCGTGGTGCAGGCGTTCTTCCCCGGCGAGGAGGGCGGTCCGGCGCTCGCCGGGGTGCTATCCGGCCGGGTCAACCCCTCCGGGCGTCTTCCGGTCGGCGTTTCACGTCACCCCGGTGGTCAGCCGTGGACGTACCTCCAGCCGCCGCTGGGGCTCGCCAACGGGGTGACCAACCTGGACCCGACGCCGCTGTACCCCTTCGGCCACGGCCTCTCGTACACCTCCTTCAGCTGGGAGCCGGGAGCCCCGGCGCCCGACGAGATCCCCACGGACGGCACCGCCGACATCGAGCTGACGGTCCGTAACACCGGCGACCGGGCGGGCGCGGAGGTCGTACAGCTCTATGCGCACGACCCGGTCGCCCAGGTCACCCGCCCCGACAGCAGGCTCATCGGCTACGCGCGCGTCCCCCTGGAGGCCGGGCAGGAGGCGCGGGTGCGCTTCCGGTTCCATGCCGATCTGGTGTCCTTCACCGGCATCGGGGGCCGGCGGGTCGTCGAGCCCGGTGCGCTCGAACTGCGCCTCGCCGCCTCCAGCGGCGCCCAGGACGTCCGGCACACCGTGCGGCTGAGGCTCACCGGACCCGAGCGCACGCTCGACCACGGCCGCCGGCTCGTCTGCGACGCCTCCGTCGAGCACGTCACGGCGGCCGCCCCCATCGGCGGCTGACCGCCCCCGCCGCCGGGCGGGGACGGTGCGGCCCCAACCGCATCGTCCCCGCCCGGTCCGAACCGAGCCTCCGCCCGACGGACGGGCGGGGAAAGGCTTTCGAAACTTTCGAAACGGTACGGACGTCTCGCCCCGCCGGTGTGCATGTGCTGAAATTCTGGATGGCCGACCCGACGGTGGTGCTCCAGAACCTGGTGGTCGACACCGGCGGCCTCAAGCCCAGCTACCTGGGCCCGCCCGAGAGCCTCCGGCTGCACTGAGAAGCCCGGGCCCGGGCAAGGGGAGAACGAATGAAGAGCGGGAACGACGGCACCGGCGCGCCGGCCGGCCGTCTGGAGGTGACCCCCGTCGGTGCGGGCGTCGAGGTGAGGCTCGGCACGGCGTCGGGGGAGCTCTCGCTGATCTGCACCCCCGACCGGGCCCGGGAACTGGCCGCCGCCCTCGGTCTCGCCGCCGACGAGGCCGACAGCGTGCGCTCGGCGGACCCCGTCACGGTCAGGGCGGACGAGCTGAGCCGCGGGGACGTGCGGGACGGCGACCGCGCCATGACGGTGGACGGGGTCAGGACCGAGGGAGCCACCGTGCACGTCACCTGGAAGTCGGGCGCCGGCCGCAGCTGGAACCAGCTGTACGACGCGGACGCCCGGATCACCCTGCGCCGCCGCGCGCGGTAGCCCGGCCGGCCGGCCTTCCTCCGCGCGCACCGCCGGGGGAGGGGGCGCACCCTGGAGGGACAGGCTCCGGAGGTGAGCATTCATGACGCAGACAGCTGTCGGATGGCACATCGAGCTGGAATTCGAGGAGGACACCCACCGCACCCGCGCCGCCGCCCTGGTGCGGCTCTCCGACGGGAGCGAGGTACGTGCCCACGGCTACGCCAGCAGGCACCCCGCCGACTCCGAACAGCCCCGGGTGGGCGAGGAGATCGCGGGCGCCCGTGCGCTCAACGAGCTGGCGATGAAGCTGCTGACCAAGGCCCACGACGAGATCGACGAGGAATCCGGCCGTACCTCCTATCCGCTCGGCTGAGAACGGCCGATGGGCTCGGATGTCTTGTACGAGAGGCATCGTAATTTGACGGGCGTCGTAGTACGGGATGTATCGTACTAGCGATCCTTCCGTACCCGGCGAAACGGAGTCCGTCGTGAGTGCCCTTTTCGAGCCCTTCACCCTGAGGTCGCTTGTCGTGCCCAACCGGGTATGGATGGCACCCATGTGCCAGTACAGCGCCGAACCGGTGGGGCCCGGCACGGGCGTCCCCACCGACTGGCACTTCGCCCATCTCGCGGCGCGCGCCACCGGCGGCACCGGACTCATCCTCACCGAGGCGACCGCGGTCAGCCCCGAGGGCCGGATCAGCCCCGCCGACCTCGGCATCTGGAACGACACCCAGGTCGCGGCGTTCCGGCGGATCACCGACTTCGTCAAGGCGCAGGGCTCCGCGGTCGGTATCCAGCTCGCCCACGCGGGCCGCAAGGCGTCCACCGACGCCCCCTGGACCGGCGGTGGACCCGTGGGGCCCGACGCGCACGGCTGGACACCCGTCGCGCCCAGCCCGCTGCCGTTCGACACCGGACACCCCGTGCCGCACGAGCTGACCGCTGACGAGATCCAGGGCGTCGTCGCCGACTTCCGCGAGGCCGCGCGCCGCTCCCTCGAAGCGGGCTTCGAGGTCGTCGAGGTGCACGGCGCGCACGGCTACCTCATCGGACAGTTCCTCTCGCCGCACAGCAACCGCCGCACCGACGAGTACGGCGGCAGCTACGAGAACCGTGTCCGCTTCGCCCTCCAGGTGGTCGACGCCGTACGCGAGGTGTGGCCCGACGACCTGCCCGTGCTCTTCCGCATCTCCGCGACGGACTGGCTCACGGAGAACGCCGAGGACGAGCGCGAGGGCTGGACCGCCGACGAGACCGTGCGGCTGGCGGGGGAGCTCAAGGCCCACGGGGTCGACCTGCTCGACGTCTCGACCGGCGGCAACGCTCCCCGCGCCCGCATCACGACGGGACCCGGCTACCAGGTCCCGTTCGCCGAGCGGGTGAAGCGGGAGACGGGCCTGCCCGTCGCGGCCGTCGGCCTCATCACGGACCCGCAGCAGGCGGAGAAGATCCTCACCGAGGGCCGCGCCGACGCCGTGCTCCTCGGCCGCGAACTGCTCCGCAGTCCCTCCTGGGCCCAGTACGCGGCGCGCGAGCTGAGCGGCACGGTGCGCGCCCCCGAGCAGTAC
This sequence comes from Streptomyces sp. NPDC127177, assembly GCF_042672475.1. Lineage (NCBI taxonomy): Bacteria > Bacillati > Actinomycetota > Actinomycetes > Kitasatosporales > Streptomycetaceae > Streptomyces > Streptomyces sp. NPDC127177. Next base: position 13,812 of record NZ_JBHXUW010000094.1, read on the forward strand.
GGCTACGCGATCTGACGCACCCGCACCCGCACCCGCCCGCCCTCCTCACCCCTCCCCGCTGGCCGGGGCGGGGTGAGGAGGGCGGAGGCGCGTTGTGGCGGTGGCATCCGTTCACCGCGGATTCACCAGGGATGGCGGCCGAGGCATTCCCTCCGGCGCCGGAGGGATCTACGCTCGGCCGCGAATCGATCACCGTTGCTCCCAGCCGGATCCCGGGTGAAGACAACGTTGTCCTGACTCCCTGGAAGGTACCGCGACATGCCCACCAGACCGTTGCCCGCGGCCCGGCAGCTGGCCGCGCGAACAGCCGCCGTGCTCGTCACCGGCGCCCTCGCCGCCGCAGTCCTGCCCGCGGCCGCGGAGGCCGCAGCCCCCGTCACCCGCCCCACCGCCTATGTCGATCCGCTCATCGGCAGCGCCAACGGCGGCAACACCTTTCCGGGCGCCACCCTCCCGAACGGCATGATCGGCTGGTCGCCCACGAGCACGAAGGGCGACCAGACGAGCACCGGTGCCGCGAACGGGTACTCCTACGACGTCACCCGGCTGCGCGGCCTGAGCCTCACCCATGTCAACGGCGCCGGGTGCGACCCCGGCGCGGCGGGCGACATCCCGATCATGCCGTTCGTCGGCGACGTCACCTCCTCGCCGTCGGCGGACACCAAGGACGCCGTCTACGCCGCGAACTTCTCGCACGACGACGAGCGCGCCGTCCCCGGCCGCTACACCGTCGGCCTGGACTCCGGCGCAAGCGCCGACCTCGCCGTGAGCCGCCGCGCCGGCGTGGCCGACTTCGCCTTCCCGGCCGGGAAGCCCGCCAACCTCCTCTTCCGGGTGTCGAACTCGCTCAACGGCAGCGAGGACGCCCAGGTCGAGATCGACCCCGAACACCGCAAGGTCACCGGCTCGGTCCTCACCGGCGCGTTCTGCGGGCGCCGGGCCAACGGCGGCACCAACAACCGCAAGAGCTACTACCGGCTCTACTTCACCGCCTCCTTCGACCGCGCCTTCTCCACCACCGGTACCTGGAAGGACGGCACTCTGGCCCCGGGCTCGACCTCCGGCAGCGGTGGCGAGGGCTACGCCACCGGAGCGGACCGGGCCGGCCGCGGATCGGGCGGCTGGGTCGGCTTCGACACCGCCTCCGACAACGACGTCCACATGCGCATCGGCATCTCCTACGTCAGCCAGGCCGGTGCCGAGGCCAACCTGCGTTCCGAGATCGCCCCGCACGCGGACGTGGACGACGTCGCGGCCGTCGCGAGCCGGACCTGGGACAAGGAGCTGACCTCCGTGCGCACGGGCGGCGGCACCGAGGCGCAGCGCACCACCTTCTACACCGCGCTGTACCACTCGCTGATGCAGCCCAACATCATCAGCGACACCGACGGCCGCTACCCGGGCATGGACGGCAAGGCGCACCGCATCGAGCGCGGACAGGGGGCCCAGTACAGCAACTTCTCCGGCTGGGACCAGTACCGGGCGCAGATACAGCTGCTCGCCCTGCTCAAGCCCGAGATCGCCGGGGACTTCGCCCAGTCGCTGTACAACTTCGCCCGGCAGAACGGCGGAGTGTGGGACCGCTGGGTGCACATCAACGGCGCCACCCATGTGATGACCGGTGACCCCACCGCGGCCACCCTCGCCACGTTCTACGCCATGGGCGTGCGGAACTTCGACTACGAGGGAGCCTACGAGTCACTGGCGCGGCAGGCGACCGTCCCCGTCGATGACGGTCTCTCCGACGCGGGCTGCCCGGGGCAGTGCACCGGCCAGCGCCCCAACCTGGCGCAGTACCTGGAGTCCCACTACGCACCGCAGGACGTGTGCCACTGCTGGGGCGGCGCCGCCGAGACCCTGGAGGACGCGGTCGCCGACGACGCGCTCGGCCGCTGGGCCGGACTGCTCGGCCGTGACGAGGAGGCCAAGGCGTTCAAGGAGCGCGGCGGATGGTGGCGCAACGTGTACAACCCCGACGCGACGGACGGGGCCGGAACGAAGGGCTACATCCAGGCCCGCAATCTCGACGGCTCCTGGGTCTCTCCGTTCAGCCCGGGAAGCGACCTCGGCTTCGCGCAGGGCACCAGCGCCACGTACACCTGGATGGTGCCGCAGGACGTCCAGGGGCTGGCCGAGGCGATGGGTGGCAGGGACGTCGCCGCACAGCGCCTCGACGGCTTCTTCCACAACGCGGACGGCTCCTGGTCGGTGAAGGGCGGCGACGCCGTCCGCTACGACCCGACCAACGAGCCCGGCATCCACGCCCCTTGGCTGTACAACGCGCTCGGTCAGCCGTGGAAGACCCAGGCGACCGTCCGCGAGATCCTGAACACGGTCTACGGGACCGGGCCGCGCGGTCTGCCCGGCAACGACGACCTGGGCACCATGTCCGCCTGGTACGTCTTCTCGGCGCTGGGTCTCTACCCGCAGTCGCCGGGCAGCGGATCGCTGCTGCTGGGTGCCCCGCTGTTCCCGAAGGCGGTGATCGGCCGCCCGCACGGCCGGGACATCACCATCACCGCGCCGGCCGCCGATGCCACGCACGCGTACATCGACGCGGTGAAGGTCAACGGCACCGCGAGCGACCGCTCGTGGACGGATGCGGGCCTGCTGTCCAGGGGTGGCACGCTCGCCTACCGGCTCTCCGGGAAGGCCAACACCTCCTGGGCCACGGACCCCTCGGGGCTGCCGCGCTAGTCACGCGGTGATCTGCCGCCGGGCCCCCGTGATCGTCTGCGGGGGCCCGGCGCGATGCGGAGCGGCGCTGCGGGCCCGATGTTTCTATCGTTGAAAATTCTCTGTGCACGACTGTTGTTTTGCGTTTGATGCTGTGGCTCAATGTTCGATTGTGTGCTGTGCCTCACAGGTTTGGGGCACTTCAGCTCTCTCGACAGGACGACGCCTTGAGACGACAAACGCCCCGCCCCCGCGTGCTGTTCAGGACGGCGGTCTGCGCCGCCGCCCTGCTGATACCCGTCGGGGCCACCCTGGTCCCAGCCGCCGCGGCCGCCCCGGCCTCCTCCGCCGCCGCAGCGGCCTCCGCGTTCAAGGCCGACCCGGCCACCGACGTGCACGGGCTGAAGGGCGAGTACTTCAGCATGTCCGCGCCGGGCGCGCGGGACTTCGACAAGCTCGGCGGAGTCGCCCTCGACCCGGAGATCAACTTCCCGGGCCTCACCGGCACCTTCGAGTCCACCACGGGGCAGACCGAGAACACCACCGCCCGCTGGACCGGCGGCATCACGGCACCCGAGGACGGTGACTACACCTTCTCCGCCAGCGGTGACAACGGCTTCCGGCTCTACATCGACGGCAAGGTGGTCATCGACCACTGGGAGCCGGACTGGGACAACGAGCAGACCAGTGAGCCGGTGGCGCTGAAGGCCGGTGAGCCGCACGAGTTCAAGCTGGAGATGTTCCAGGACACCGGCGGCGCCAACATGTTCCTGCGCTGGTCCAGCGCGAAGCTCAAGAAGCAGATCGTGCCCGAGTCGGCCTTCACCCCGCCGGCCGACTTCGAGGTCTACCCGGTCGGGCTGAGCGTCCCGGGCGACGGACAGCGGCTCCAGGCGACGTTCGAGGACAAGGTCAGCGACTTCTCCGCGGTGAAGGACCACCTCGGGATCGAGGCGGACACCTCACCGATCCCGGTGAAGTCCGTCGCCCGTGTGCCCGGCAACGCCAAGGCCCTGCTCGTCACGCTGACCGCGCCCGTCCAGAAGGGCCAGCAGGTCCGCGTCGCCTACGACGGCGAGGCCGGACTCCGGGTGGGCGGCAAGGCCGTCCCCGAGATCAGCCGCACGGCGAAGAACCTGTCCACGCACCGGCTGACCACGACCTGGGGCGACAAGCTCGACCGCAACCACCCGCTGCCCGAGTACCCCCGGCCGCAGCAGGTCCGCGACGACTGGAAGAACCTCAACGGGCCCTGGGAGTTCGCCGGGGCCGCGGCGGGCGAGCAGCCCGTGTTCGGGAAGAAGCTCGGTGAGCGCATCACCGTGCCGTTCCCCGTCGAGTCGCAGCTCTCCGGTCTCGAGCGCCACGAAGACCACATGTTCTACCGCAAGCTCGTCACCGTGCCGAAGAGCTGGTCCGTCGACCGGGACAAGTCGAAGAACAAGGGCAAGGCCGGCAACCGGCTGAAGCTCAACTTCGGCGCAGTCGACTACCAGGCCCGCGTCTGGGTCAACGGCAAGCAGGTCGCCGAACACACCGGCGGCTACACCTCCTTCAGCGCGGACATCACCGACGCGGTCAAGGGGAGCGGCCAGCAGGAGATCGTCGTCGCGGTCACCGACACCACGGGCGACGACCAGCCCAAGGGCAAGCAGTCCCGTGACCCGGGCGGCATCGTCTACACCCCGTCCTCCGGGATCTGGCAGACGGTCTGGATGGAGCCGGTCGCACCCGCCTCGGTGGACACCCTGACGACCACCCCGGACATCGACAAGGGCCGTCTGGCCCTGAAGGTCAACTCCGCCGACGCCTCGTCGGGCGCGCGGATCAAGGCCGTCGCCCGGGACAAGAAGGGCAAGGTCGTCGGCACGGTCACCGGCCCGGCGAACCACGCGCTGAGCCTGCCCCTGAAGAAGCAGCACCTCTGGACCCCGGACGACCCGTACCTGTACGACCTCGAGGTCACCCTGACCGACGGCCGCTCCAAGGACACCGTCGACAGCTACTTCGGCATGCGCTCCCTGGGCATCGAGAAGGTCGGCGGCTACCAGAAGCTGGTGCTCAACGGGAAGCCCTTCTACTCCCTCGCCATGCTGGACCAGGGCTTCTGGCCCGACGGTCTCTACACGCAGCCCAGCGACGCCGCGCTGACCTTCGACCTGAAGGCGCAGAAGGAGCTCGGGTTCAACGCGGTGCGCAAGCACATCAAGGTGGAGTCGGCGCGCTGGTACTACCACGCGGACCAGCTGGGCCTGCTGGTCTGGCAGGACTTCGTCTCGTCCGACATCACCGGCGAGAAGGGGCAGCAGGCCTTCCTCTCGCAGGGCAAGCAGATGATGGAACAACTCCACAACTCGCCCTCGATCGGCGGCTGGATCGTCTTCAACGAGGGCTGGGGCGAGTGGGACCGGGCCGAGACGGGCCGCATCGCCGAGTCCGTCAAGGCCGCCGACCCCTCCCGTGTCGTCAACGCGCACAGCGGGGTCAACTGCTGCTCGTCCAAGGGTGACTCGGGCAAGGGCGACATCATCGACCACCACGACTACCTCAACAACGAGGCGCCCTTCCCGGACGACCGGGCGGCGATGGACGGCGAGCACGGCGGCTTCACCCTCCGTACCGCCGGCCACATGTGGCCCGGCGCACCCGCGGCGATCTACAGCGGGGTCGCGGACAAGGACGCCCTGACGGCCAAGTACGTCGACAACACGCGGACGTACTACCTGGCCGCCGCCGGCGCCGAGCTCTCCGGGTCGGTCTACACCCAGGTCAGCGACCTGGAGAACGAGCTCAACGGTCTCTACACCTACGACCGGCGCGAGATCAAGGTCGACCCCAAGAAGGTCCGGCAGATCAACCAGCAGGTCATCGCGGCCGGCGCGGCCGCCGGTCACCGCGACGAGGTGAAGGGCGGCGCCGCCTGGAACCTCGACGAGGGCAAGGGCACCAAGGCGAACGACCAGGGGCCCAACCGCCTTCCGCTCACCCTCTCCGGGGGCACGTCCTGGACGCCCGGAGTCCAGGGCTCCGCACTGAAGTTCAACGGTGAGGGTCAGTACGCCGAGACCACCGGCCCCGCGGTCGACACCACCAAGGACTACACGGTGTCGGCGTGGGCCTCGCTCGACGCGCTGCCGGGCAACTACGCGACCGTGGTCAGCCAGGACGGCCGGCGCACGGAGAACCCGTTCTACCTCCAGTACGGACAGGGCGCGTTCGCCTTCAGCACCCCGGGCGGCAAGCGGGCCCGTGCGGAGATCACGCCCGAGACCGGCAGGTGGTACCACCTGGTGGGGGTGCGTGACGGCGACGAACTGAAGCTGTACGTCGACGGCAGCCTCGCGGCCACGGCCGCGGCCGGCTCCGCGGACGTCAGCACCGGCCCGCTCGCGGTGGGCCGTGCCCGCTACGCCGGCGAGAAGGGCGACTTCTGGAACGGTTCGGTCGACCAGGTCAGGGTGTACGACAAGGCCCTGACCGCGGACGACGTGAGCGCGCTGCACGACACCGAGCAGCCGTAGCTACCGGCTGCCCCGCTGCCTGCCGCCGCACCCGTGCGACGGCAGGCAGCGGCATGCCCCCGGCAGTCCCGCGGATCCGGCTCCGTGTGAGGATCGAGGAATGGAACAGCCCGAGATCCGTCGCCGCCGCGACGACGACATGAAGGCGTGCGTCGAGGCGCTCGCCACAGTCCACGAGGCGGACCGCTACCCGGCGCGGTGGCCGGCCGACCCGGCGGGCTGGCTCACCCCCGACGGGCTGCTCGACGCCTGGGTCGCCCTGGACGGCGCGGACGTCCTCGGGCACGTGGCGCTCACCGGGACCGACCCCGTCATGGCGGCGGACGCCGGTCTCCGGCCGGACGAACTGGTCGCCGTGTCGCGGCTGTTCGCCACGGCTTCGGCCCGGCGGCGCGGAGTGGCGAGCGCGCTGCTCGCCACCGCGGAGACAGCCGCCGCGGCCGGTGGGCTGCGGCTGGTCCTGGAGGTGGAGGACGGCGGCTCCGCAGCCGTCGCGCTCTACGAGCGGGCCGGCTGGCGCCACGTCGCCAGCCGCCCCGGCGACTGGACGACCGCCGACGGCAGGACGGCGCTGCTGCACACGTATCTCGCACCGGCGGCCGCGACGCGGGAGCCGTGACGGACCGACGGCCCGGACACACGACGCCTTCGCGTCGTGTGTCCGG
>NZ_JBHXUW010000095.1:0-19385 GCF_042672475.1 Streptomyces sp. NPDC127177
ACACCCTCCGACCACGCCGCACCATCCGCCGCACCCGCGAACGACTTGCACCGCCCGTCCTTCGCCAACCCACGCTGACGACTGAACTCCACGAAGACCTCGGGCTCCGACATGACAGCAACGCCGCCCGCCAGGGCGAGGGAGCACTCACCGGAACGCAGCGCCTGGATCGCGAGGTGCAGGGCCACCAGGGACGAGGAGCACGCGGTGTCCACCGTCATCGACGGGCCTTCGAGTCCGAGCACGTAGGAGATCCGGCCGGAGGCGATACCGCCCGTGCTCGCGTTGTGGGCGTAGTCGTGGTACATCATTCCGGCGAAGACGCCGGTCCGGCTCTCCTTGAGGGAGAGCGGGTCGATGCCAGCCCGCTCGAACGCCTCCCAGGACGTCTCCAGCAGGAGTCGCTGCTGCGGGTCCATGATCAGCGCCTCGTTCGGGCTGATACCGAAGAACGCGGGGTCGAATCCGGGGGCGTTGTCGAGGAAACCGCCACGGGCCACGTAGCTGGTGTCCGGCCGTACGCCCTCCGGGTCGTAGATCTTCCTCAGGTCCCATCCCCGGTCCGTCGGGAAGTCGGAGATGAGGTCGGCGCCCTCGCTCACGGCCTGCCAGAGGTCCTCTGGTGAGCCGACGGCTCCCGGGTAGCGGCATGCCATGCCCACGATCACAATCGGGTCATCGGCGTGGTTGGCGGAGCTCGGGTCAATCACCGGGTGGGCCGTCGCGGGGACATCCGTACCGGCCACCTCGTGCAGCAGGTGGCGGGCCAGTCCGACAGGGGTGGGGTAGTCGAAGACGACGGTCGCGGGGAGGCGTAGCGCGGTGGCATCGGCCAGCGCGTTACGGAACTCCACCGCTCTCAGGGAGTCGAAGCCGAGGTCCTTGAACGCCTTCTCCGGCTCGATGGCTCGGGGCGAGGCGTATCCGAGGACGGAGGCGACCTGTTCGAGGACGACCTCGAGCATGGCGGCCTCGCGGTCGGGCTCGGCGAGGCGCGCCAGCCGCTGCTGGAGGCCGTTCGCCTCGGCGTTGTTTGTGGCCCTGCGCCGGGTGACGACCGGTACCAGGGTGCGGAAGAGTTCTCGGCTGCTGTCGCCCTGGGCCCGTACTGCGGCGAGATCGAGTTGGACCGGAACCACTACCGGCCCGTCCATCCGCAGTGCTGCGTCGAAGAGGGCCACCCCTCGTTCCGAAGAGATCGGGAAGACGCCGCCGACGGAGGAGATGCGGGAACGTTCGGCGCCGGACAGCTTGCCGGTCATCCCGCTGGCCTCGTCCCAGAAGCCCCAGGCGAGGGAGTGCGCGGGAAGCCCTTCGGCTCTGCGGTGCGTGGCCAGGGCGTCCAGGAACGCGTTCGCCGCGGCGTAGTTCCCCTGGCCCGCGTTGCCGAAGGTACCGGCCACGGAGGAGAAGAGGACGAAGGCGGCGAGGTCCATGCCGCGCGTGAGCTCGTGCAGGTTCAGTGCTGCGTCCACCTTCGGGCGGAGCACCGCCGACACCCGTTCCGGCGTCAGCGAACCGATCACCCCGTCGTCCAGCACGCCCGCCAGGTGTACGACCCCCACCAGCGGCCGATCCGCCGGAATCGCTCCCAGCACCCTGGCCAGGGACTCCCGGTCAGCCGCATCGCAGGCCTCGACCACCACGTCGGCGCCCCAGCCGGCCAGTTCCTCGACCAGCTCGGGCATGCCTTCGGCCACGGCACCACGACGGCTCGTCAGCACCAGTCGCCGCACTCCACGCTCGACCACCAGATGGCGTGCGAACACCCGGCCCAGCGTGCCGGTGCCGCCCGTCAGCAGCACCGTCCCCACCGATCCGAACTCCGGCCCGCCATCGCCGTCACCGGCACGCTCGGACCCCGCCTCGGCTCCGGACCCTGCCTCGGCCCCGGCTCCGGCCTCGCTCGTGGGTGATGTGGGCGGCAGTGCCCGCATCAGGCGTCCTACATGCGCCCGGCCCTCGCGCACGACCACCTGGGACTCGTCCAGTGCCACCAGCCGGGCCACGTCCGAAAGATCGTCGAGCTCACCGTCCAGCAGCACCACGCGCCCGGGGTTCTCCGACTGAACCGACCGCACCAGCCCCCACACAGCAGCACCGGCCACATCCGCCAGACCCTCACCCGGCAACGCCACGGCACCCACCGTCCGCACCACCAGACGAGCCCCCGCAAAACGCTCATCAACCAACCACTCCTGCACCACCCCCAACACCTCACACACCGCATCCCGCACACCAACCGCAGAACCAACCCCCACCCCACCAACACGCACCGAATCAAACACCACCACATCCGGCACCACATCCAGCACCGCATCCGGCACCACATCCGACGAACTCGGCAGATCGGCCCAGTTGCCGACAACCAGCCCGTCCGACTTGTCCGCAGCGGGCAGCGCCACCTCGGGCCACTCGACGCCGAACAGCGACCCCGCCACGCCCGACTCGGCCACCGCGCGCCGCTCCCCTCCCACCGAGCGCAGCGCGAGCGAGTCCACCGACGCCACCACGTCACCACCGGCATCCGCGAGCACCACCGAGACCCGGCCCTCACCCACCACCGAGACCCGGACACGTGCCGCGGAGGCGCCCACCACACCCAACGACACACCCGACCACGCGAACGGCAACGCCGCCCCCTCGCCCACCGCACCCGACAACGCCACCCCATGCAACGCGGCATCGAGCAGCGCCGGGTGGAACCGGAAGTCGGTCGCGGGCGTGCCCGTGGGCAGGGCTACCTCGGCGTAGACGTCGCCGTCGGCGCGCCAGGCGGATTTCAGTCCTCGGAAGACGGGCCCGTACCGCAGTCCCTCTCCCGCCATCGTGTCGTAGAACCCGTCCAGGTCCACCGGCTCCGCACCGGCCGGCGGCCACTGCTCCGCGCTCCATGCGGCGTCCGGCGTCGTGCTGCCGGGGGCGAGGACACCGGTCGCGTGCCGTGTCCAGGGCTGGTCGCCGTCCTCAGTGCGGGCGTGAACGGTCACCGGGCGCCGGGAGTCCGGGCCTGCTGTGCCGACCGTGACGCGTACCGCCACACCGCCCCGCTCGGGCACGATCAGCGGTGCTTCCAGCGTCAGTTCGTCGATGACCGGGCAGCCGACCTGGTCCCCGGCGTAGCCGACGAGTTCCACGTGGCCGGTGCCGGGGAAGAACACGGAGTCGTCCACCCGGTGGTCGCCGAGCCATGGGTGCGTGCCCAGGGAGAGGCGGCCCGTCAGGCTGAGCGCGTCCGTGTCCGGGGCCGATACCCGTGCGCCGAGCAGTGGGTGGCCCGCGGGTTCGAGACCGGCGGTCAGCACATCGCCCGCGCCCGTCGGCGCGGTGACCCAGTAGCGTTCCCGCTGGAAGGCGTACGTGGGGAGTTCCACCCGGGTGGTGGGCCCGGCGGCGTCGTGGAAGAGGCTCCAGTCGACCGGGGCGCCGTGGACGTAGGCCTCGGCCAGGGACAGGGCGAACCGGGCCGGGTCGCCGCTGTGCCGGCGCAGCGATCCGACGGCGGTGGCGTCGGCCGACGCTGCGGTGACCGTCTCGCCGAGGGCTATGAAGAGGCCCGGGTGCGGGCTGGACTCGACGAAGAGGGTGAAACCGTCGTCGAGCATGGCCCGGGTGGTGGCCTCGAAGCGCACGGTGCGGCGCAGGTTCTCGTACCAGTAGCCGGCGTCGAGCGCGGTGGTGTCAAGGGGGCCGCCGGTGACCGTGGAGTAGAAGGTCATGGTGGACGGGCGGGGTGTCACCTCGGCGATCTCGGCCAGCAGGCGGTCGCGTATCTCCTCGACGAAGACCGAGTGGGAGGCGTAGTCCACGGGAATCCGGCGGGCCTGTACGCCCTGTGCCTCCAGGTGGGCGTACATCTCGTCGAGCGCCTCCTTCTCACCGCACACGACGGTGGAGGCGGGGCTGTTCACCACGGCGAGCTGAAGCCTGTCGCCCCAGCCGCGCATCACGGTCTCGGCCTCGTCGGCGGGCAGCGCGACCGACATCATGCCGCCGCGTCCGGCGAGGTCCTGGCGGATGATCCTGCTGCGGAGTGCGACGACGCGGGCGCCGTCCTCCAGCGAGAGCGCTCCGGCGACGCAGGCGGCGGCGATCTCCCCCTGGGAGTGGCCGACCACGGCGGCGGGCTCCACGCCGCACGCGCGCCAGAGACCCGCGAGGGAGACCATGACGGCCCACAGGACCGGCTGGACGACATCGACCTCGTCGAAGGTGGGCGCTCCCGGGCGCTGATGGACGACGTCGAGCAGGTCCCAGTCGGTGAAGGGGGCCAGCGCGGTGGAGCACTCCCGCATGCGTTCGGCGAACACCGGGGAGCTTTCGAGGAGTTCGACGGCCATGCCGACCCACTGGGAGCCCTGGCCGGGGAAGACGAAGGCGACCTGGGCGGGGCCGGTGGCGGTGCCTCGGACCACGTGCGGCGCCTTGGCGCCGTCCACGAGTGCGTCCAGGCCGGTGAGCAGGGGGGTGGTGTCGCCGGCGCTGTCCGTGCCCGAGGGGGCCGGGGTGTCGAGGACGACCGCACGGTGCTCGAACGCGGAGCGGGTGGCAACCAGGGCGTGGCCGATGTCCTGCGGCCGGGCGGCGGCGCCGGCCCCGTCCCGTACGAAGGAGGCCAGCCGCTCCGCCTGGGCGCGCAGGCCCGCGGCGCTGCGTCCCGAGACGGGGTACGGCACGACGGGCGTGACGAAGGGGGCCCTTCTGCCGTTCGTGGCCTGCTGTCCCCCGGTCTGTTCCGTGCTCGTCCCGGTGGTCGCACCGGTGCCGTTGTCGCGGCCCTCCGTCGCGCTTTCCTCGGCGGCTTCCTGCGCGGGCTCCTCCTGGAGGATCACGTGGACGTTGGTGCCGCTGAGCCCGAAGGCCGAGATGCCGGCGGTCCGCGGGTGCCCGTTGCGCTCCCAGGGTTCGGCCTCGGTGAGCAGGCTGACGTTGCCGGAGGTCCAGTCGACGTGGGTGGAGGGCTCGTCGGCGTGCAGGGTCCTGGGCAGCAGGCCGTTGCGCAGGGCCATGACCATCTTGATGACGCCGCCGACGCCCGCCGCCGCCTGGGCGTGGCCGATGTTTGCCTTGAGCGAGCCCAGCCGCAGCGGCTGCTCGGCGGTGCGGTCCTGTCCGTAGGTGGCGAGCAGGGCCTGTGCCTCGATCGGGTCGCCGAGTGTGGTGCCGGTGCCGTGCGCCTCGACGACGTCGACATGGGCGCCGGGTACGCGTGCGTTGGCGAGGGCCTGGCGGATGACGCGTTGCTGGGACGGGCCGCTGGGCGCGGTGAGGCCGTTGGATGCGCCGTCGGAGTTGATCGCGGATCCGCGTACGACGGCGAGAACGGGGTGTCCGTTGCGGCGGGCGTCGGAGAGGCGTTCCAGCAGGACGATGCCCGCGCCCTCGGCCCAGCCGGTGCCGTCGGCGTTGTCGGAGAACGCCTTGCACCGGCCGTCGGGTGCGAGGCCGCGCTGCTTGCTGAAGGCGACGAAGGGCGCAGGTGTCGACATGACCATGACGCCGCCGGCCAGGGCGAGCTTGCATTCGTCCTGGCGCAGGGCCTGTGCGGCGAGGTGGAGGGCGACGAGCGAGGACGAGCAGGCGGTGTCCACGGTGAAGGACGGGCCTTCGAGGCCGAGGGTGTAGGAGATGCGGCCGGAGATGACGGAGGCGGCCCGCGCGGTGGCCATGTAGGCCTCGACGGCTTCGGGCACGCCTTCGGGGAAGTCTCCGTAGTCCTGGATGCCGGAGCCCATGTAGACGCCGACCCGGCCGCCGCGCAGGGTCTCGGGGGCGATCCCCGCGCGTTCGAAGGCCTCCCAGGCGACTTCGAGGGTGAGTCGCTGCTGGGGGTCGGTCGCCTCCGCCTCCATGGGGCTGAGACCGAAGAACCCGGCGTCGAAGTCGCCTGCGCCCTGCAGGAATCCGCCTTGGTGCACATAGCTGGTGCCCGGTTGCGAGGCGTCGTCGCCCATGAGCTGTTCGAGGTCCCAGCCGCGGTCGTCCGGCATGCCCGACACGGCGTCGCGACCCTCGGCGACCAGCTGCCACAGGTCTTCCGGGGTGGTCACACCGCCGGGGAACCGGCAGCCCATGGCCACGATGGCGATGGGTTCCTGCGCGGCGGCCTCGGCGTCCTGGAGGCGGCGCCGGGTGCGGTGCAGGTCGGCGGTCACCTTTTTGAGGTAGTCGAGGATCTTCTCGTCGTTGGCCATATCGGTCTCACCGAGTCCTTTGGGTCAGATGCCGGCAGCGTGCCCGTGTCAGGCGAGGCCGAGTTCCTGGTCGATGAAGGCGAGGACGTCGTCGGCGGAGGCGTCGTCGAGCGAGTCCCGGGCGGCGGCCGTCCCCGTTTCGCCGCTCTGGAGGGTGGTCAGTGTGTCGAGGAGGGTCTGCAGCCGTGAGGTGATGCGGCTGCTGCGGATCTCCTCGATGTCCAGCGCCCCGACGAGTTCCTCGAACCGGTCGACCTCCGCGAGGATCGGCGTCGCGGTGTCGTCGCTGTCGGGGAAGAGCCTGGTGTGCAGGTGATCGGCGAGGGCGGTGGGGGTGGAGTAGTCGAAGACCAGCGTCGCGGGCAACTGGGTGCCGGTGGCGGCGGTCAGGGCCTGGCGGAGTTCCACGGCGGCGACGGAGTCGAAACCGAGGTCCTCGAAGGCCCGTTGCGGATCGAGTTGGGCGGCCGTCTCGTAACCGAGCAGGGCGGCGACGCGCGTCCGTACGAGGTCGAGGAGTGCTCGGCCGCGCTCGGCGACGGAGAGGACGGCGAGCCGTGCCGTCAGGCCGTCCGCGTCGGCGGCCTCGGAGCCCGGCCCGGCGGAGAGGATCTCCGTCACCTCGTCGAGCGCGGCGAGGAGCGGGCGGGGGCGGGCGAGCGTGTACGTGGGGGCGAACCGGGACCAGTCGAACTCGGCGACCACCAGGTGGCTCTCGTCGTGTTCCAGGGCCTGCCTCAGTGCGCCGATGGCGAGGTGGGGGTCCATGGCCGGTGCGCCGATGCGCTCCATCACGGCGCTGAGTTCGGCGTCCACCATGCCGCCCTGCCAGGAGCTCCAGGCCACGGACGTGGCGGTGAGTCCGCGGGCGCGGCGACGGTGCGCGAGGGCGTCGAGGTGGGCGTTGGCCGCGGCGTAGGCGGCCTGCCCTGCGCTCCCCCAGACGGCGGCGCCGGAGGAGAAGAGCACGAAGGCGTCGAGGGGGCGATCGCCGAGGAGGTCGTCGAGGTGCTGGGCGCCGGTGATCTTCGCGTGGCCGACGGCGGCGAACTCCTCCTCGGTGAGTTCGGTGAGCGGTGCCATGCGCTGCATTGCTCCGGCGGCGTGCACGACGGTCGTCAGGGGCAGTTCCCCGGGTATGGCGTCGATGACCCGGGCCAGTGCGGTGCGGTCGGTGACGTCGCAGGCCGCGAGGGTCACCCGGGTGCCGGAAGCCTCCAGTTCGGCGGCCAGTTCGCGGGCGCCGTCGGCCGCGTCGCCGTGCCGGCTGAGGAGCAGCAGGTGCTGGATGCCGTCGGCGGCGAGCATCCGGGCCACGTGGGCGCCGAGGCCGCCGGTGCCGCCGGTGACCAGTGCCGTGCCGTGGGACGGGCGGGCCCGGGGCGGGGTCCGGTCGCCCAGGGGGGCGCGGACCAGCCGGCGGGCGAGGATGCCGTCGGCGCGCAGGGCGACGGCGTCCTCGCCGGTGGCACCCGAGAGCACGTCGCAGAGCCGGTGCAGGTCGGTGGGGCCCGGTTCTGCGGGGAGGTCGACGGTGCCGCCCCAGGTGTCGGGGTGGTCGAGGGCGAGGCCGCCGCCGAGGCCCCAGAGCTGGCTCTGTTCCGGGGCGGTCAGCTCGGTGGAGCGGAGGGCGGCGACGGCTGACCGGGTGGCGCACCAGAGCCGGGGGGCGTCCGGGGTGTCGGCGAGGGCCTGGGTGAGGGCGACGGTGGCGGTGAGGCCCCGGGTGAGGTGCGGGTGTCCGGGTTCGGTGCGGTCGTCGAGGGCGAGGAGGGACAGGACGCCGGCGGACGGCTGTGCGGCGAGCCGGGCGGCGAGGTCGGCGCGGCTCTGTCCGGGGACCGCTTCGATGACGTGCGGGGAGGCGCCGCGTTCGATGAGAGCGGCCAGGATCGCGGTGACCAGGGGGGCATCGGCCTGTCCTTCGGCGACGGCGACGAGCCAGGGGGCGTCGAGCGCGGTGGCGGAGGCGGCCGGTGTGGTGACGGGATGCCAGACGACGCGGTAGCGGAGGTTGTCGAGAGCGGCCCGCTCCTGGTGGAGGCGGCGCCACCGTGCCATCGCGGGCAGTACCTCTCCGAGCGCGGTCTCGGTGACCGCGAGCCTGTCGGCGAGGGCGGCGACGTCCTGGCGCTCGACGGCCTCCCAGAAGGCGGCCCCGGCCGGGTCGGCGCCCCGGCCGGTGGTGGCCGGGCTCTCGGTGCGCTCCAGCCAGTGACTGCGGTGTTGGAAGGGGTAGGTGGGGAGGGGGGTCCGCTGACCTCCCCGGCCGGCGAAGAAGCCGCTCCAGTCGACGACGCTGCCGTGCGCGTGGGCGTGGGCCACCGCAGTGGTGAGGGTGCGTACCTCGTCGCGTTCGCGGCGCAGGGCGGGAACGCACAGGGCGTCGTCGGCGGCTGTCAGGCAGTCGGCCGCCATGGGCGTGAGTGCGGCGTCCGGGCCGATCTCCAGGAGAACCCGGACGCCTTCGTCGTGCAGGGTGCGTACTCCGTCGCGGAATCGGACCGCTTCACGGACGTGGCGTACCCAGTAGTCGGGCGAGGTCAGTTCGTCCGGTCCGGCGAGCCGGCCCGTCACGTTGGAGACGACGGGCAGCCGGGGTGCCTGATACGTCATCCGGGCGGCGACTTCCCGGAACGCGTCGAGCATGGGCTCCATGAGAGGCGAGTGGAAGGCGTGCGACACCTTCAGTTGCTTCGTACGACGTCCGAGGGCGGTGAAGTGCTCCGCGAGGGCGAGGGTCTCCTTCTCCGCCCCCGACACCACCACGGCGGACGGACCGTTCACCGCCGCCAGCGCCACCCCTTCTCCGAGCAACGGCACGACCTCGTCCTCCGACGCGGCCACCGCCACCATGACCCCGCCCGCCGGGAGTTCCTGCATCAACCGGCCACGTGCCACGACGAGTTCAGCCGCGTCGGCCAACGACAGCACTCCTGCGACGTGCGCCGCCGCGATCTCACCGACGGAATGCCCCACCAGGAAGTCCGGACGCACGCCCCACGACTCCAGCAGCCGGAACAGGGCGGTCTCCACCGCGAACAGGCCGGCCTGGGCGAACATCGTCCCGTTCAGCAGCTCGGCATCCTCACCCCACACCACCCCACGCAGACCCACACCCAACCGCACATCCAACTCCGCCAGCACCGCGTCGAACGCCTCCGCGAACACCGGGAACGCACCGTACAACTCACGGCCCATCCCCAACCGCTGCGCACCCTGACCCGTGAACAGGAACGCCGTGAGCCCCTCCACGGAAGCACCCGCAGACGTGACGACATCCGCACACTCGCGACCCGCCACCACATCCGACAACGCACGCACCACCGCACCACGATCCGCACCCACCACCACCGCACGGTGATCCAGCACCGCACGTGCCGTCCCCAGCGAAAAGCCGACGTCCAGCAGCGAAACCTCCGGATTCGCCTCCACATGAGCGAGCAGACGACCCGCCTGCGCCCTGAGAGCCTCGGGGGTCTTGGCCGAGAGCGGCAGCGGAACCAGCGAGGCTGCCACGGCGGGCGGGGCCTCTTCTTCGCCCTCCTCGGCCGCCGGTGCCTCCTCGATGATGACGTGGGCGTTGGTGCCACTGAGCCCGAAGGCGGATACGGCGGCGCGGCGGGGGCGCCCCAGGTCGGGCCAGGCGATGGCCTCGGTGAGCAGGGAGATGTTGCCCTTGGACCAGTCGACGTTCGGTGTCGGCGCGTCCACGTGGAGGGTGCGGGGCAGGATGCCGTGGCGCATGGCCTGCACCATCTTGATGATTCCGCCGACGCCCGCCGCGGCCTGGGCGTGCCCGATGTTCGACTTGACCGAGCCCAGGTACAGCGGCTGGTCGGCGGGGCGGCCCTGACCGTACGTGGCGAGCAGGGCCTGCGCCTCGATCGGGTCGCCGAGTGTCGTGCCGGTGCCATGGGCCTCGACCGCGTCCACCTGGCCGGCGGTGAGCTGGGCGGCGGCGAGGGCCTGGTGAATGAGCCGTTGCTGTGCCGGGCCGTTGGGCGCGGTGAGGCCGTTGCTGGCCCCGTCGGAGTTGACGGCGGTGCCACGGACCACGGCGAGCACCCGGTGTCCGTTGCGCCGGGCGTCCACGAGCCGTTCGACGACGAGCATGCCGACGCCTTCGCCCCAGCCGGTGCCGTCGGCTGCCGCCGCGAAGGACTTGCAGCGGCCGTCGGGGGCGAGGCCACGTTCCTGGCTGAAGCCGACGAAGGAGGTGGGTGTGGCCATCACGGTGACGCCGCCGACCAGGGCGAGGTCGCACTCGCCGGTGCGCAGGGACTTGACCGCCCAGTCGAGCGCGACGAGGGAGGACGAGCACGCGGTGTCCACGGTCACGGCCGGGCCCTGGAGTCCGAGGGTGTAGGAGACGCGTCCTGAAGCGACGCTGGCCAGACCGCCTGTGCCGCCGTCGGTGGCGTAGTCGTGGTAGACGACCCCGGCGAAGACACCGGTGAGGGAGCCCTTCAAGGAGAGCGGGTCCACTCCGGCGTCCTCCAGAGCCTCCCATGACGTCTCGAGCAGCAGGCGCTGCTGAGGGTCGGTCTCACGGGCGTCCTTGGGGCTCATCCTGAAGAAGTCCGCGTCGAACCGGTCGGCCTCGTGGAGGAATCCGCCCTCGCGTGCGTACGTGTGCCCGGGGGTGGCGGGCTCGGGGTCGTACAGCCCCTCGACGTCCCAGCCGCGGTTGACGGGGAAGCCCGTGATGCCGTCCCGGCCTTCGGCCACGAGTTCCCACAGCTGGTCGGGGGAGGTCACACCGCCGGGGTACCGGCAGCTCATGCCGACGATCGCCATCGGCTCGTGCTCCTTGGCCTCCGCTTCCCGCAGACGGCGCTTCACCTGCCGCAGGTCGGCCGTGGCCCGCTGGAGGTAGTCGCGAAGCTTGTCCTGGGTTGCCATCTGTACCTCAACCAATCTCGGTGCGGGTGTCGGCCGTGCCGGGCGGGTCCGGGCCGTGACCAGTGGTGTGTGCGCGACGGGGCAGAGTTTCGGGGCGGTGCCGGAGGGGCTCCCGGCGGGTGCCAGGGCCCTGTCGGGGCGGCGCCGTCCGGCCCGGCGTGCCTGTCGGTGTGGGGGCTAGAGGAGTCCGATCTCCTGGTCCAGTACGTCGAACAGTTCGTCGTCGGTGACCGAGTCGAGGGCGGCGTCCTCGTGCCCGGTGCGGTCGGGGCCCTCGCCGTGCGTGTCCTGCCAGCGGCGCAGCAGCGCTTCCAGCCGGGAGGTGATGCGGGGGTGGTCCCAGGCGTCGTCGGGCCGTGTGGTGGCGAGGGTCGCGTCGAGCTGGTCGAGCATGCCCAACAGGGCCTCGGACGCGTCCTGTTCGTCGGATCCGTCGCCGATCAGTCCGGTGAGGTGCGCCGCGACGGCCCGGGAGTCCGGATGGTCGAAGACAAGGCTGGCCGGAAGGCTGAGCCCGGTGGCACTGCCGAGTCGGCGGCGTAGTTCGACTGCGGCCAGTGAGTCGAATCCGAGGTCCTGGAAGGCCCGGTCGGCGCCGACCGCCTCGGGGGTGAGGTGGCCGAGCAGGGTGGCGACGTGTGAGCGGACCAGCTCCAGCAGGATGCGGCCGCGTTCGTCCTCGCTCCGTCCGGCGAGGCGGCGGTGCAGATCGGCCGCGGCGGAGAGGCCGGTGCCCGGACGGGTTCCGGGGCGGCCGGGGACGCGGACGAGGGTTTCGAGTACGGGCGGCAGCTGCCCGGTCAGGGAGCGCAGGACGGCCTGGTCGGGGTGGAGGGCGAGCAGCGAGGCGGACCGGGTGCGCAGTGCGTCGTCGAGAAGGGCGGTGGTGCGCTCGGCGGTCAGCGGCAGGAGCCCGGTACCGGTTTCGTGGGATCCGTCCAGGTCCGCGGGGCCGTTGGTGGCGGCCCCGGGGCCGAGCGCGAGGGCCGTGGCGGTGAGACCGAGGCTGTGCCGGTGCTGGGCGAGGGCGTCCAGGAAGGTGTGTGCGGCGGCGTTGTGGGCCTCGCCGGCTCCGTGGACGAGTCCATGGGTCGAGGTGAGCAGGACGAAGGCCGACAGGTCGAGGTCCGTGGTGAGTCCGTGCAGGTTCCAGGCGGCTTCGGCATGCCGGTGCAGGGCTTCGTCGATGAGGTGCGGGGTGAGTTCGCCGACCGGGGTGTTCTCCCCGGATGGGCCCGTGTGGACGACGGCGGTGAGCGGCCGGCTGCTGCCTTGGAGGCGGGCCACCAGAGCGGCGAGTGCGTCGCGGTCGGCGGGGTCGCAGCCGCTGACGACGAGTTCGGTGTCGGTGCCGTCCGTGAGCGTGTCCGTGGCTCCGGGTGCGGTGGCGCCGCCGGCGACGAGGACGCGGGTGGCTCCGTGCGAGGCGACTATGTGGCGGACCAGTCCGGCGCCCGCCGCGGAGAGTCCACCGGTGACGAGCACTGTTCCTCCGGCGCGGACGGCGCCCGCCTCGCCGCCCGGTTCTGCCGGGGCCAGCCTCGGGAGGAGTACGGTGCCGCCCCGGACGGCGAGTTCGTCCGCGCCGGTGGCGAGGGCGTCCGGCAGGGTGCTCGCCGAGGTGTCCAGCCCGTCCACGTCGGCGAGGACGAACCGTCCGGGATGCTCGCTCTGTGCCGCCCGGACGAGGCCCCACACCGCGGCGTGCCGCACGTCCGGTGCCTCGTCCCCGGCCGCGACGGCGTACCGGGTGACGACGACCAGCCTGGGCCCGTATCCGTCCGGCACGTGGCAGAGGAACTCCCGCATGTGTTCCAGGACTTCGGCGCTGTGCGTGCGCACGGCGTCCGGTACGTCGGCGGTGGCGCCGGCGGCCGGTCCGGCCAGGGGCAGCAGGACGAAGTCGGGGGCGTCCCCGTCCCCCGGGTCGCGCGGGTCGAAGGCGGGGAAGGGGAGGCCGGTGCGCGGGTCGTCCAGGGGGCCGGCGGCGGAGAGCACGGCGGTCCGTGATCCGAGGTCGGCGATGTCCACGGGCGCGGGCGTCCACTCCAGCCGGTACAGCGCGCCGATGGGTGCGCCTGCGGTCAGTTCGGCCGGGTCCACCGGCTTCCAGGCGATGTCCTCGACGGTCAGTACGGGCCGCCCCTGGCCGTCCGCGAGGTCGAAGGACGCACGGTCCGGGCCGGTCGGCCGGACCCGTATCCGCAGTTCGGTCGCGCCGGTGCGGTGCACCTGTACGCCGGTCCAGGTCCCGGGGGTCAGCGGCGGCGCCTCGTCGGCTGTCTCCGCGCCGCCTGTCGAGGC
Organism: Streptomyces sp. NPDC127177; assembly: GCF_042672475.1. Classification (NCBI taxonomy): domain Bacteria; kingdom Bacillati; phylum Actinomycetota; class Actinomycetes; order Kitasatosporales; family Streptomycetaceae; genus Streptomyces; species Streptomyces sp. NPDC127177. The sequence continues at coordinate 13,404 of NZ_JBHXUW010000095.1, forward strand.
CCCGAAGCGGGCCAGCTGGACGGCGGCGTCGAGCAGCGCCGGGTGCAGCGCGCACGGCTCGCGGGCCTCGCTCTCGTCGAGCACGGCGACACCGAAGAGCTCGTCACCGCGCCGCCAGGCGGCGTCGAGGGTGCGGAAGGCCGGGCCGTGTCCATGGCCGAGGGCGAACAGCCGGTCGTGGAGGGTGCCCGTGTCCACCGGGGTGGCGCCGGGCGGCGGCCACGCGGTCGTCGCCTCGGACGGTTCGGCGGACGGCGGGGCGAGTACGCCCCGCGCATGCAGGATCCAGGCCGCGTCGTCACCTTCCGGCACCGAACCCTGTGTCCGCGAGTGGATGTCGACCGTACGGCGGCCGTCGTCCGTGTGTGCTCCGACGGTGACCCGCAGGGCGGCTCCGGGGGCGGCCGGCAGCGGCAGCTGCGCCGTCACGGTCAGCTCGTCCAGACGGGAGCAGCCCGTCTCCGTTCCGGCGCTCAGCGCGAGGTCGGCGAATGCCGCGGCCGGCAGGACGGGCGTCCCCAGCAGGTCGTGGTCGTCGAGCCAGGGCAGTTCGGAGCGGTTCAGCCTGCCGGTCAGAACGGCACCGCCGTCGGGGAGCGCCACGACCGCGCCGAGCAGCGGGTGTTCCGTGCCGCCGAGCCCGGCGGCGGTCAGGTCGGCCCCGGACCGTTCGGGGAGCGCCCAGAACGGCTCGCGGCGGAACGCGTACGTCGGCAGGTCGACGCGGTTCGCTCCGCTGCCGGCGAAGAACTCCGCCCAGTCGACCGGAACATGGCGTACGTGGGCGAGTGCCAGGGCTCCCGTCAGTTCGGCAGCCTCGTCGCGGTCACGGCGGGAGAGCGGCAGGAACGCGGCGGTGGTGGTCTCGGGCAGGCAGGCGGGGCCGAGGGCCGACAGAGCGGCGTCCGGACCGATCTCCAGGTATGTGGTGACGCCCTCCTTGTCCAGGGTGTGTACGGCGTCGGCGAACCGTACGGTCTCCCTCACGTGCCTGACCCAGTGGGCGGGGTCCGCGAGGTCGGCGGCGCTCACGGCGCGTCCGGTCAGGGTGGAGACGAGCGGGACGGACGGCTCGGCCACCGTGATCCCGGCGGCCACGCGTGCGAAGTCGGCCAGCATGGGTTCCATCAGCGGTGAGTGGAACGCGTGCGACACCCGCAGCGGTTTGGCCGAGCGGCCCAGGGCCTCGAAGTGGTCCGTCACGGCACGTACGGCGGCGACGGTGCCGGACACGACGACGGACTCGGGTCCGTTGACGGCGGCGACGGCGACCTCGCCGTTGAGGAGCGGTGCCACCTCTTCCTCGCTCGCCCGCAGTGCGGCCATCCCTCCGCCCTCCGGCAGCGCCTGCATCAGCAGGCCACGCGCGGCGACCAGTCGTGCGGCGTCCGGAAGTGACAGGGCGCCGGAGACGTGGGCGGCGACCAGCTCTCCGATGGAGTGGCCTGCGAGGAAGTCGGGGCGGACGCCCCAGGACTCCAGGAGCCGGAACTGCGCCACCTCGAAGGCGAACAGTGCCGCCTGCGTGTACCCGGTGCGGTTCAGGGCGGTCTCGTCCTCGTCGACGATCGCGGCGAGCGGCCGGTCGAGGTGGACGTCGAGCGCCGCGACGGCCTCGTCGAAGGCCTGGGCGAAGACGGGGTGGAGGCGGTGGAGCCGCCGTCCCATTCCGAGGCGCTGGGAGCCCTGACCGGAGAAGAGGAAGGCGGTCGGCCCGCCACCGGAGCGTCCGGTGTCCGGTGCCGCCACGAGCGAGGGAACGGTGCCGCCGTCCGCCAGCACGGCCAGGTCGCGCAGGGCCTGCGCCCGGTCGGTGACCAGGAGCGCGGCGCGCTGTTCCAGCGGGGTGCGGGTGGTGGCCAGGGAGTGGGCGACGTCGAGTGTGCTCGCGCCGGGCCGGGCGTCCAGATGGGCCAGCAGCCGTCCGGCCTGGCGGGCTGTGCCCTCGGGGTCACGGGCCGACAGGAGCCACGGAACGGGGGCGACGGGCTCGGCGGGGGCGGGCTCGGCGGCGACGGGCACAGGGGGTGCGGCGTGCCCCCTCGCCCCGGCCTCCGGGGGTGTTCCGGTTACGGCGTCGGGGGTCGTCGCCTCTCCGTCGGCCGCCGGCGCCTCGATGATCACGTGGGCGTTGGTGCCGCTGATACCGAACGACGAGATGCCGGCGCGGCGCGGTCGGTCCAGTTCGGGCCACGGACGGGGCGCCGACAGCAGAGAGACATCGCCCGTCTCCCAGTCGACCTGGGAGGAGGGCTCGTCGAGGTGGAGGGAGGTCGGCAGGACGCCGTGCCGCATCGCCTCGACCATCTTGATCACCCCGGCGATACCGGCGGCGGCCTGGGCGTGCCCGATGTTCGACTTGATCGAGCCGAGGTACAGCGGCCGGCCGTCGGGCCGGTCCTGGCCGTAGGTGGCGAGCAGGGCCTGGGCCTCGATGGGGTCGCCCAGGGTGGTCCCGGTGCCGTGGGCCTCGACCGCGTCCACATCGGCGGTGCCGAGACCCGCGTTCGCGAGCGCCTGTCGGATGACGCGCTGCTGGGACGGGCCGTTGGGGGCCATGAGCCCGTTGCTGGCACCGTCCTGGTTGACGGCACTGCCCCGCAGCACGGCGAGCACGGGGTGCCCGTTCCGGCGGGCTTCCGACAGCCGCTCGATGACGAGCATGCCCGCGCCCTCGGACCAGGCGGCGCCGTCGGCGGCCGCCGAGAACGAGCGGCACCGGCCGTCGCGGGACAGTCCGCGCTGCCGGGCGAACTCGATGAACGTCTCGGGCGTCGACATCACGGTCACACCGCCGACCAGGGCCAGCCCGCACTCGCCCGACCTGACGGCTTGCGCGGCCAGGTGCAGCGCGACCAGGGACGACGAGCACGCGGTGTCCACGGCCAGCGAGGGCCCTTCGAGACCGAAGGTGTACGAGACGCGGCCGGGGCCGAGCGATCCGGCGGCGCTGTTGCCCGCGTAGTCGTGGTACATCGTGCCGGTGAAGACACCGGTCGCGGTGCCCTTGAGCGACAGTGGATCGATCGTCGCCCGCTCCATCGCCTCCCACGCGACCTCCAGCATCAGCCGGTGCTGCGGGTCGCTGGTCAGTGCGTCGTTCGGGCTGATCCCGAAGAATCCGGGGTCGAAGTCTGCGGCGTCGTGCAGGAATCCCCCGTGGCGTACGTAGCAGGTGCCGGGCCGGGTGGACTCGGGGTCGTAGAGCCGCTCCAGGTCCCAGCCCCGGTTGCTGGGGAACTCGGTGATGGCATCGACTCCGTCGTCGACGAGCCGCCACAGGTCCTCGGGCGAGCGCACCCCGCCCGGGTAGCGGCAGGCCATGGAGACGATGACGACGGGGTCGTCGTCGGCGGACGGCGCGGCGACCGCAACGGCTGCGGTGGTGCTGTCCCCCGCGAACAAGGAGCCCAGGTGTCCGGCTACGGCACGGGCGTTGGGGTGGTCGAACACCAGAGTGGCGGGCAGTCGCATCCCGGTGGCGGAGGCAAGCTGGTTGCGCAGCTCCATCGCGGTCAGGGAGTCGAAACCGATCTCGGTGAAGGCCCGGTCGGGTGCCACGTCGGCCGCCGCCCCGTGGCCGAGCACGGCTGCCACTTGGGCCCGCACGAGGTCGAGCAGGGCCCGCAGCCGCTCCTTCGGCGCCAGCGCGGCGAAGGACGAGCGAGGCTGCTGAGCGGAGCCTGCCCGGTCGCCGGACGCGGCGCGCGCCTTGCGGCGCACGAGCCCGGAGAGGATCGAGGACGGCGGTTCGGCCGCCCGCAGGGCCCTGAGGTCGAGACGGAGCGGGAGAAGCAGTGCGTCGTCCGACTGACCGGCCGCGTCCAGCAGCGCCAGTGCGTGTTCGGGAGCGAGGGGTTCCACACCGGATCGGCTCATACGTCGCAAGTCGGTACTGTCCAGCCCGCTCGCCATACCGTCGCCGTCGGCCCACAGGCCCCAGGCGAGCGACTGGCCGGGAAGACCGAGCCCCTGCCGCACGGCGGCGAGGGCGTCGAGGAAGGCGTTCCCCGCGGCGTAGTTGGCCTGCCCCGGATTACCGAGAACGCCCGCGACGGACGAGAAGAGGACGAACGCCGACAGGTCCAGATGGCTCGTCAGTTCATGCAGGTTCCACGCCGCGTCGGCCTTCGGCCTCAGTACGCGGTCCAGCTGGACGGCGGTGAGCGAGCCGAGGGTGGCGTCGTCCAGTACCCCGGCACAGTGCACGACCGCTGTCGGCGGGTGCTGTTCCAGCAGGGCGCGGACGGCCTCCCGGTCGGCGAGGTCGCACGCTGCGACGGTGACATCGGCGCCCAGGCCCACAAGCTCGGCGCGCAGCTCGGCGGCTCCCGGTGCGTCCGGTCCGCGGCGGCCGGTGAGGACGAGACGCCTGACCCCGTGAACGGTGACGAGGTGACGTGCGACGAGAGCGCCGAGGGTGCCCGTACCGCCGGTGACCAGGACGGTCGCATCGCCGCCGCCGAACGGGGACCGTGGCGCGGCATCGGACGGATGCGGCGTGGGAGGGACGCGGACCAGCCGGGGCACCCAGACACCGCTTTCCCGGACGGCCGCCTCGGGCTCGCCGGAGGCGGCCAGCGCGGCGACGTGCGCAAAGGTGTCGACGCCGGTGCCGGTGTCGGTCAGCAGGATCCGCCCGGGGTTCTCCGTCTGGGCGGACCGTACGAGACCGGCGACGGCCGCGGACGCCGGATTCCTGAGCGTCTCGCCCGGCAGGGCGACTGCTCCCCTGGTGACCACGAGCAGTGCGGTGGAAGCGAACCGCTCTTCAGTGAGCCACTCCTGTACGACCGCGAGCGCGCGGGCCGTCAGTTCGTGGGCCCCGGACACCACGTCGCCGGCCGACGGCGGACATTCCCAGACGAGGACGGCGGCCTCGGGCACGGAGGCACTGTTGCGGTCGTCCCAGGGCACGGTGGCAGCCTTGGGCGCGGCCGGGGCGGGAGCCTGTGCGAGCGGCGTCCACCGTACCGAGTACAGGGATCCGTGCTGTGCGGTCCCGCCGGTGGCCGCGACGGGGACCGGCCTGGTGACGAGGGCGCCCACGGAGAACACCGGGCGTCCTTCCGTGTCGGCACCGTCCACCGTGATGCTGTCGGCGCCTGATGGTGCGATCCGCACCCGGAGTCCGGATGCACCGGTCGCGTGGAGACGGACGCCCTTCCAAGCGAGGGGAAGCCGCGTCTTCCCCTCGTCGCCGGGCATCGCTTCGGACCCGTCCAGGAGTGAGGCGTGCAGTGCGGCGTCGAGGAGGGCGGGGTGCAGGCCGAAGCGCTCGGCACCGGCTGCCTCCGCCTCGGGCAGGGCCACCTCCGCGAAGATCTCGTCGCCACGCCGCCAGGCCGCGACGAGCCCCTGGAACGCTGGGCCGTAGCCATACCCCTGGTCGTCCAACCGCCCGTAGACATCGCTCAGTTCGAGAGGTACGGCACCCTCCGGGGGCCAGCTGGTGGTGCCGGGGGCGGGTGCCGCCGCGTCCGGCAGCAGCACACCGTCGGCGTGCAGGGTCCAGGGCGCCTCGCCCACTTCGTCGTCCTCGTGCCGCGCGTGCACGGCGACGCCTCTGGCACCGGTGCCGTCATCGGCCCCGACCAGGACCCGGACCTGAACGCCGCCGTGGGGCGGAAGCACCAGGGGCGCCTGCAGGGTCAGCTCGTCGAGCACGTCGCAACCGACCTGCGCGCCGGCGCAGAGCGCCAGCTCCACCAGGCCCGACCCCGGAAACAGTACGGCCGCGCCCATCCGGTGGTCGGCAAGCCACGGCTGACTGTCGAGGGAAAGCCGACCCGTCAGTACGGGCCCGTCCGCACCGGGAAGAGTGAGCGCCGCGCCGAGGAGTGGGTGGTCGGTGGAGCCCAGGCCGAGTTGGCCGGGGTCGTTGCCACCGAGCTCCGACTCCATCCAGTACCGCTCACGCTGGAAGGCATAAGTCGGCAGATCGACACGGCGAGCACCCGAACCCTCGTAGAACCCGGCCCA
>NZ_JBHXUW010000096.1:0-18746 GCF_042672475.1 Streptomyces sp. NPDC127177
CGGAGCGGTCGCCGCCCCCGGGGCCCCCTGTTGCCGGGCGCGAGTGTATCCCTCACATCGTTTTTCCCGACCAACGGCACTCGGCATGCGGGGTTTTCGTGCCCCACGACACAGCGGCGGCCACGGACGGCGCCCCGAGCGTCGGCGCACGTCGGCCGTCGGCGCGGGCGCACAGCAGAACACCCCCCGCTCCGTGTCTCCACGGTGCGGGGGGTGTTGTCAGCGGTAGCGGAGGGATTTGAACCCTCGGTGAGTTTCCCCACACTCGCTTTCGAGGCGAGCTCCTTCGGCCGCTCGGACACGCTACCGAGAGAGAGCTTAGACCATCCTGGCCGTCCGTCGAAATCCGATTGCCGGAGGCACCGCGCCGAGGCGTGGACGCCAGGTCAGCGGTGGCGGAAGAAGGTGGTGAGACGGGCCGCGCAGTCGTCCTCCAGGACCCCGGCGATCACCTCGGGGCGGTGGTTGAGCCGGCGGTCGCGCACGACGTCCCAGAGCGAGCCGGCCGCTCCGGCCTTCTCGTCGCGGGCTCCGTAGACGACCCGGGCGACCCGGGACTGCACCAGCGCACCCGCGCACATCGTGCAGGGCTCCAGGGTGACCACCAGAGTGCATCCGGACAGCCGCCATTCGCCGAGCGCCTCGGCGGCCCGGCGGAGCGCCAGGATCTCGGCGTGCGCGGTCGGGTCGCCGGCCGCCTCGCGTTCGTTGTGCCCCGCGGCGAGCGGTGTGCCGTCCGGGGCGAGGACGACGGCGCCGACCGGCACATCGCCGGCCGCCGCCGCCCGGTCGGCCTCGTCCAGGGCGCGGCGCATGGCCGCCCGCCACGGGTTCCGTACGGGGTCGTGCGGTGGATCGTGCGGTGGATCGTGGGATCGGGACGGGTCGTGCGGGTGCGGTGCTTCGGTCACCCGCGGACCTTAACGGACGGTCTCCAGGACCTCGGCCGCTCCCAGCGCGTCCGCGATCTCCACCAGTGCGTCCGTCCGGAGCATCAGCAGCTCCGCCTCGGGGAGACCGAGGTCGGACAGGAGCCCGGTGTCACCGAGCGGACCTGCCGGTACGGCGTCGAGTCCGTCGTCGTCGTCATCGTCGGTGTCGTCGTTGTTGTTGCCGGGGGCGTTGTCCGGCTCGCCGTCCTCCGTACCGTCGAGGCCGACGAGCTCTTCGAGGGCGGCAATCGAGTCCTCGGCCCCGGGTTCGCGGCCGAGCAGTTCATCGGTGAGCAGGATCTCCCCGTACGAGGAGCGGGTGGCAGCGGAGGCGTTCGAGACGTAGATGCGCGGGTCCTCCTCACCGTCCACCCGGATGACGCCGAACCAGGCGTCCTCCTGTTCGATGAAAACGAGCACCGTGTCCTCGTCCACCGAGGCTTCACGGGCCAGATCCGTCAGATCCGACAGGGTCTCCACATCGTCGAGATCCGTGTCGCTCGCTTCCCACCCGTCTTCGGTGCGCGCGAGCAGTGCGGCGAAGTACACCGTGACTCTCCCACTGGTCTAGGGGTCCGCCGTCCGGATCTCGCCCCGCTCCCTGATCCGGCCTGATCCAAACGAAAGACCCTAGGTGTGTCGGTCCGGCGGGAGAGCAGTCGGTGGTCCGGCTGCCCTGCGTCCCGCCCATCGGAATCGTGGCAGAAACCAGGGCCTCACGAGGGCAGTTCGGACGTTGCGTCGGCCATCAGTTCTCCCGGACACCGCCACCAGGGGGTTCTTCCGCAGGCCGGACGGCTACCAGCGAAACGTCCGCATCCGCATGGCCTGGCGCATTCGGGCGGCCTTGACCCGCCGTGGCTGGACCCGGTCGCGCAGCGCCTTGGCCTCGTGAAGCTCGCGGAGGAACTGGGCGCGCCGCCTCCGGCGCTGCGCGTCGCTCTCCTGCGGGTCCTGCGGGTCCTGCGGGTCGAGCGGGCTCGCCCCGTCCCGATTCTGCTGCGCCCCGTCCGGCATCGGCTCATCACCCCAAGGCTGGGTCCGTATGCCACCACCTTCCCCCCGAACGTGTGGTTGATGCCAGCGCACGGGTACGGGAGGCGCGGCTACTGTTGGTCCCATGCGGATCCACGTCGTCGACCACCCGCTGGTCGCGCACAAACTCACCACCCTGCGCGACAAGCGCACCGACTCCCCGACCTTCCGGCGTCTCGCCGACGAGCTGGTGACCCTGCTCGCGTACGAGGCCACCCGCGATGTGCGCACCGAGCAGGTCGACATCGAGACCCCGGTGACACCCACCACCGGTGTGAAGCTCTCGTATCCGCGGCCCCTGGTCGTGCCGATCCTCCGGGCCGGCCTGGGCATGCTCGACGGCATGGTGCGGCTGCTGCCGACCGCCGAGGTGGGCTTCCTGGGCATGATCCGCGACGAGGAGACGCTCCAGGCGTCCACGTACGCGTCCCGTATGCCGGAGGACCTCTCGGGCCGCCAGGTGTACGTGCTGGACCCGATGCTGGCCACCGGCGGCACGCTGGTCGCGGCCATCCAGGAGCTGATCAAGCGCGGTGCGGACGATGTCACCGCCGTCGTGCTGCTCGCGGCGCCCGAGGGCGTCGAGGTGATGGAGCGCGAGCTGGCGGGGACCCCGGTCACCGTGGTCACCGCCTCGGTCGACGAGCGGCTCAACGAGAACGGCTACATCGTCCCGGGCCTCGGTGACGCGGGCGACCGGATGTACGGCACCGCCGACTAGGCCCTCTCCGGCCTGCCCTTTCCAGCCCCGCGCCCTCTCCCGGCCTGCAACCTCTCCCTGGGCGCCGTTCCTGGGCGCCCGCGCGGTCTCAGCAGGAGGACGGCGCGGGTGCCGGCTCGGTGAGGGCGGTCAGGGCGGTGGAGGCCGCCTGAGGCGTGCTGAACGCCTTGAATTTCGTACCGATGATCAGATCGACGTCCGCGCTCTTGCGGGCGTCGGTCTTCGTCGCGGCCCCCGGCAGCTGCGTGCCGAGCACCGGGAAGGTGCCGTTGACCGCGGTCGGGGCGCCCAGCAGTATGGCGGTCCCGGGGACCTTCTTGTCGAACGCGGCCGAGGCGTTGCCGACCTTGCCGATCGTGAAACCGCGCTTCTTCAGCTCATCGGCCGCGGCCTTCGCGAGCCCGCCGCGCGGGGTCGCGTTGTAGACGTTGACCTTGATCTTCGCGGGCTTCGGCAGCACCTTGGCGGGTGCGGACGGCTTGGCGGACGGGCAGTCCGCCTTGCGGTCGGCGGCGCTGGCCGTTCTGTCGCCGCCCGTGAAGACATCGATGAGCTGCAGCGTGCCCCATCCGGCCAGCCCTAGGGCGACCACGGAGGCGATGGCCGCGAGGACCAGTTTGCTGCGGCGGCGGGGGCGCCGCATGCGCGGGTACTTGTCACCCGTGATGCGGTATTTTCCGCCCATGCCGGGGGGAGTGAGCATGCTCATGGGCGCAGCGTAGTGCGACCTGGTGATGATGCCTACTAAATGATCAATGGATCGCACCCGTCCGAGTGGGAAAGCACCCGAACGAACCCCGCGGGTTGCGGTGGTGACCGAGGTGGTGTCTCAGCCGAGTTCGAGCACGCGCGCGTGCAGTACCTGGCGCTGCTGGAGCGCGGCGCGGACCGCGCGGTGCAGTCCGTCCTCCAGGTAGAGGTCGCCCTGCCACTTCACGACGTGCGCGAACAGGTCGCCGTAGAAGGTGGAGTCCTCGGCGAGAAGGGTTTCGAGATCCAGCTGGCCCTTCGTGGTCACCAGCTGGTCGAGGCGGACCGGGCGCGGCGCGACATCCGCCCACTGCCGGGTGCTTTCCCGGCCGTGGTCGGGATAGGGCTGCCCATTTCCGATGCGCTTGAAGATCACACGGAAAGCCTACCGGTCAAGAGCGGCCGGGCGCAGCCATGAGGCGGGACTGCGACGTCGGCCGGGACGGCATATAAGCGTCCATTCCGGAATTGGGGCCGTGATGAGTCAGAGTGACACCACGGCGGGGAGCGCACGCCGGGGCGCGAAGGGTAGTGCGAGCGGTGCTTGCCCGGCCGGGCGACTCCGGGGGACTCCGTGGGACCCCGGGGGACTCTCCCGTCCGGGCCCGGCTCACCTGCCCTTGACACCCTTGGCCGCCACCTTGGCGGCCTTCGCGGCCGCTTTGGCCTCCTGCTTGTACGCGCGGACCTCGGCGAGCGACTCCGGTCCGGTGATGTCGGCGACCGAACGGTGCGAACCGGCCTCCCCGTACGGTCCCGCCGCCTCCCGCCAGCCCGGCGGGCAGACGTTGAACTGCTTGCCCAGCAGCGCAAGGAAGATCTGCGCCTTCTGGGTGCCGAACCCGGGCAGGGCGTTCAGACGTTTCCGCAGCTCGGCCCCGGTGGCGGCATCGCGCCACACCGCGCTCGCGACCCCGTCGTACTGCGCCACGAGGTACTGGCACAGCTGCTGCACGCGCTTGGCCATGGAGCCCGGATAGCGGTGCAACGCGGGTTTGGCGATGAAGAGCTCGGCGAACGCCTCGGGGTCGTACGTGGCGATCTCATGGGCGTCCAGATCGGTCCCGCCCATCCGCTGCGCCAGCGTGTACGGGCCGGAGAAGGCCCACTCCATGGGCACCTGCTGGTCCAGCAGCATGCCCACCAGGGCGGCGAGCGGACTGCGCCCGAGGAGTTCGTCCGCCTCCGGCTCCTGGGCGATCCGGAGGGTGATGTCCTGGGCGTTGTCGCTCTTGGTCATGGCCCGATCATCGCGAGCGCGGGGTGTGACGGCCAGCACCATCACCGTTGGCGGAGCTGTTGACCCCCGATTGCAGCCGTTTGCCGGTGTCCACCGCCACCTGTGGAGGAGTTCGCCCCGCAAGCAAGCAAGCAAGCAAGCAAGCAAGCACGCAAGCACGCACGCATGCACTCGCTCACCCGTTCCCTCCCTCCCTCACTCACTCACTCGTTCCTTCTCCGTCACAGAGCTCCTCGGTGGGCCACGCCCAGGACCAGGGAGGCAACGGCCAGTACGAGGAAGAAGCCGGGCACCCAGTAGCCGTGGTCGCGGGCGCGCAGGTGGACGCCGATGGCTCCGATGAAGAACAGCGCCAGCCCCACCGCGGCCGCCGTGCCGATCAGCGGGACGGCGAAGCCGACGAGCAGCCCGGCGGCCCCGGCCGCCTTGAGCACACCCAGCCCGAACAGCGAGGAGGCGGGCACCCCTGCCTTCTCCATGTTGACGAGGATCGGTTCGTAGCGGCGGAAGTCGAGCACAGCCGACATGGTGTTGAGCGCGGCGGTCAGCACGGTGACCGTTGTATAGAGGACGAACAACATGATGTTCTCCCGTTCTCCTGTCTTCCCGTTTTCCGGTTTCCGTTTCCCGGTTTCCGGTTCCCGGCGGCTCAGCCGAGGTCGGCCGGCGGCAGCTTGTCGGGGTTGGCGACGTTGTAGATGTCGCTGATCTGCTCGCCGTCCGGTGTCAGGTCGAGGACCATCACGGCGAAGGGGGTGTCACCGCTGAACAGGACCGCCGCGGGGTCACCGTTGACCTGCCGGTAGGCGATCTCCAGGCCGTCGCGGTGCGAGGCGCGGGTGATCAGCAGCCGGGCGACGTTGTCACGGCCGTGCACCGGGTGCGGTCCGGCCGCCGGGGACTTGCCGCCGCCGTCGGCCCAGAGGGTCACATCGGGGGCGAGCAGCCGCATCAGGGCGGCCAGATCGCCGCCGAACACGGCGTCCAGGAAGTGTTCGGTGGCGCGCCGGTGCAGCAGCGGGTCGGGGCGGTGGCGCGGCCGGCGGGCCTGTACGTGGTCGCGCGCACGATGGGCCAGCTGGCGCACGGCGGCGGGGCTGCGGCCCAGGATCTGCGCGGTCTCGGTGTGCGCGTACCCGAAGACCTCGTGCAGCACGAAGACCGCGCGCTCCAGCGGGGTCAGCGTCTCCAGGACGACGAGCATCGCCATCGACACTGACTCGGCCCGCTCCGCCCGTTCGGCGGCCTCGTCGTCGGGTGACGGCGGGGCGTCGGCGCCCGAGACGAGCGGCTCAGGCAGCCACGTACCGACGTACGTCTCGCGGCGGCGGTTGATGGCGGCCTGGCGCGAGAGTGCCTTGTTCACCGCGATCCGTACGAGGTAGGCGCGCGGACTCTCGATCCGTTCCGCGTCGGGTGCCTCGTTCCGGGCAGTCCAGGAAAGCCAGGTCTCCTGGAGGACGTCCTCCGTGTCGGCGACGCCGCCGAGCATGTTGTAGACGAGCGAGAACAGCAGCTCGCGATGGTCGACGAACACATCGGTGGCGTCGCCGGGCCCGGAGTCCGGGCCGGTTCCGGGGCGGGGGCCGGTGGCGGGGTCGGACATCAGGTGCCTCCTGTCGCGGTTACACCCTGAGAGCGTTGCCGGGGGCAGGAGTGTGACATCGGACGGAGGTATACCGGCCGGCCGGCACTCTGTGGCCTGTGCGCCGGCCCGACCCTGTGCGCGCTCTGCGGTCTGTACGTCGGCCAGGCACCCGGCTACCTGCACTGCGGCCTGTGAATTGCGCCCTGCGCTCTGCGACTTGAGCCCGGCAACTCGCAACTCGCAACTCGCAACCGGCAACCGGCAACCGGCTGCGCGCTAGCCTCCGAGCCGGTCCGCGCGGCTGTGCAGGTAGCGGGCCTCGGGAATGCTCAGGGTGGCGGCGGCTGCCGCGAGGTAGGCGGCGCGGGCGCCGGCCGGGTCACCGGCCTGTTCCAGCAGGTGGGCGCGGACGGCGTCCAGTCGGTGGTTTCCCACGAGTCGGTCCCCGAGCGCCTCGGCCTCGGCCAGCCCGGCTCGCGGTCCGTGGACCATCGCGACAGCGACGGCCCGGCCCAGCTCGGCCATCGGCTCGGGGGCGAGGCGCACGAGGACGTCGTACAGCGCGAGGATCTGCGGCCAGTCGGTGTCCTCGGCACGGACCGCCTCGTCGTGCAGCGCGGCGATGGCCGCCTGCACCTGGTAGGGCCCGGCCGGACCTCGGTGCAGCGCCTCCTCGACCAGCGCGACGCCCTCGGTGACGGCCGCCCGGTCCCACCGGGTGCGGTCCTGCTCGTCGAGCGGGACCAACTCGCCGTCCGGCCCGGTGCGCGCGGCGCTGCGGGCATCGGTGAGCAGCATCAGCGCCAGGAGCCCGGTCACCGCCCCGTCCCGGGGCAGCAGCCGGCGCACCGAACGGGTCAGCCGAATCGCCTCCCGGGCCAGATCGGCCCGGTGCAGAGCACGGCCGGCGGTGGCCGTGTAGCCCTCGTTGAAGATCAGGTAGAGCACCTGGAGCACGGCACCGAGCCGCTCGTCGCGTTCGGCCGGCTCCGGCTGGACGAACGCTGCGCCCCGCACCTTGCGCTTCGCCCGGCTGATCCGCTGGGCCATCGTCGCCTCGGGCACCAGATGGGCGCGGGCGATCTCGGCGGTGGTCAGTCCGCCGACCGCCCGCAGCGTGAGGGCGATCTGCGCGGCCGGGGCCAGCTCCGGATGGCAGCACAGGAAGAGCAGGGTGAGGGTGTCGTCGTCGGACGGTGCCCGGCTCCCGCCCGGCGCGGGCTCGTCGGGCGGCGGGGTGATGAAGGCGTCGCGCGGGGTGAGGGCCGCCGCTGCCTGTTCGCGCACCCGCCGGGCTTCGTCGCTGCGCAGCCGGTCCACGAGCCGGCGGGAGGCCACCCTGATCAGCCATCCGCGCGGATTGTCCGGGATCCCTTGCTCGGGCCACTGCCGGGCGGCGGCGATCGACGCCTCCTGCACCGCGTCCTCGGCCGGGTCGAAGTGCCCGTAACGGCGTACCAGCGCGCCGAGGACCTGCGGGGCGTGCAGCCGCAGCAGGTCCTCGACCTCCGCCGTACGTTTCACACATCGCCTCCGAGATCGTCGATGGGCCGGATGACCACCGGCCGGACGGGCGCACCGGCGGGCGCCGGACACTGCGCGACGCGCGCGGCGATCTCGGTGACCCGTTCCAGGCTCTCGCAGTCGAGCACCCAGTACCCGGCGAGCAACTCCTTGGTCTCCCCGTACGGGCCGTCGGTGATCACCGGACGCCCGTCCTCGCCCGCGTGGACGGACCGGGCCCTGGCCGGTTCGGTCAGGCCGTTGGCGTCGATGAGCTCACCGGTCTCGGCGAGATCGTCGTTGACCGCGCCCATGAACGCGAACATGGTTTGCATGTCCTGCTCGCTCCAGGCCGGTCCGTCCGCGGTGGCGTTCCCGCGCATCGCCTCGTAGTCGGCCTGCGAGCCCTGCACCATCACCAGGTACTTCATGGTTTCGCTCCCTGTGTCCGTCCGCCCCTCGTGGGCGGCTTTCACAGGGGACGTCGGAACCGGCGGACGGTCCTCGACACCGCGCCGGAGGTTTTTGGCGGAATCCGGAAAATCTCCCGGAACGGCGGATCGCGGTACACAGCCCGTGCACCGGGGCGCACGATCAGGCGGACACCGGCGCCTCCGAAGCAGCGGCCGGCCCGCCGAGTGCGGCAGGCCCCGACGGTGTGCGATCCGGTCCGGCTCCCCGCTCGGCCCCTTGCCCGGCCTCGGGTCCGGTCCCCCGCCCGGCTTCTTGCCCGGCCGCGGGTCCGGCTCCCCGCCCGGCCGTCCGCCCGGCCTCGGGTCCGGTCCCCGATTCGGTCCCCGGTTCGGACGAGCGGCGCGCGGTGCGGCGTTCGGCCTGCGGAACCTGCGGAAGATGGGCGATGACGTGTGCGTGGAAGCGGTCCACGGCGTCGTCGACGCTGCGGATGAAGCCTGATTCGGCGTTGCCGCGCGAGCCGCCCATGCCCTTGAAGAGGGAGAGCCGGAACCCGGCGATCCGGCTGCCGTCCTTGGGGAGCATGTCGCCCGGCTCGGGACGCAGCCGCTCCAAGGTGCCGCGCGGACCGCTCTGCCCTTCGACGAGCGTCTCGACGTGGAGGTCGGCGGGAGCCTCGGTCAGCTGGCGCATCAGCCGCTTGGCCGAGGTGAGCGGGTACGCACCCTCCGGTACCGGGATCTCCACCGAGGTGCGCAGTTTCCCGGTGCGCAGATCGGCGGTGATCGTGATGGCGCCGGGCGAACCGTCGACGCGCAGTTCGGCGGTGAGCCGTCCCTGTTCGCAGAGCTGACCGGCGAGTGCCGCCCGACGAGAGTCCGGGGTGGTGCCGCGCGGGGCGCGCTGAACGGGAAGTGCCTTCTGGCCCAGTTGACCGCCGAGCCGCAGACAGACCTGGCGGATGAGCCGTTCCCAGCTCTCCACGACCTCGACGGCGCGCGGATCGTCCTGGCTGAGCGTCTCCGTGTCGATGCCGTTGCGGACGGGCACCCACGACGGGCCCATGTTCTGGAAGCCGTGGCAGCCGGAGTTCTCGTGCTGGAGGTAGTGCAGGAGCTCTTGGAGGAGCCAGGCGTGCGCGGCATTGCCGACGCCCTCGTGCCGGATCAGCATGTGCGCCTGATGGGCCACCTCGGCCCAGGACAGGTGCCAGAGGGCGACCTTGTGCTTGCGCCGGCCGTCGGTCTTGACGTCGACGAGCGGACTGCCCTCCAGCGCAACGTCGTTGGAGAGCGTGATGACGGCCTCGTAACGGCGCCGGGCAGCGATGTCCATGTAGTTCTGGACCTGCTCCGACTTCAGCCCGTTCCCGTTCGTCTTCGTCTCGACGAGGGCCGTCCACAACTTGCCGGCCCGCTCCACCCGTATGACCCCGTCCGGACGCCGGGGGGTGTCCCCGTGCGGGAGCGAGACCTCGGTGAACGTCTGCATGCGTCCGGCCGGAGCACCGAACGCGGCGGTCAGCCTGCGCCCGAACTCCGGTACCTGGGCCATCACCGACAGCAGCACGGACGTGGCCCGTACCTCCCGCTCCCGGTCGCTCTTGAGCGACGGTGCGGGAAACAGCCGGGCGGGCCTCCACGCGTCGTTCTCGGCCAGTGACTTCTTCGCCACGGCCGGGAGCGTCACCTTCTTCTTCGCGGTCCGGGGGCCGCGGGTGCGCCTGGGCGGGGCAGCGACTGCCGCATCCGTACCGCCGGAGGCCAGCGCAGCATCCGTACCGTCGGCTGAGCGAATCGCCTGTAGAGGCAGGGAAACGGCCTGTGGGGCGACGGCCTGCGGGACGAGAGCCTGTGGGACGACGGGCTCCGGGACGACGGCATGCGGCAGGGTCTGCGGGACGGGCTGCGCGGCATGCGGCGTGTTCGGAGCGGACCCGGGCACCCCGCCGGCGCCCACCTCCACAACCGCTTCCACAAACGCATCCGCACCCCCTTCCACACCCTCCGCACCCTCCTCAACCTCTTCCTCGTGTTCCCCTTCGTCATCGACGTCAATGCCGAAGTCGGTTGCGAGCCCGGCCAGTCCGGTCTCGTACCCCTGGCCGATGGCCCGGTACTTCCACTCCGCACCGCGCCGGTACAGCTCACCGAAGATGAACGCGCTCTCCACCCCGGCGTCGGCGATCGAGAAACCCAGCAGCACCTCTCCGGTGCGGTCGGCGACGGTCATCCGCAGATCGTCCAGTTCACCGAAGCGCGAACCGCCGTAGCGGCTCGCGGCAACCACGAGACGTTCCACATCGGCGGGTACGGCGGTCAGATCGAGGCTGATGCGGTCCTCGCTGCCGCTGTCGGTCGGAGTCTTCCCCAGCAACTGCACGCTGCCGTCGTCCGCCGACGGGTTGTTGTAGTAGAAGAAGTCGGCGTCACTGCGGACTTTGCCTCTGGCGTCCAGCAGCAGTACGGACACATCGGCGTCGCCGTCCCCCGCGTTGCTGCTCCAGCTCAGACTGGCGATGACCGTTCCCGCGTCGTCACTCAGTTCCGCCAGGCCGACGTTGGCACCCTTGGTCAGCTCACGCATGCGGTTCCCCCCCAGACGCGCAACCGTGTCGGGACGTGCCCTGGCAACGGCCGCACAGCGATACGTGACACAGCGCAACCCGCTGCACACGAGGCAAACGGTAGCGCCCTCATGAAGCTCCAGTGAAGGAATCGTGAAGTCCGAATGCGGCTGGCTGAGGCGCAGAAGCACCTGACCGGTACGGTCACCGACCGTTCGGGCCGCGGCCGTACGCGATCGCATCAGGTCGTACCCTCGTGGCCGAGGTGCGGGCGAGACGGGCGAGACGGGCGAGTGACCATGAACAGGGGAGCAGCGGTGGTGTTCGGCAGGAGCAGGAAGACCGAGGAACCGCCGGTGGAGCCGGTGGCATGGGCGAACGTCCGTACTTTCGTGGTCGGTAGTGAGGAGAAGCCGGTAACCGTCAAGCGCAAGAGGGGCGTTCGCGGGCCACGCGCGATACGGGTCCCTCAGGGCGGCAAGGACTTCCGGGTCAACGCCCCCTGCGCGTACCTGGCCCCCGCGTCACGCCCCGCGCCTGGCCTTGCTCTCTACGAGGACCCGGAGGCGCGGCACCTGCTCTGCTACGTGGACGATGCCCAGGAAGTGAACGGCGAACGGCACCACGTGGTCCGCGACGCCCGGGGCGGAGCCCTGGGCACACTGCGCCGGATACCGCCCCGTCGCCCCTTCCGGCACACCTGGCGCATCGACCAGCCCGGCCACCCCGAAATCGTCGGCCGCAACGAGTGGGCCGCCGGTGACTCCGCGAAGGAGGCCGTCGGCCGCGTCGCCGTGAAGGCGGCCATCGGACTGGTGGGCGCGCTTGCGGACTTCGGCGCGGAGGGCGGCGACCAGCCGTCGAAGCCGCGGACGCTCGAATGGACCGCGGACGGCGAGGTCGTGATGGTCTCCGAGGGCAGCGCGGAGGTCACCGTGAAGGCGGACTGGATGGACCGACGCCTGGCATTCGCCTTCGCGCTGGTGGGCGATCGCTGAGGTCCGGGGGCCGAAGGCGATCCGAACAGGGCTCGCCCTTTCACATCACCGAAACCCGAACCCGAAATCCGAAATCCGAAATCCGAAACGGTAATGGAAATGGGAATGGCCCGCCGGGTTCGGCGGGCCATTCCCGTAATCGAGGTCAGTCAGTCAGCTCTTGGCCTTGTACGTGGTGTGCGCGACACTCGACGTGGGCCAGAAGTAGTCGTCGACACCGGCGATCGCGAGCGTCGCGTTACCCGAATTGGACGCGCGGTAGGTCCACCCCTTGGTGGCCTTCACCGAAACCGTCGGCGTCGTGCACGTCTTGGCCTTCCGGCAGGCCTTTCCGTCCGACTTGAAGGTCTTCCCGTTGTTCCCGGAGAGCGCCACGGTGGGCCGCAGGATGAGTCCGGTCTTCTTGCAGGTCATCTTGGCGTTGGCGTACACCGTGGCGCCGCTGCGCCAGAGCGACACAGAGTTGGTGCAACCCCCGTAAGCCTTCCCGCTGCCCGTCTGGGCGGCCTGAGCGGCCGTGCCGGACGCCAGCATGAAAGCGAGCGCGGCCGAACCGACGGCCAGACCCTGTGTAATCCTCTTCTGCACGTGCTTCCTCCCGTTTCACTGACGGCCACCGGAAATAGCAATTCGGTCAGTGGTGGCGTCAGGCATTGGCTGGACCCTACCTTCGGGCCGGGAATCACACGATCGATTTGAGGTAAACGTGAGCTACTGATCCCCGCGGGTTCGGATTCGGAATCCGGCTCTGTTCGCGTGTGTCGGGCAGCGTGTCGGCAGTGATTGTCCAGCACTTCGGTAAGGCACCGAAACCGTGCCGGGATCGATCGTCGGGAGTGGTGGCAAGGGCCCGGTCCGCAGCGCTCGGCGGCCGTAGCCCGTCAACAAGAGCGTCGGCCGAGTGGGAACTGCCCCGACCGCAGGTGTGGGCTCCTTCAGCCCTTCCGGTGGGTGGTGATGGCGCCATCACCGAAAGACGCGGTGAGCGCCCGTGCGATCAGGTCGGGCAGCTTGGTGCGTCCGCCGTCCTCGACCCAGCGCGTCAGCGCCGTGTGCATCGCGGCGATGCAGGCGCTGGTCGCCGCCTGGGCACGGAACGAGGCTTCGGGACCGGAGGCGTCCTCCCCGAGAGCATCGACGATGGCCTGTTGCAGCGCGTACTGACTGTCCAGATGCCGTGCTCGCAGCGCAGGCGTCGAGACCATGAGCCGGAGGCAGTCCAGCAGGAACCGTTCGTTCGCCGCCAGTTCGTCCCCGTGGCCGCCGGTCGAGGCCGTGGCCGCGTCGATGAGCGCGTTGCCGACACGGCGCACCAGGGGTTGCGTCGCGGGCGACGCGGCAACGCGCTCGGCAATGAGCCGGGCGGGCTGGTCAATGAGGACGAGGTCCTCCTTGGTGGGGAAGTGCCGGTACACGGTCATTGCCGAGACGCCGGCGGCCTCGGCTACGTCGGCCACCGTCACCGTGTCGTAGCCGTGGTCGGTGAACAGCCTCACCGCATGCGCCTGGATCAGGCGCCGCGTCTCGGACCGCCGTCGTTCCCGCAGGTTTGGCTGCTCTCCACTCATGTGCTAGACACTAACATCATGTTAGTAACTAACACTTGGACGGGGTGAAGGCATGGGCGATCCGATGGGCAGAACGGCTCTGGTGACGGGTGCGTCGCGCGGTATCGGGCAGGCGATCGCGGCTCGGCTCGCGGCCGAAGGGGCCACGGTCATCGTGCACTTCGGCACGGATGAGAGCGGGGCCGCGGCGACGCTCGACGCGATAGAAGATGCCGGTGGGAACGGCTTCGTCGTCCGAGCCGAACTGGGCGTGGACGGCGACATCGAGACGCTCTTCGCCGGCGTGGAGGCCGCGTTGGACGGCCGGCCGCTCGACATCGTCGTCAACAACGCGGCGGCCGCACCGGCTGGTGCGCTCGGCGTGACGACCCGGGCGGAGTTCGACCACCTCTTCGCGGTGAACGTGCGAGCCCCGTACTTCATCATCGAGCGTGCGCTGCCTCTGTTGCGCGAGGGTGCCCGGATCATCTCGATCTCATCGGTGGCGACCCGGATGGCCAACTCGGCTCAGACGTCGTTCGCCATGACGAAGGGTGCGATCGAGACAATGACCAAGACCCTCGCCGGCCAACTCGGCCCTCGGGGGATCACGGTGAACGCGGTCGCTCCAGGGGCCACCATGACGGCGACCAACGGAGCTGTCTTCGAGGTGCCGGGTCTCGCCGAACAGATATCCGGGATGACGGCACTCGACCGGCTGGGCACGCCCGACGACGTAGCCGCCGTGGTCGCCTTCCTCGCTTCCGACGCCGCCCGGTGGGTCACTGGTCAGATCGTCGATGCGAGCGGTGGCCTGTACCTGGGCCCACGCTTCTGACCGGCGACGAGGGCTGATGGCTGGGCGATGTCGGCGCATCGGTAGTTCCACGTAGCGTTCCGGCCTCCGTGGTATCCGGCTACGGAGGCCGCGCAGGAACTCGATCGACAGCCGGATTCGGCCGCAGCCCGCGCCACGGGAGCCTGCGCTGCCCTGGGCCGTGAACTGTCCGATTTCCGCCGCACTTCGAGTGCTGCTCGACCTCGTGTGCAGGTGTTGTCGGTTCCCGGGTTCTGGCTCAACTTCTGTGAAGAGCGCACGGTGAGTGATGAACGACAGGGGTCAGCGGAGGCGTCCCTCGGGAAACCTGAACTCCATGAGAAGGTCCTCGGCCTCGCTTGACACCTGCTGGAAGCCGGCCTTCTCCCAGGCGCGTACGGCCCGATGGTTCCCTCTCAAGGGATCGACTGTCACACGCCGCCACCCGAGGTTCCCGCCCAAGTGCGCAAGGAGCACGCGAGTGGCATCCGGTCCCAAGCCCCGCCCCCTTGCTTCCGGTCCCAATACCATGTCGATGCCGCCTTCAGCCGCTCCGGCCTGCCAGTACTGTGCGTAGCCCACCGGCGTGCTCCTTGCCAGTACGAGGAAGGACTCCACACGCGGCCGGCGCCTCCCCACGTACTTCTCAGCCACCTCGGCACGCGAAATCGGTAGTCCGCCCCAGTGCTCGACGAACTCGGGGGAGGCGAACCACTGGGCCAGCAGGTCCAAATCACTCTCGGTCGTCGGGACAAGACGGGTCAGCTCTCCGTCGAGGACGACTCCACCGGCCATCAGTCGCTCTCCCGTTCGGCTTGGAAGCGCACGCATGGCGGAAAGCTACGGCATCACAGAAGTTGTGCCAGAGCCGGTTCCCGTGAGCAGAGCCGGCGAGCCCGGGGCGAGGCGGGACGAGCCCGGGTTGCCTCAGCGTCCGGCTATTCGGGGAATGGGCCCCGGACCGAGACCCCGCCATCCAGCACGATCTGCTGACCGGTGATGTAGCGCGCCTCGTCCGAGGCCAGGTAGACGGCGGCAGTAGCCATCTCCTCCGACGTCCCGTAGCGGCCTGCCGGGATTTCCGGGACCCATTCGTCGGATGCGCCGGCGTTGACAGCAGTGCTGATCGCCCCGCCTGCGACGACGTTCATCCTGATGCCGTCGGCCGCGTACTCGGCAGCGACGGTCCGCGCCAGGCTGCACAGGCCCGCCTTGGCAGCGCCGTAACCGGCCTGCTTCGGGGCCGCCATGAAGCCGGTGACCGAGCCGATACTGACGATGTTCCCGCCGGTGCCCTGTTTCAGGAAGATCCGCAGCACTCGCCGCACCGCGCGAGCCACGTAGCGCAGATTCACGTCGTAGACGGTGTCCCAGTCCTCGTCAGTCATCTCGTGCAGCTTGACCGCCGGTACGAACGCGACCTGCCCGCCGACCACCGTGATCAAGACGTCCAGCCCACCGAGCCGTTCGGCCGCGCCGAGGATCACTTCATCGAGCTGCTCGCTGGATCGGACGTCGCCGCTCAGCGCATGGGCGACGTGCCCGGCCGCGCGCAACTCGTCCGCCGCCTCGGTTGCCCGTGCGGGGTCCACGTCTGCCACTGCGACCGTTGCCCCGGCGGCTGCACAGGAACGGACGACGGCTCGGCCGATGCCACCCCCGCCACCGCCGATCACCAGAGCCCGTTTGCCATCGAGCCTGCTCACTCCGGCCATGTGCCCTCCACCCTCGTCAAGTTGCCCAAACGTAGTCGTGACGGGACCGACGCGGAAACAAGAATGAGCGTAAGGAATGGCGGAAGTGGTGACAGAGGCCGCTCGTGCCTGTCGACCGCGCTGCCGAGGAGCAAAGCCGTGATCAAACGAAGCCGGTTCCACGGTTGGACCTCATCGGCTCGCACGCCTGCGTTCGCTGACCCGCACCACCCAGGCGTATGCAGCCCAGCACGGAGCCAGTACCGCCCCGAACTGAGACGACTCCGTCCACGACTCGCCGGTCCACAGGTGCCGGACCACCGCACCGACCGCGCCGATCAGCAACGCGAAGCCAACCAGCGCCGGCAGGTATGACATGCGTTTTGTCGGCGACAACTTCAACCTCACGTATCCATAGGGGGACTCATGAGTATCGCCCACACCATTTTCATCAGCCCCGGCCAGCCAGTAGAGAAGCTGATTTCCGACATCGGATCCGCTTGCGGGTCCCTGTTGCATGTCAATACGCCCGGATGCATTGACTACAGCGTATCTCTTGGTCATGCAGCTGTTGAAGTGGAGCTGTCACATGATTATGAAGAGGATCACGGTGTCCGATTCGAGAACTTTGATGCGCTGATCACTGTACGGGACTTCGAAAGCGACGGGCAGCGACAAGAGCGGATCGCGGTAGATATCTTTCGAAATCTGAAACACCTGGACACCTACCGTATGGTCCTCGTTCGGGACTTCCAGCGACTTCTGGATTCGGCGACGCCCTCTCGGCCCTGTTGATTCCGAAATCGTTGAACGGTGGTGGCGTGCTCGCTGAAGGCGCCACCGCCGAGGTAGCTATCGCCGCCCTCCACCTCGGCGGGGCCAGAGCCCTCCTCGTGGCAGTAGGAGCGGGTGGGTGGCGGCAATCCATCCAGCGGGGATGGCGGCCCCTCGCAGGGTGACGGGCGCTCGACCGACCCGGCCGCGTCCGATGCTCTTGGTGCCGCTCGCGAGAAAAAGGTTGCGGAGCTAACGAACGGCATGATCTCCTCCGGTGCACCTGGAAAACCTGGCAAACCTGGATTTGAAGTGGCCAGGCTGAACGGGGCGAACTGATGTCGACGTCATGGGCGGCGACGGATCCTACATAAGCGGTCGTGGGCCCGGAAAAGGCTAGGAATCTGGCAAAATTCGGAGATGAAACGAATATCTTGAAGTGGGCAGCGGAGTAAATAGAGGTTCGCGCCCAGATGTACCTGGAAGAGGGCACGCCGGAGGCGGCGTTGAATCTGGCCAGGAAGATCCCCGGAAACCCGGACGTCCATACATTCACACGGTGAGATCACAATGAGCGATGGGTTCATCTACTGGTACCGGACGGACTGGGGGCCTGCTGATGCCCAGGTACTCCTTGAGTCCCTTGGAGCAGGTGAGCTCAGTCTGAGCAACCCCGTCACGGGAAGGATCACGCGGATCACCAACGGTCCTGACTCGTGGGGTGAACAGGTCCCGGTGGATCGGGATTCCCTCGCCAATGCCGCAGGCCTCACCGCCATCGAAGAGGTCAACTTCCAGCTGTGGGTGGACAGTGATGCGGATGTGTTCACCCGCTTCCGCAGGGTTCGGGGGGATGTCGTTGTCGCAGAGTTCGGTCTGGACGGGCTGAGGATTGATGAGCGGGAGCAGGCTGTTCGGACCATTGTTGGCGCGATCCGTAGCGAACTGGTCCGGTCCATCGGCTTCGTGATCGACCGGCTGGGCGTGGCAGAGGATGTCGACTGGGACTCCGTCGTGACCAAGGGGGCCGCCCAGCTCACCGCCTGGCCCGACACGCTCGCAGTGCGACCTGAAGTCTCTGCGCGGCTCCCCGAACTCGCAGGCTTGGAAAGCCGGGAAGAGCCACCACTCGTGGTCTTTGGACGCCCCGCTCTCCTGGCCTGACAGTACCTGGAACCCACCGGTAGGTATCGAAGGCCCCAAATAGCCGCATCTCGGCCGCGATTGGTGAATGAGGCTTGCACACAGACCGCTTGCCTCGGCGACATGAGTCACTTCTGTCCGACACGCTGCACTGCATCGGCGGGAATGCCGCCCCTACCTGCCGGCGCCGTACGACACCGAAGAAGTGCAACGTCTCCTCTCCGAGGCTGCCAAGCTCGGGAACAGCGTCCGCTGGTCTACCGCACTTGCGTTGAGGCTTCGGCAAGGGGAAGCACTCGGGCTGCGCTGGACGGACGTCGATACCAGCAGCGATGTGCTGCGGGTCAGAAAGAACCGTCTGCGGCCGAAGTGCCTGCACGGCTGCTGCGGCGACTGTGGCAGGAAGCCGGGCTACGGCAAGAAGCGGGTCAGGGAGAACGAGGACACGGCCAACACGAAGTCGCGCGCCGGCCGACGCGTCATCGGTGTCCCTGACGAGCTGGTGAGGCTGCTGGAGCTCCACCGCCGAGAGCAGACGCGCGAACGGGCGATCGCGGGGGAGGACTGGCGAGAGTCCGGGTTCGTCTTCACCACTCCCGTAGGTGAGCCGCGGTGCCGAGCACGGACTACGACGCCTGGAAGCGGCTGCCGGCCGATGCGAAGGGCCGATGCGAAGGTTCGGGACGGGCGCCTGCACGATGCCCGGCAAACGGTGGCAACGGTTCTGTTCATCCTCGGTGTACTCGAACGGGTCGTGATGCAGATCATGGGCTGGTAGTCCACAGCGATGGCGGCCCGGTACCAGCACCTGACGGGCGGCATCCTGGCCGACGTCGCGCAGTGGGTCGGAGGTCTCATCCGGGGAGGGCCGACGACGCTGACGACCGCGGCGCTGAGGGCTCCGAAGAGTCTCGTTGAGACTGCAGATGAGACTACGTACGTCGAAGGCCCCCGCTGCAAGCAGCGGGGGCCTTCGACGTATTGCCCGGTGAGAGCAATGGGGGAGGATACGAGAGTCGAACTC
>NZ_JBHXUW010000097.1:0-17919 GCF_042672475.1 Streptomyces sp. NPDC127177
GCGGGGGGGGCTCCTCTACCGGTCCCCGCGGGGGGGGGGCGGGCCCCCCCCGCCCCCTCGCCCCGGGGGGGGGGGACCCCCCCCCCCCACCCCCCCCCACCGCCCCTTTCACATCTCCGGAGAGCCCGCTGAACGCCGTCACCGCCGAGATCGTCTCCGTCGCTCTCCTCCTGGGGGTGCTGGCGTTCGCCGTGGTACGCCCCCGGGGCCTGCCGGAGGCGACCGTCGCCGTGCCCGCCGCCGTGCTGGCCGTCGCGGTCGGCGCCGTCTCCTGGCCCGAGGCCAGGTCCCAGGTGGACAGCCTGCTGCCGGTCGTTGGCTTCCTCGCCGCGATCCTGGTGCTGGCACAGCTCTGCGCCGACGAAGGGCTCTTCACGGCCGCCGGTGATCTGGTGGCCCGCCTCTGCGGTGGGCGGACCGGTCCGTTGCTGGGGGGCGTCTTCGTCGTCGCGTCCGTGATCACGGCGGTGCTCAGTCTGGACGCCACGGTGGTCCTGCTGACGCCCGTCGTCCTCGCGACCGCGGCGCGCGTCGGGGCCCGTCCCACCCCGTACGTGTACGCCTGCGCGCACCTGGCCAACTCCGCCTCGCTGCTGCTGCCCGTCTCCAACCTCACCAACCTGCTGGCGTTCACGGCCAGCGGACTCTCCTTCACCCGCTTCGCCGCGCTGATGACGCTGCCGTGGCTGGCGGCGATCGCCGTCGAGTACCTGGTCTTCCGGCGGTTCTTCGCGGCCGACCTGGCGGCGGGGGCGTACGCGCCGGAGCCGGACGAGGATCGGCCGGGCTTCCCCGTCTTCACCCTGGTCGTCCTGGTGCTGACCCTGTGCGGATTCGTCGTGACCTCGTTCGCCGGCGCGGAGCCGCTGTGGGCGGCGCTGGTGGGCGCCGCCGTGCTGGCCGTCCGGGCGCTCGTGAAACGGGAGACCACGGTGAAGGGGCTGGTGCACTCCGCCAACGTCCCGTTCTGTCTGTTCGTGCTGGCGCTCGGCGTCGTCGTCAAGGCGGTCGTCGACCACGGCCTGGGCACCGGCATCGGCCGGCTGCTGCCGGGCGGTTCCTCGCTGCCGGCGCTGCTGGCGGTGGCCGTGGTGGCGGCCGTGCTCGCCAACCTGATCAACAACCTGCCGGCGATCCTCGCCCTGCTCCCGGTCGTCGCGGCGGCCGGCCCGGGCCCGCTGCTGGCCGCACTGATCGGGGTCAACCTCGGGCCGAACCTCACCTACGTCGGCTCGCTCGCCACCCTGCTGTGGCGCCGCATCCTGCACAAGCACGACGCGGCGCCACAGCTCGGCCACTTCACCAGACTCGGGCTGCTGACCGTACCGGCGACGCTGGCCGTGTCGACGGTCGCGCTCTGGGGGGCGCTGCGGGTGATCGGGGTGTGACGGCGGGCCCGCCGCGGCACCGCCGTACGGCCGATGCGATGTCGCTCATAGGTGGATCCGATACGGATCCGACCCCTGTGAGTAAGGCCACGAATCGGACAAAGGATCAAAGTTGGCTGTCAGAGTGACGGTTCTCCAGGTCATGCGTTCTCTCGCGGACGGTTCTGCCGAGCCGCCGGAGAGACCACGAACCCGCAGGGAGTACGTCCCTTGGCTGCCATCGCCCGCTGGTGCATCGCGCACCGTCTCGTCGCCGTCCTCATCTGGCTGCTCGCCCTCGGCGGCACGGCCGCGGCCGCGGGGTTCGCGGGGAGCGCCTACACCAACGACTACGAGGCGCCGGGCACCGAGTCCGGCCGGGCCACCGCGCTGCTGAAGAGCGGCTTCGAGGATCTCGGCGGTGACACGGACACGATCGTCTGGCACACCGACGACTCCACCGTGCGGGCGGCCGACGTCGAACAGAAGATGACCCGGACCCTGCACGCGGTGGAACTGCTGCCGGGCGTCGCCACCGTCAGCGGGCCCTACACCGAGGCGGCCGCCGGACAGATCAGCGCGGACGCGCACACCGCCTACGCCACGGTCACCTTCGACCGGCAGGCCGACGACGTACCGGCCGAACAGGCCGCGGCGGTCGTCCGCACCGCGCGGGCCGCCTCCGGCGAACACCTCCGGGTCGAGCTCGGCGGTTCGGCCGTCGCCCTCACCGAGGCGCCCGGCGCGCACCTCAGCGAGGCCATCGGCGTCGTCGTCGCGGCCGTCGTGCTCTTCCTCGCCTTCGGCTCCCTCGCCGCCAGCACGCTGCCCATCGCCACCGCCCTCGTCTCCGTCGGAACGGCGTACGCGGGCATCGTGCTGCTCGGGCACGTGATGACCGTCGCCGACTTCGCCCCCATGCTCGGCATGCTCGTCGGGCTCGGGGTCGGCATCGACTACGCGCTCTTCATCGTCACCCGGCACCGCAGAGGGCTGCGGCGCGGCATGACCGTCCCCGAGGCGGCGCAGCACGCGGTCGCCACGACCGGGCGGGCCGTCGTCTTCGCCGGGGCCACCGTCTGCGTCGCTCTGCTGGGCATGCTGATCCTTCGGCTGAGCTTCCTCAACGGCGTCGCGGTAGCCGCCTCGCTCACCGTCCTGCTGACCGTGGCGGCCTCCGTGACCCTGCTGCCGGCCCTGCTGTCCCTCATCGGCACGCGGGCGTTGAGCAGGCGCGAGCGCGGACGTCTCGCCGCGCACGGACCGCAGCCGGAACCGCCCACCGGTTTCGCCGCCCGCTGGTCCGCCTTCGTCGAACGGCGCCCCAGGCTGCTCGGAGGGATCGCGGCCGTGGTGATGCTGGTCCTCGCCGTGCCCACCTTCTCGCTCCACCTGGGCAGCTCCGACCAGGGGAACAACGCGAAGTCCTCGACCACCCGGCAGGCGTACGACCTGCTGGCGGCCGGGTTCGGCCCCGGCGTCAACGGACCGCTCACCATCGCCGCACAGCTCGACGGCGCCGACGACCGGCTCGCGATGGACGCGCTCCCCGCGACGCTGCGCGCCACCGACGGAGTCTCCTGGGCCTACCCGGTCACGTACAACTCCAGCGGTGACACCGCGTTCGTCACCGTCGTCCCGGACTCGGCGCCGCAGTCCCGGCAGACCAGCGCACTCGTCGACCGGCTGCGCACGGACGTGCTGCCCGAGGCCGCCGACAACACCTCGCTCACGACCCATGTGGGCGGCGTGACGGCCAGCTACGACGACTTCGCGCAGATCATCATCGGCAAACTCCCGCTCTTCGTCGGTGTCGTCATAGGGCTCGGCTGTCTGCTCCTGCTGATGGCCTTCCGTTCGGTCGGCATCCCGCTCAAGGCGGCCGCGATGAACGTGGCGGCGGTCGCCTCCTCGTTCGGCGTGGTCGTCGCGGTCTTCCAGTGGGGCTGGGGGAGCGAGCTGCTGGGCCTGGGCAGCGCCGGTCCCATCGAACCCTTCCTGCCGGTGATCATGGTGTCCGTGCTCTTCGGCCTCTCCATGGACTACCAGGTGTTCCTGGTCGGCCGGATGTACGAGGAGTGGCTGGAGACCGGCGACAACCGGCGGGCGGTGCGGGTCGGCCTCGCCGAGACCAGCCGGGTGATCAACTCGGCCGCCGTGATCATGATCTCGGTCTTCCTCGCCTTCGTGCTCAGCGGCGACCGGGTCATCGCGATGTTCGGCATCGCGCTCGCCGCGGCCGTCGCCCTGGACGCCTTCGTCCTGCGTACGCTGCTGGTTCCCGCCCTGATGCACCTGCTGGGCGGGGCGAACTGGTGGCTGCCCGGCTGGCTGGACCGCCGGCTGCCGCGCCTCAGCATCGAACCCCCCGGCTGCCGGGCACCGCACGCGAGGATCCCGGGGGCGGGCACGGACCGGGATTACGAGACCGTACCGGCCGCGCAGCGCGTCCACTGAGCGGCTCGGAGCCGGGCGTTAAGAAGGTTCTCATCCGGGGCACCTAGCGTGCGGAAGATGAACTCCTCCACTTCCACTACTCCCACAGCTCCCGTCGCCGAGGGCGACGGCGAGGACAGCACGGCGAAGGCCGTCACCGACACCGCCGGGACGAAGGACGCGGCGGAGCGCGACGACAGTAAGGGCCGGGACGCGGCCACGCCCGCGGAGGGCACCGAGCCGGCCGCCGACGCGGACCTGGACCCCGCGGAGCAGGACTTCGGCCCCGACCTCGACGACGAGTCCGACAAGGCCTCCGCCGGCCTCGGCACCGCCGCCGCGGCCGTGGTCTCCGCCGGCCTCGGCATCGTCGGGCTCACCGGCGCCTGGAGCGGCCGGGTAGCCGCCGAGCGCGAGACGCTCATCGGCCAGATCAAGACGTCCTCGGGTGGCTCGGCCTCCCAGCAGATCTCCGAGATCTACGGCGACGCCTGGCACGCCACCGCGCTGGTCAACGGTCTCTTCGGGCTGGTCGCGCTGCTGGTCGGCGTCTACGTCCTGGTCCGGCCCGCGTTCGGCGCCCCCTCGGCGCACCCGCAGGCAGGCTGGGTCCGCGCGGTCGCCAAGGGCGGGATCGCGCTCGGTGTGCTCGGCGTGCTGCTCTCCCTGGCCATGT
Organism: Streptomyces sp. NPDC127177; assembly: GCF_042672475.1. Lineage (NCBI taxonomy): Bacteria > Bacillati > Actinomycetota > Actinomycetes > Kitasatosporales > Streptomycetaceae > Streptomyces > Streptomyces sp. NPDC127177. The sequence continues at coordinate 4,480 of NZ_JBHXUW010000097.1, forward strand.
ACTTCGACCTCATCGTCGCCCTGCCCACCGCGGCGGCGCCTGCGGGAAGCTGACCCGGGACGTACCTCTCCCGCCTTAGGGCGCGCCCCGGCGTGACCTAAGGCATCCGCGGATACGCGCACGGTCCTTGTGCGGTGGCGTACGCACGCGCCTAAGGCACCGGCCCGTCCAAGATGCGGAACTCGCCCGATGCGGCGGCACCCCCTGGGGGACGAAGGTGGTGGCACGGCAGACGAACTGCCGCCACCGGGGCCGAAAGGCCCCCGTCACCAGGGGGAATCGCATGTACGGGCTGGAAATCCACAAGATCATGCAGGACGAGCTGATCCGCCGCGCCGACAACGAGCGGCTCATCCGTGAGGCACGTCGCGCCCGTCGCGCGGCCCGCGGTACGGGAGGCAAGGAGCGCGAGAGGACGGTGAGCGCGGACCGGGAACACTTCGCGCACGCCGCATAAGGCCGAAGGGCCGTGCCAGTCCGGCTTCCGGGGCCCGCGCTGTCGGACCCGTGTGCGATGCTCGGCGACGTGGAGACCAGGTCAGTCAGTCCCGTGTTCGTCGGCCGTGCAGGTGAACTCACCTCGCTCACCGATGCGCTCGCCCGCGCCACCGAGAAGGCCGCCGGCCCGGCCGGCGGCTTCTGCGGGGAGCCGCAGGCGATGCTCATCGGTGGCGAGGCGGGTGTCGGCAAGACCCGGCTGGTCGAGGAGTTCCTCGCGGTGGCCACCCGCCGCGAGGCCGTCGTCGCGGTCGGCGGCTGTGTGGAGATAGGCGCCGACGGCCTGCCGTACGCGCCCTTCTCCACCGCCCTGCGCTCCCTGCGCCGCGCCCTGCCCGACGAGATGGCGGCCGCCTGCGCGGGACAGGAGGGCGAACTGGCCCGGCTGCTTCCCGAACTCGGTGCGCCGACCAGGGACTCGGCCGACGAGAACGGCACCGCCCGGCTCTTCGAGCTCACCGTCAGGCTGCTGGAGCGCATCTCGGCGGAGCGCGCGGTCGTGCTCGTCCTGGAGGACCTGCACTGGGCCGACGCCTCGACCCGGCACCTCCTGGCCTACCTCTTCCGTACGCTGCGCCGCGGCCGCCTCGTCGTGGTCTGCACCTACCGCGCCGACGACATCCACCGCCGGCACCCGCTGCGCCCGCTCCTGGCCGAGCTGGACCGGGTCAGGACCGTCCGCCGTATCGAGCTGGCCCGCTTCAACCGGGCCGAGGTCCGCCGCCAGCTCGCCGGAATCCTGGCGGACACCCCCGAACCGGGCCTGGTGGACGAGATATTCGAGCGCTCCGACGGCAACGCCTTCTTCGTCGAGGAACTCGCCTGCAGCCTGGAGTGCGGCGACGGCGAAGGAGTCCCCGACTCGCTGCGCGACCTCCTCCTCGTCCGGGTCGAAGCGCTCACCGACGACGCCCAGCGGGTCGCCCGGATCGTCGCCGAAGGCGGCTCTGCCGTCGAGTACGACCTGCTCGCCGCGGTCGCCGGCCTCGCCGAGGACGACCTCATCGAAGCCCTGCGGGGAGCGGTCGGCGCCAACCTGCTGCTCACCACTCCGGAGGGCAACGGCTACCGCTTCCGGCACTCCCTGGTCCGCGAGGCCGTCAGCGACGACCTGCTGCCGGGCGAACGCTCCCGGCTCAACCGCCGCTACGCCCAGGCCCTGGAAGCCGACCCCACCCTCGTCCGCGACGGGGAACGCGCCACCCGCCTGGCCAGCTACTGGTACGGCGCACACGATGCCGCCAAGGCCCTGCCCGCCGTGCTGAAGGCCTCGGTCGAAGCACGCCACCGCAACGCCTTCGCCGAGCAACTGCGCCTGCTGGAACGCGCGATGGAACTCTGGGACGACGCCCCCGAGGCGGTACGCAGCACACTGCGCCCCATCGACTACGCCGAGGTCTATCCGGCGTGCGGCCGCGACAACGCCACCCCGCTGAGCTACCTCGACCTGATGGCCGAGGCCACCGTCGCCGCCCGCTTCGGCAGCGAACGGGAACGGGCCCTCACCATCTGCAAGAAGGCGCTGCGCATCCTCGACGGCGGGGACGACGCCCTGCGTGCCGCCTGGTTCTGGGTCCAGCGCTCACGTCTGGTCCAGGACCTCACCCGGGGCGACGGCTGGGAGGAGCTGGCCACCGCCGAGGACCTGGTCCGCGGACTGCCTCCGTCGGCCGTCCACGCGGAGGTCCTGACGAGCGTGGCGGGCTGGGGAGCCCTGCACCAGCCCGGACCCGAGACCCTCGCCGCCGCCGACCGGGCCGTGGAGTACGCCCGGCTCGTCGGCGACGAGTACATCGAGCTGCACGCGCGCCTCACCCGGGGCTGGCTGACCGCCGACGCCGGAGACGTCGACGAGGGCCTCGCCGAGATGTACGCCGTCCGCGACCGCGTCGACGAACTCTGCCTCGTCGGCATCATGGGCCGCGCCAGCATCAACCTCCCCTCCACCCTCGAAGCGATGGGCCGCTCCCTGGAGGCCGTGGCCGCAGCCGACCACGGGATCGAGATCTGCCACAGCCACGGCATCGCCGACACCGAGGCGTGGGTCCGCACCAACCAGGCGATGTCCCTGTACTCACTCGGCCACTGGGACGAGGCCCTGGCCACCACCGAGGCCGCGGCCCGTACGGCCATGTCCCGCAAATCCCAGGGACTGGTGGCCGCCCGCCGCACGGAAGTGGCGCTGGCCCGCGGCGACTTCAGCGAGGCCGAACGGCAACTCGCTCTGAACAGGCGCAGCTTCGGCTCCCGCGACCCACAGCCCCAGCACGTCATCAACGCCGTGCGCCACACGGTCACCCTCGCCGTGCTGCAGGGCCGCCTCGCCGAGGCGCGGGCCGCCTTCGAGGCCCAGGCGGAGGTGGGCTTCCCGACCGGCACGCAGCGCTACGCCCTGCCCCTGCTGCATGTCATGGCATCGGCCGAGGCCGATGCCCGGGGGCTGCCCGCCACCGAACCGGGCCGCCCGGCGAACCTCGCCCTGATCCGCAGCCATCTCAAGCGGCTGCCGATGCTCGTCCCCGTGTGGGCCGCCCACGGTCTGCTCATCGATGCCGAACTGGCCCGGGCCGAAGGCACCGACACCCCCGAACACTGGTCCCGCGCCGCCCAGGCCTTCACTCCGCTCAACCGCCCGTACGAGCTGGCCCAGATCCGCCACCGCTGGGCGGAGGCCCTGCTCGTGGCCTCCGGCGACCGGCCCACGGCCACCGCCCTGCTGCGCGAGGCACATGGCACCGCCCTGCGCCTCGGCGCACGCCCGCTCACCGAGACCATCGAGCTGCTGGCCGGCCGCGCCCGCATCGGCCTCACCGATCCCGCCGCACCCCACGGCGCCGGCTCGGGCGCGGGAGCCGGCTCCGGTGACGAGATCCCGGTGGCCGTCACCGTCCCGGACGGCGTCACCGACGAGCAGACCGGCCGGGACCGCGCCGAGGAGCAGAGCCGGGCCGCGGCCGCCGCAGCCGTGGAGTCCTTCGGGCTGACCCGGCGCGAGCAGGACGTGCACCGGCTCGTCGCCGCCGGCCACACCAACCGCCGGATAGCCGAGGAGCTCTACATCTCGCCCAAGACGGCGAGTGTGCACGTCTCCAACATCCTGGCCAAGCTCGGTGTGGCCAGCCGGGGCGAGGCTGCCGCGCTCGCCCACCGACTACGCCTCTACCGCACGCCGACGGGGTCCTAGCGCGCGCTCCCGGCCGCGGTGTCCCCGTGGGCGGAGCCGTCGGGAGCCGGGGCCTGCGGTGCCGGGTCCTGGGCCGCCCGGTCCTCGTCCCCGGAGTCCTGGGGCCCCGGGTGCCCGGGGTTTGCGTCCCCGGCGTCCGGCCGGCGGACCACCACCTTGCCCGAGGTGAGGTCTATCGGGCCGCGCGCCGGGTCGCCGACGCCGAGATCCACCCGGGTCAGCTCCAGCCGGCGCTGTTCCTCGGCGGCGTGCTTGCGGCCGGGTGCGAAGAGTTCCTCGAAGAAGTTGAACACGGACCGCGCACCCTTCCGCCTGCTGTAGCCGCTACCGCACCTCGACCACCAGGATCTTGTCGTCTCCCGGCTTCGGGGTGCCACGCGTATCCGTCTCGCTCGTGACGAGATAGAGCTTGTTGCCACCCGCCGCCAGCACCGTGCGCAGACGGCCGTACTTCCCCTTCAGGAACGACTGCGGGGCCGCCAGAGGTTCCTTGTCGTCGTCACCCGACAGCGGAATCCGCCAGAGCCGCTCACCCCGCAGACCGGCCATCCAGATCGAGCCCTTGGCGTAGGCGATACCGCTCGGAGACGCCTCGGACGTCTTCCACTGTGCCACGGGGTCGAGGAAACCCTTCTCGCCCGCCTTGCCCTCGGCCTCCGGCCAGCCGTAATTCCCGCCCGGCACGATCCGGTTCAGCTCGTCCCAGGTGTCCTGGCCGAATTCGGATGCCCACAGCTGCTTGCGGCTGTCCCAGGCCAGCCCCTGCACATTGCGGTGACCGCTCGAATAGACCACGGAGTCGGCCTGTGGATTGCCGTGCAGCGGCTCGCCGTCCGGCGTCATCCGCAGGATCTTGCCCGCCGGCGACTTCTTGTCCTGCGCGAAGCCGTGATCCCCGGTCTCGCCCGTCCCCGCGTACAGCATGTGGTCCGGGCCGAAGGCGATCCGTCCGCCGTTGTGGATGGAGCCCTTCGGGATGCCCCGCAGAATGGTGTCCGGGGCGCCCAGCTGCTGGCCGGGGGTCTTGCCCTGCTCGTCGTAGAGCATGCGGGCGATGCGGTTGTCCGACGCGGTGGTGAAGTACGCGTACACCAGATGGTCCTTGCCGAAGGTGGGGGAGACCGCGATACCCAGCAGCCCGCCCTCCCCGGCCGGAGCCACTCCGGGCACGGTGCCCAGCAGCGTCTTCTTCCCGCTCTTCGCGTCGACCCTGGTGATCGTCCCCCTGTCGCGCGAGGACACCAGCAGATCGCCGTCGGGCAGGGCTGCGAGCCCCCACGGCGAGTCCAGCCCCTCGGTGAGCGTCGACACCACCTTCGCCGAACCCTTCGCCGGCGGCAGATCGGCCGGGGGACGCGAGGCGGACGGCGATGCCGCGGCGCTCGATCCGGCCGTCGGGGAACCGCCCGGTGAACTCGCGCCCTGCCCCGCCGTGCTCCCTGCCCCGCCATCCGACGAGCACCCGGCGGCGAGCATCAGGGCACCGCCCGCCAGCAGCGCCACCACACCCCGCCGCATTCCCGCGCCCGAACGCCGCCGCCCGACGCGACCGCTCCCATGACGCGCCATGTCACGCCCCACCGGGTCCTGCTCAGATCCGATCACCGCACCGATCCCTTCGACGGCCGCCTGTCCACCGTTCATACACCGCGGCCGGCTCCGGGTTCCCGATGACAGCCGGTTTTCCCGCCGTCAGTGGTCAACACCCGGTAACCGGCCGGCACCGTTCTGTCGCGCCCGGGCGCCCGCACGCCCGCGCTCAGTCCCACGACTCGCGCGCCGGCGGCAGCCGGTCGATCTCCGCAAGGTCCTGCGCCGTCAGCGTCAGCCCGGCCGCCGCCGCGTTCTCCACCGCCCACCGCTCCTGCTTGGTCCCCGGCACCGGGACCACCTGCGGACCCTGGCGCAGCGCCCAGGCGAGCGCGACCTGCGCGGGCGTCGCCCCGTGCCGCTCGGCCACCCGCCGCAGACCCACCACCACCGGCTGGTTCGCAGCCATCATCTCCCCGGTGAACCGGGGATGCCTGGCCCGCAGATCGTCCGGTTCGAAGCCCTGGCCGGGAGTGAGCGTGCCCGTCAGGTAGCCGTTGCCCAGCGGCATCGCGGCCAGGAACCCCACACCCCGCGCGGCACACCACGGCAGCAGCGATTCCAGCGCCTGCGGAGACCACACGGAGAGCTCGGCCTGCACCGCGCTCACCGGGAAGACCTGCTGCACCCGTTCCAGCTGCCCGATCGTTCCGTCATGGGTCCGCGCACCGGGCCTGCGCGAGGCCCGCGCCCCGACCGCACACAGCCCGAGCGCCCGCACCTTCCCCGCGGCCACCAGCTCCGCCATGGCGCCCCAGGTCTCCTCGACGGGCACCTCGGGGTCGGCCCGGTGCAGTTGGTACAGATCGATCACATCGGTCTGCAGCCGCCGCAGCGAGGAGTCGCAGGCCCGCCGTACGTAGCCGGGCCTGCCGTTGGCCACGATGTGCTGATCGCCCACCAGCAGACCGCACTTGGTGGAGACGAACGCCTCAGCGCGGCGCCCCTTCAGCGCCCGGCCCACCAGCAGTTCATTGGTGAACGGGCCGTACATGTCGGCGGTGTCGAGCAACTGGACCCCGGCGTCGAGCGCCGCGTGCACAGCGCGCAGGGCCTGATCGCCGCGCTGCTGCGAGGCGCCGTACGCCCAGCTCATGGGCATGCAGCCCAGACCGACCGCGCCCACGGCGAGCGCCGCCGCACCGAGACTCCTGCGCTCCAACTCCCCGAACCCTCCCTCGTCCCCGCCGGCACGGGACACCTGCGCACCCACAAACTAACCTCTGCTCCCCGCCTGCCTTCGCATAGCCTCCTGACCATGACTTCCACCACGAATCCCGCCACCGCCCCCGACGTCTGGCTGCCCATTCCGGCCGACGAGATCGAAGGACTCCCCGAGGGTCTCAACTACCGTTTCTGGGACGGTGAGCGGGACTACCCCGCGGATCCCGCGGACTGTGCCTTCTACGTCGTTCCGTACATGAAGGGTCCGGAGGTCGCGGTGCGGCCGCTCGACGGGATGACCTCGGTACGGGTCGTGCAGACGCTCTCCGCGGGCATCGACCACGTCGAGCCGGGACTCGGCCGGCTGCCCGCCGGTGTGCGTCTGTGCAACGCCAAGGGGGTCCACGAGGCGTCCACCGCGGAGCTGACCCTCGCGCTGATCCTCGCCTCGCTGCGCGGCTTCCCAGGGTTCGTGCACGGCCAGGACAAGGAGGAGTGGCGGTCCGGCTTCTACCCGGCGCTCGCCGACAAGTCCGTGCTGATCGTGGGGTACGGATCGATCGGATCAGCCATCGAGGACCGGCTCGCGCCCTTCGAGTGCGCGCGGGTGGCGCGCGTCGCACGCTCCGCCCGGACCACCGCACGCGGTCCCGTACATACGCTCGACGATCTGCCCGCACTGTTGCCCGAGGCCGACATCGTGATCCTTTCCACACCCCTCAACCCCTCCACGCAGGGGCTGGTCGGCGCGGACTTCCTCGCCGCGATGCCGGACGGGGCGCTGCTGGTGAACGTCGCCCGCGGTGGTGTCGTCGACACCAAGGCCCTGCTGTCCGAACTCGAGTCCGGCCGGCTGCGTGCCGCACTCGACGTCACCGACCCGGAACCGCTGCCTTCCGGCCATTCCCTCTGGCATGCTCCGAACGTCCTGATCACTCCGCATGTGGGCGGCAGCACCTCGGCGTTCAGGCCCCGCGCCAAGCGTCTGATCGCCGGACAGCTAAGCCGTTTCGCCGCGGGGGAGCCGGTCCGCAACGTCGTGCGCACCACCGGCTGAACACGCTGCGATCACCTTTCGCGGCGCTCCGTGCCGACAACTCCCCAGGTCGTCACGGAGAGTAGAGGAACTATGTCCCTGTGTGACGAGTCTGGTGTATCGTCCCGAAAGGGAGGCTGCGCCGTGGAAGGGACGGCGCCGGGGAGGAAGCCACACGCGAGGGGGCGACGGGCGATGTACGGCCGATGGGCGAACGATCCGACACGGCGGGACGGCCGAAAGCGGTCGGCGATGCGTCCGGTGCGCCGGCGCCGCAGCCGTCCGGCGACCTCGGGGGCACCCCGGTGAGCGCGCCCGCGAGTACCCGCGCGGCGCTCCTGGCCCGGCGGCCCGCCATAGGCAGGGCGCCCGCACTGCTCCCGCAGCTCCTGCTCGGCCTCGCCTGCGCCGCGTATGCGGTGGGTGCGGTCGTCGGCTGGGGTTCGGTGCAACTGGCGCTCTTCATGGGGGACTTCGGCCTCAGCGGCGCGGCGCTGGCGGCCGCCGTCTCCTGCTTCCTCTTCGCCCGCGCCGCGGACAACCGGTTCCGGCCCGCCTGGCTGCTGTTCTCGCTCTCCTCGCTGATGGCCTCCGGGGGCAACGCGGTCTGGGGCTGGTACGAGTTCGTCCGCGGGGTCCCGGTGCCCAGCCCCTCCCTCGCGGACCTCTTCTACCTCTGCTTCGCGCCACCCGCCATCGTCGGGCTGCTCGTCCTCGCCAAGCGCCCCGTCACCCGGGCCGGCTGGGTCTGCCTGGCCCTCGACTCCTGGCTGATCGGCGGATCGCTCCTCACGCTCTCCTGGAGCCTCGCCCTCGCCCACACGGCACATCTGGCGGACGTCGAGGGCGCCAGCGTGGCCCGGGCGGCGCTCTCGCTCGCCTACCCGCTGCTCGACATCGTGCTGGTCTCCATGGTGCTCGCGCTGCACTTCCGGCGTTCCAGCGTCAACCGCGCCGCGGTGAACACCGCCATCGCCGCACTCGCCATGACCGTCCTGTGCGACGCCCTGTTCACCTCGCCGCTGCTGCGCCAGACGTACCATTCCGGCCAGTTGCTCGACGCGGGCTGGTTCGCCGGTTCGCTGCTGCTGGCCTACGCCCCCTGGGGTGCCGGCCGCGAGGAGGACAACGCTGTCGAGCAGCAGGACCTGCCGCGCACCACGAGTCGCCCCATCGCCGGTTCGCTGGCCGCGCTGACGCCGTACCTGGCCGCCGCCGTCTGCACCCTGGGCATCCTCTACAACGTCATCGAGGGCCGCCGGGTGGACCGCGTCGTGGTCTTCACCGGATGCACCGTGGTGCTCGCGCTGGTCGTCCGGCAGGGCATCATGCTCGTCGACAACATCGCCCTCACCCAGGAACTGGCCCAGAAGGAGAACCACTTCCGCTCCCTGGTGCAGGGCTCCAGCGACGTCATCATGATCGCCGCCCCGACCGGCATACTCCGCTACGTCAGCCCCGCCGCCTCCGGTGTCTACGGGCGCGAGGCGGACGATCTCGTCGGTGCCGAGCTCGCCTCGATCATCCACCCCGACGATCTGGGCCGGGTGGTGCACGAGGTGCGCCGATTCCTGGCGGCCCCGCCGGGCGAGGAACCCACCACCCGGATCGAGTGCCGCTTCAGGTCGGGCAGCGGCGAGTGGCTGAACGTCGAGTCCACCGTCAACCGCCACCAGGGCGGGCTGATCCTCAACAGCCGCGACGTCACCGAACGGGTCCGGCTCCAGGCACAGTTGCAGCACAACGCGGAACACGACCCGCTCACCGACCTGCCCAACCGGGCACTCTTCACCGACCGGGTCCGCCAGACCCTCGGCGGCCGCCGCTCCGGTGACGCCGGCACCGCCGTGCTCTTCATCGACCTGGACGGCTTCAAGGCGGCCAACGACCGGCTCGGCCACCAGGCGGGCGACGAACTCCTCATCCAGGCCGCACGCCGCCTCCAGGACTCCGTGCGGTCGGGGGACACGGCGGCCAGGCTCGGCGGTGACGAGTTCGCCGCCCTCATCGTCGGCGACGGCAGCCGCGAGCAGACCGCCCGCGAGTACCAGGTCCACGAGATCGCCGACCGGCTGCGCCTCACGCTCTCCCAGCCCTACCGCATCGGCGCCGGTGAGGTCCGGGTCACCGCCTCCATCGGGGTCGCCTTCGCCGAGCCCGCCATCACCCCCAACGACCTCATGCGCAACGCGGACCTCGCCATGTACCGGGCCAAGGCGGGCGGCAAGGACCGCGTCGAGCTGTACGCCCCGCAGATGCAGGCCGAGGTGGTGCGCCGCTCCGAGCTGGCGGCCCGGCTGCGCACGGCCCTGCACGACGGCGAGTTCGCCCTCCTGCACCAGCCCGTGGTGCATCTGACCAGCGGCACGGTCGCCGCCGTCGCCGCGCAGGCCCGCTGGCGCTCCGCCCAGGGAGTCCTGTTCACCCCGGCCGAGTTCCTCCGCGTCGCCGAGGACAGCGACCGCACCGCCGAACTCGGCCGCTGGCTACTCGAAGAGGCGGTGGAGCAGGCCGCCGACCGGGCCAGGGCCGGGCACCAGGTCTCCGTCGCCGTCCGGCTCTCCGCCCGCAGGCTGCTCGACAAGGGGATGCCGTTCGGCTCCGTCGAGGCCCTCCTCACCCGGTACGGGCTGCCGTCGGGGGCGCTGATGATCGAGGTCGCCGACAGCGATCCGAGGGTCTCCTTCGACGAGCTCGAACAGCGGCTGGTGGCTTTGCGCAGGCTCGGCGTGCGCATCGCGCTGGACGGCTTCGGCAGCGGCTACGCCGCGATCAACGCCCTGCGCCGGCTCCCCATCGACGTACTGAAACTGGACCGCGGTCTGGTCGAGGGAGTCGTCGAGTCCGCCCGGCTGCACAAGATCACCAGCGGGCTGCTGCGGATCGCCTGCGACCTCGGCATGCAGTCAGTGGCCGACGGCGTCGACGTACCGGAACAGGTACTCGCCCTGCGTGCCATGGGCTGTACGCACGGCCAGGGCATGGCGTTCTCCGGGCCGCTGGACGAGTACCGGCTCCGCCGCGCCCTGGTCCGCGGCAAGTTCCCGGTGCCCGGCAGTCCGGCCGTTCAGCCGGTCCTGGCTGGCGGCTCGATCCCGCTCCTGACCGGCTCACATTCTGAGACGCCCGTCCCACCCACTTGACACGTCGAGTGCCTCGGAGAGAGGGTCAATGCCATGCGCACCCGAATTCTCGTACTTGGAAAGCGCGTCGGCTGAAGCAGAGTTCCTCGATGACACTCTGCAGACCGCACCGGCGCGCTCCCCTCGCTTGCCTCACGGCACGAGGGGTTTTTTGTTGCACCGGACCACGCAAAACGTCGTAAAACACTCGCAAAAACCCTCAGCTTCGAGAAGAGAATGCCGATGACCGAGCAGGCCACCGGGGCCCACCATCCCCAGCCGCGGGCCCGTACCGGCGGATCGTCCTCCGCCGCCGTTGAGCACCTCACGGGCGCGCAGTCCCTCATCCGTTCTCTCGAGGAAGTCGGGGCCGACACGGTATTCGGCATCCCCGGTGGCTGCATCCTTCCGGCGTACGACCCGATGATGGACTCCACCCGGGTCCGTCACGTCCTCGTCCGTCACGAGCAGGGTGCAGGCCACGCGGCCACCGGCTACGCACAGGCCACCGGCAAGGTCGGCGTCTGCATGGCGACGAGCGGCCCGGGCGCCACCAACCTCGTCACCCCGATCGGTGACGCGCACATGGACTCCGTGCCGCTGGTCGCGATCACCGGCCAGGTGGCCTCGAAGGCCATCGGTACCGACGCCTTCCAGGAAGCCGACATCTGCGGCATCACCATGCCGATCACCAAGCACAACTTCCTGGTGACCCGCGCCGAGGACATCGCGCACACGGTCGCGGAGGCCTTCCACATCGCCTCCACCGGCCGCCCCGGGCCGGTGCTGATCGACATCGCCAAGGACGCCCTCCAGTCGCAGACGGCGTTCTCCTGGCCGCCGCAGATGGACCTGCCCGGATACCGTCCGGTCACCAAGCCGCACGCCAAGCAGATCCGTGAGGCCGCCAAGCTCATCACCCAGGCCAAGCGCCCGGTGCTGTACGTGGGCGGCGGTGTCATGAAGGCCGGCGCCACCGCCGAACTGAAGGTGCTCGCCGAGCTCACCGGAGCGCCGGTCACCACCACCCTGATGGCGCTCGGTTCGTTCCCCGACAGCCACCCGCTGCACGTGGGAATGCCCGGCATGCACGGTGCGGTCACCGCCGTCACCGCGCTGCAGAAGGCCGACCTGATCGTCGCGCTCGGCGCCCGCTTCGACGACCGGGTCACCGGCAAGCTGGACAGCTTCGCCCCGTACGCCAAGATCGTGCACGCAGACATCGACCCGGCGGAGATCGGCAAGAACCGCGCCGCGGACGTGCCGATCGTCGGGGACGCCCGCGAGGTCATCGCCGACCTCGTGCAGGCCGTCCAGGCGGAGCACACCGAGGGCCACACCGGCGACTACACCGCCTGGTGGAAGGACCTCAACCGCTGGCGCGACACCTACCCGGTCGGCTACGACCTGCCGGAGGACGGCAGCCTCTCGCCGCAGCAGGTCATCGAGCGGATCGGCCAACTCGCCCCCGAGGGAACGATCTTCGCGGCGGGCGTCGGCCAGCACCAGATGTGGGCCTCGCACTTCATCCAGTACGAGCGGCCCGCCACCTGGCTGAACTCGGGCGGTGCCGGGACGATGGGGTACGCGGTGCCGGCCGCGATGGGAGCCAAGGCCGGTATGCCGGACCGTGCGGTCTGGGCGATCGACGGTGACGGCTGCTTCCAGATGACCAATCAGGAGCTCACCACCTGCGCGCTCAACAACATCCCGATCAAGGTCGCGATCATCAACAACGGCGCGCTCGGGATGGTCCGCCAGTGGCAGACCCTCTTCTACAACCAGCGGTACTCCAACACCGTGCTGCACTCCGGCGCCGACACCGACGGCAACGCGGCGAAGGGCACCCGGGTGCCCGACTTCGTCAAGCTGTCCGAGGCCATGGGCTGCTACGCGATCCGCTGCGAGGACCCGGCCGACCTGGACAAGGTCATCGCCGAGGCCAACGCGATCAACGACCGCCCGGTCGTCGTCGACTTCATCGTCCACGAGGACGCCATGGTGTGGCCGATGGTCGCCGCCGGCACCTCCAACGACGAGGTCATGGCAGCCCGCGGTGTCCGTCCCGACTTCGGCGACAACGAAGACGACTGAGAGACAGAGAGACGACCCCCATGTCCACCAAGCACACACTCTCCGTCCTGGTCGAGAACAAGCCCGGTGTCCTCGCCCGGATCACCGCCCTGTTCTCCCGCCGCGGCTTCAACATCGACTCGCTCGCGGTCGGTACCACCGAACATCCCGACATCTCCCGCATCACCATTGTGGTCAATGTCGAGGGCCTGCCCCTGGAGCAGGTGACCAAGCAGCTCAACAAGCTGGTCAACGTCCTGAAGATCGTCGAACTCGAGCCCGCCGCTGCGATCCAGCGTGAGCTCGTCCTGGTGAAGGTCCGCGCCGACAGCGAGACCCGTTCCCAGATCGTCGAGATCGTCCAGCTGTTCCGCGCCAAGACCGTGGACGTCTCCCCGGAGGCCGTCACGATCGAGGCCACCGGCGGCGCCGACAAGCTGGAGGCGATGCTCAAGATGCTGGAGCAGTACGGCATCAAGGAGCTGGTCCAGTCCGGCACCATCGCCATAGGACGTGGCGCGCGCTCGATCACCGACCGGTCCCTGCGCGCCCTCGACCGCACGGCGTAATCATTGCGGGTCCGCCGCGCCGCTCGTATGGCGAGACCCGAAAACGTATCTGACGCACCCCGCCGTACGGTGGGACGCAACACCTGCACACCAAGGAGAAGACCCAGTGGCCGAGCTGTTCTACGACGACGATGCCGACCTGTCCATCATCCAGGGCCGCAAGGTCGCGGTCCTTGGTTACGGCAGCCAGGGCCACGCCCACGC
>NZ_JBHXUW010000098.1:0-969 GCF_042672475.1 Streptomyces sp. NPDC127177
AAACGCCCGGTTACATTCCGAACCCGGAAGCTAAGCCTTTCAGCGCCGATGGTACTGCAGGGGGGACCCTGTGGGAGAGTAGGACGCCGCCGAACAATCTTTGAAGGACCCTTGGTCCCAGCGTTCAACGCTGGGACCAAGGGTCCTTTTTGTTTTGCCGAAGCGCGTCGGATGACCGGCTGCGCAAGAATGTCTGTAGTACCCGATGACAGGAGCCCCACCGATGTCCACCAACTCTCCCGACGATCGTTCGGAGCGCGAGCCGCGTCGCCGGGACGGCGGTGACCGGGGCGGTTACAGCAGTGGTCGCGACGACCGGTCGGGCGGCCAGCGCCGGGACAACGACCGCGGCGGAAGCCGGCGTGACGACAGCCGGCCGACCAGCGGTGGCGGCGGTTTCCGCCGGGACGACAGCCGACCGACCAGCGGTGGCGGCGGATTCCGCCGGGACGACAACCGGGGCGACCGGGACCGTGCGCCCCGTCGTGACGACAGTCGTGGCGGCTCGTCCAGCGGTGGTGGCTTCCGTCGGGACGACAGCCGTGGTGGTTCGTCCGGTGGCGGTTTCCGTCGGGATGACAGCCGGGGTGGTTCTGGTTCGTCCGGTGGTGGGTTCCGGCGTGATGATCGGGCTCCGCGTCGTGATGATGATCGTGGTGGGCGTTCCGGTGGTGGGTTCGAGCGTCGTGATGACCGGCCGCGTGGGCCGCGTCGCGATGACGACCGTGGCGGCTCCGGTGGCGGTTTCCGCCGCGACGACAACCGTGGTGGCTCATCCGGTGGTGGGTTCCGGCGCGACGACAGCCGTGGTGGCTCGTCCAGCGGTGGCGGCTTCCGTCGGGATGACAACCGTGGTGGTTCGTCCGGTGGTGGCTTCCGTCGGGATGACAGCCGGGGTGGTTCTGGTTCGTCCGGTGGTGGGTTCCGGCGTGATGATCGGGCTCCGCGTCGTGATGATGATCGTGGTGG
>NZ_JBHXUW010000098.1:1069-17256 GCF_042672475.1 Streptomyces sp. NPDC127177
GCGTTCCGGTGGTGGGTTCGAGCGTCGTGATGACCGGCCGCGTGGGCCGCGTCGCGATGACGACCGTGGCGGCTCGGGTGGCGGTTTCCGCCGCGACGACAGCCGTGGCAACTCGTCCAGTGGTGGCGGCTTCCGCCGCGACGACAACCGTGGTGGCTCGTCCAGTGGTGGCGGTTTCCGGCGCGACGACAGCCGTGGCAACTCGTCCAGCGGTGGTGGCTTCCGGCGGGACGACAGCCGTGGTGGCTCGTCCAGTGGCGGTGGGTTCCGGCGGGACGACAGCCGGCCTTCCGGCGGTGGCGGCGGTTTCCGCCGGGACGACAGCCGGGGCGACCGGGACCGTGCGCCGCGGCGTGACGACAGCCGGGGCGGTTCCTCCGGCGGGTTCCGTGGCCGTCGCGATGACGGCGACCGTGGCGGCTACCGCGGTCGCGACGACCGTGGTGGGTACGAGCGTCGGGACGAGCGTGAGCGTGAGCCGATCAAGCGGCTGCCCATCCCCGACGAGGTCACCGGCCACGAGATCGACAAGGACGTCCGGCAGGAGCTGATGAGCCTGCCCAAGACCCTGGCCGAGGACGTGGCCAGGAACCTGGTCATGGTCGCCCGGCTGCTCGACGAGGACCCCGAGCAGGCTTACGCCTACTCGCGTATCGCTCTGCGACTGGCCTCGCGGGTCGCCGCAGTCCGTGAGGCGGCGGGCTTCGCCGCTTACGCGACCCAGAAGTACGCAGAGGCGCTGGCGGAGTTCCGGGCATCCCGTCGGATGACCGGTTCCGTGGAGCTGTGGCCGGTCATGGCCGACTGCGAACGCGGACTGGGCCGGCCCGAGCGGGCCATGGCCATGGCCGGTGAGCCCGAGGTACAGAAGCTGGACAAGGCAGGACAGGTCGAGATGCGCCTGGTCGCTGCCGGGGCCCGTCGCGACATGGGGCAGATCGACGCCGCCATCGTGACGCTCCAGAGTTCCGAGCTGGCTTCCAGCGCCGTTCACCCGTGGACGCCGCGACTGCGCTACGCGTACGCGGACGCGCTGCTGGCCGCCGGTCGCGAGGACGAGGCGCGCGAGTGGTTCGGGAAGGCACTGGAGGCGGACAAGGACGGCTCCACCGACGCATCGGACCGTCTTGCCGAGCTTGACGGTGTCGAGTTCGTCGATGCTCTCGGCGACGATGACGAGGACGGCGCTCCGGCACCCGCCCCCGCTACTGCCGCCACCGACGAGCGCGACATGGACGACGAGCGCGACGAGGACGATGAGCGCGACGAGGACGATGAGCGCGACGAGGACGACGAGGACGGCGACGTGGACGACGACCGGGACGAGGACGGTCCGGTCACCGCGTAACGCATGAGAAGAGGGCGGCACCCACTCGGGTGCCGCCCTCTTCTGTGTTCGGGGTCAGCCGAGCGTGAGGCTGCGCAGGACCAGGCCCGTGGCCGGCTTGGGGCCGAAGGAGGTCGACTTGCGCGGCATGGTGACGCCCTGCCGGGCCAGGTCCCGTACGACTTCTTCGCGCACCGGGTGCATGAGCACGGCCGTGGCGTTGTGCCGCTCGGCCTGTTCGACGGCGGCGGCGGTGTCGTGGATGTACGCGATGTGCGCCGGGGCGTCGGGGATCTGCCAGACGTGGTCGAGCAGCGCCGAGTGCAGGACCGTCGCGTCCAGGGTGCGCCAGGCCTCCGGGCGGTCGGCCGGAACGGTGCGGGTCAGCAGTGCCTCGTCGGGGCGGTCGACCAGGTGGAAACCGCCGTCGCCCGCGAGCAGGAAGGCGTTGCCGTCGGCGGCCGCGCCGGCCAGGGCGTCGAGGGCATGGGGGAGCGGCCCTTCGATGTCGCGGATCCGGAACAGGCCCGTCAGAGCGGTGAGTGCGTCGGTGACGGGCAGCCCGTGCAGCAGTCGGTGGATGGCCCGGACCCTGAGCGGGTACCGGGCCGTGTCGACCAGGAGGACCAGGCCGAAGTCCCAGGGGCCGGGGGCGGTGTGCTCCTGCTGGAGCCTCAGATAGGTGGCCCAGCGGTGGTGGCCGTCGGCGATCAGGGCCTGGTGACGGGCGAGGTCCGCCTGTGCCGCCGATCGCTCGGCGGGGTCGGTGACCGCCCAGAGCCGATGGCTGTAACCGTCCTCGGTGGTGGTGGAGAGCAGTGGCGGACGGTGGATCGTGCGCTCGATGACGGCCGCCGCCCCCGTGGCGTCGCCGTCGCTGCGGTAGGTCAGCAGCAGGGGTTCGAGATGGGCCTCGGTGGTCCGCATCAGATCGGCGCGGTCCTCGACGACATCGGCCATCACGTCCTCGTGGGGGAGCACGACACCCTCGGCGGGGCCGGAGAGTGCCAGCGCACCGATGATGCCGCGCTGGAGGATCTCGCCGTCCCGCTGCTCGTACACGTAGAGCGCGGGCTCGGGATCGGGGGCGAGGATCCCCTCCGCGAGCCATCGGTCGAGTGTCGCGGCGGCCTGTTCGTGGCGGGCGGACGCGGTGTCGGCCTGCGGCAGGATCAAGCGCACGATGTTGTGCGGATCCGCCGATTCCAGATGGAGCAGCCCGTCGGGCCGTACGACGACGTCGTACGGGGGCGAGGTCACCGCGGCGAGGCTGCCCACCAACTCGGGGACGTAGCGCAGTCCACGGAACGGAATCAGGTGCAGTCCCTGGTCCGCGTGGCCTCGTGTGTTCATTTCTGCATCGTATGTGCGGTTCGGCGATGCGCGATGATCGGGGGGAGACGCAGGCAACGAGGAGCGCAGCATATGAGTCAGTCGAGCAGGACCAGGCCGAGCGGGAGCAGTACCGCGTTGAACGAGGCGTACGACACGGCGCTGCTCGACCTCGACGGAGTGGTGTACGCGGGCGGGCAGGCGATCGACCACGCGGTCGAGGCGCTCGGCACGGCGCGGGACGGCGGGATGCACCTGGCGTATGTGACCAACAACGCGCTGCGGACACCGGCCGCGGTGGCGGAGCACCTGACCGAGCTCGGGGTACCGGCCGAGCCGGCCGACGTGATCACGTCGGCACAGGCCGTGGCCCGGCTGATCGCCGATCAGCTGCCCGCCGGGGCCCGGGTGCTGGTGGTCGGCGGCGAGGGGTTGCGGGTGGCGCTGCGTGAACGCGGCCTGAGGCCGGTGGAGTCGGCGGACGACGAACCGGTCGCGGTGGCGCAGGGATACGGCGGGCCCGACATGGCGTGGGGGCGGTTCGCCGAGGCGGCCTACGCGGTCAACAGCGGCCTGCCGTGGTTCGCGTCCAACACGGATCTGACCATTCCGAGCGCCCGGGGAATCGCGCCGGGCAACGGGGCCGCCGTCGAGGTCGTACGGATCGCGACCGGTGCCGAACCGCAGGTGGCCGGGAAGCCGCTGCCTCCCATGCACCGGGAGACGGTGCTGCGGACCGGTGCGCAGCGGCCGTTGGTGGTCGGGGACCGGCTCGACACGGACATCGAGGGCGCGTTCAACGGCGGTGTGGACTCGCTGCTGGTGTTGACCGGGGTGACGGACGCGGCCCAGCTGCTGGCCGCAGCGCCGGAACACCGGCCGACGTACGTGGACGCCGACCTGCGTGGACTGCTGACGGGGCAGCCCGAGGTGACCCAGGAGGGCGAGGGCTTCGGCTGCGGTGGCTGGACGGCACTCGCCCGGGGCGAGGAGCTCGTCCTGGAAGGTGGCGGGGAGGCACTCGACGGTCTGCGGGCGCTGTGCGCGGCGGCATGGTCGAACGCCGGAACGGGCACGTGCGGGCTGGACTCGGAGAAGGCCGTGGCCAGGCTGGGGCTGTAGCCGTACTGCCCGGTCATGGACGACGGCGCCCGGGGCGGCGCCGGGACTCCGGAACAGCACCGGCCCCCGGAGCCCCGAGGACCCGGGCCGGATCGAGGCGACCGGAGGGTAGGCTAGCCTAACCAGGTGTTCGTTGAGAGTCCCCCGGAACCGAGTGCAGGCCCGATAGCCGCCCCGGACAAGGCCGTGCCGTCCAGACGCCATGCGGTACGAGCCGGGGGCCTTCTGGTGGCCCTGGCCGTGCTGGTGCTGGTGTGCCTGGCGAGCATCGGGATCGGTGCCAAGGCGCTGCCGCTCGCCGATGTCTGGCACGGCCTGTTCCACTACGCCGGCAGCAGCGACGACGTCCTCGTACGGAAGGTCCGCGTTCCCCGGACCGTTCTCGGGCTGCTCGTGGGCAGTGCGCTCGGCCTCGCCGGGGCGGTGATGCAGGCGCTGACCCGTAACCCGCTGGCCGAGCCCGGACTGCTGGGGGTCAACGCGGGAGCGTCGGCCGCGGTCGTCTCCGCCATCAGCTTCTTCGGGGTCACCTCGCTGACCGGGTACGTGTGGTTCGCCTTCGCCGGCGCCGCGATCGTGTCCGTGGCCGTGTACCTCCTCGGCGGCAGCCGGTCCGCGACCCCCGTACGGCTCGCGCTCGCCGGGACCGCGGTGACCGCGGCGCTCTACGGGTACGTCAACGCCGTACAGCTGCTGGATTCGGCGGCGCTGGACCGGCTGCGGTTCTGGACCGTCGGATCACTGGCCTCCGCGAACACCGAGACGGTCGGCAAGGTGTGGCCGTTCATCGCGATCGGCGTCGTCCTGACCCTGCTCATCGCCCGCCCGCTCAACGCGCTGGAGATGGGCGACGACACGGCACGGGCGCTGGGCGCCCATCTGACCAGGACCCGGGTCCTCGCCATGCTCGCCGTCACCCTGCTGTGCGGGGCCGCGACCGCCGCATGCGGGCCGATCGTCTTCATCGGGCTGATGATCCCGCACCTGGTGCGCGCGATCACCGGTCCCGACATGCGGTGGATCCTGCCGTACGCGGCCGTGCTCTCCCCGGCGCTGCTGCTCGGCGCCGACGTGCTGGGCCGGGTCGTCGCCCGTCCCTCCGAACTCCAGGTCGGCATCGTGACCGCCCTGATCGGCGGGCCCGTCTTCATCCACCTCGTCCGACGCAAGAGGATGTCCCAGCTGTGAAGGCCACGAAGGAGACGAAGGGGCCGGTGGGGCCGTCAGGGACCGCCCGGTCGGTGAAGGCCGTGCGGACGGCCGGTGGGTACTCGTTCCGGATGAACGTCCGGGCGGCCCTGGTCATCGTGCTGCTCGCCGCCGTGGTGGCGGCGGCCGGCGTCGTCCTGATCGGCAGCGGCGACTTCTCCATGACCCCTGGCGAGGTCGTCACCACGCTCTTCGGGCACGGCACCTTCCAGCAGGAGTTCATCGTCACGGACCTGCGGCTGCCGCGGGTACTGGTCGGGCTGCTGGTGGGGGCGGCGCTCGGCGCGGGCGGTGCCGTCTTCCAGACCATCTCGCGCAACCCGCTCGGCAGCCCCGACGTGCTGGGCTTCGGCCAGGGTGCGACGGTGGGGGCGCTGACCGTGATCGTCCTGTTCCAGGGCGGTGCGACGGCCGTCGCGGGCGGCGCGGTGACCGGGGGGCTGCTGACCGGTGTGGCGGTCTACCTGCTGGCGTGGAAACGCGGAGTGCACGGATTCCGGCTCGTGCTGGTCGGGATCGGCGCCGCCGCCATCCTGACCGCCGTGACCCAGTACCTGATCACCAAGGCCGACCTCGTGGACGCCACCAGGGCCGTCGTCTGGATGACCGGTTCGCTCGACGGACGGGACTGGGCCCAGGTCTGGCCGCTGCTCGCCGTGTGCGCCGTCCTACTGCCGCTCGTGTTCGGGCACGGACCGGCCCTGCGGGTGATGGAGATGGGCGACGATGCCGCGTACGCGCTCGGCGTGCGGGTCGAACGCACCCGGCTCGTCCTGATGGGCTCCGCCGTCCTGCTCGTCGCCGTCGCCACGGCCGCCGCCGGTCCGATCGCGTTCGTCTCGCTGAGCGCGCCGCAGCTGGCCCGTCGGCTGACCCGCTCGACCGGACCCAACCTGGTGGCCGCGACCTTCATGGGCGCGGCCCTCCTGCTCGTCGCCGACTGGGTCGCGCTCGACGCCTTCGGCGACCGGCAGCTGCCCGTCGGCGTGGTGACCGGCGTGCTCGGCGGCTGCTACCTGCTGTGGCTACTGGTGTCCGAGCGCAAGGCGGGCCGCATATGACGGCCGGCACCGGACACCCGGAGTCCGCACCCGCCCCGCCCGGCAGCCCGCGTTCCGCGCATCCCTCCAGCACCCCGACCGACCCACGGAGTACGACCATGCAGCGCCTCACCGCGGACTCGGTGACCCTCGGCTACGACCAGCGGATCATCGCGGAGAACCTCTCGGTCGAGATACCGGACCACTCCTTCACCGTCATCGTCGGCCCCAACGCCTGCGGCAAGTCGACATTGCTGCGGGCGCTCTCCCGGATGCTCAAGCCGAGCCGGGGCCGGGTGCTGCTGGACGGGCAGGCGATCCACTCGATGCCCGCGAAGAAGGTCGCCAGGACGCTCGGGCTGCTGCCCCAGTCCTCGATCGCGCCGGACGGCATCACCGTGGCGGATCTGGTGGCCCGGGGGCGCTATCCGCACCAGGGGCTGTTGCGGCAGTGGTCACCCGAGGACGAACGCATTGTCGAGGAATCGATGGCGGCGACCGGCGTCGGTGAGCTCGGCGATCGTTATGTCGACGAATTGTCCGGCGGGCAGCGTCAGCGGGTCTGGATCGCGATGGCGCTCGCGCAGCAGACGCCGCTGCTGCTGCTGGACGAGCCGACGACGTACCTGGACATCCAGCACCAGATCGATGTGCTCGACCTGTGTGCCGAACTGCACGAGACACAGGGGCGCACGCTGGTGGCGGTCCTGCACGACCTGAATCACGCAGCGCGGTACGCCACGCATCTCATCGCGATGCGTGAGGGCGAGATCGTCGCGGAGGGGCCGCCCGGGGAGATCGTCACCGCGGAGCTGGTGGAGCGGGTGTTCGGGCTCCGGTGCCAGGTGATCCCCGATCCGGAGACGGGGACGCCGCTCGTGGTGCCGGCCGCGCGGGTGCGTGGGGCGCGGGTCGCGTCGGCGTAAGTCGGCGTAAGTCGGTGCAAGCCGGCGTAAGGGACCGGAGCATCGGCCGTGGCCGTCGGTGTGCGGGGGATGTGCGGGTGGTGGGCGCGACCGGCGGTCACGCCTTGTCCTCAATCGCCGGACGGGCCCGATCGTGCCGCGTGCGGTTCCGATCGAGGCACGATCGGGCCTGACCCGGCCACAGCCTGGCTACAGCAGGGACCTGAGCTTCAGGAGATCGCGGAAGCCGGCTTCCAGGCGGACTCGGCCCGAGCCCCAGGCCTTGGCGAAGTTCAGTTCGCCGTTCACCATGGCCACCAGGTCGTCCCCGGTCATCGCCAGCCTGATCTCCGCCTTCTCCGGCGGCGGCCCCTCGACCGTGTCCAGGACCTGGATCCGGCCGCCGGCCAGCCTGCCGGTGAACGTGATGTCGAGGTCCTTGATGTGACAGCTCAGCGAACGGTCGAGGGCAGCAGCGCTGCGCACGTCCCCGTCCGCCCCCGCGAGGTTGTCCGAAAGTCTGTCGAGTGCGCTGCGGCACTCCGCCATGGTCGCCATTGTGATCGACGGTACCCCAGCCCTTCGGGGTAGCGTTTCCCGCATGAGCGACTCGATGCCGGGGCCGGGGACGGCCGCCGGAACCGCGCCCGGGGAGATCCCGCAGGACGCGCCGCAGGAGCCGCCCCGGGCGGCCGCGCACGAACCCGCCGTCCCCGAGCCCCTCGGCGTCGTCCGCACGGCCACGGGCAACGCGGAGGTGGACGCCCGACTGGAGCGTCTGGCCGATGCCGACCACCTCCCGGCGGACGGACACATCGAGGTGTACGAGGATGTACACCGTGGCCTGCGTGACGCGCTGACCGCGTTGGACGCCGGACCCGCAGCGGTACGCCCGCAGGCCCCCTCGTACAACAACTCGTACAACAACAGGAGCTGAACCGAACGTGGCAGGAGTGGCCCGTCGCCGCCTCGACTCCGAGCTGGTACGCCGTAAGCTCGC
This sequence comes from Streptomyces sp. NPDC127177, assembly GCF_042672475.1. Classification (NCBI taxonomy): domain Bacteria; kingdom Bacillati; phylum Actinomycetota; class Actinomycetes; order Kitasatosporales; family Streptomycetaceae; genus Streptomyces; species Streptomyces sp. NPDC127177. The sequence continues at coordinate 9,005 of NZ_JBHXUW010000098.1, forward strand.
CCGCTCACGCGAGCACGCCAGCCAGCTGATCGCAGCGGGCCGGGTGACCATCGGAGGCAACACCGCGACCAAACCGGCCACCCAGGTCGAGACGAGCGCCGCGGTAGTCGTCACCAAGGACGACAGCGACCCCGAGTACGTCTCGCGCGGCGGCCACAAACTGGCCGGAGCCCTCGCCGCCTTCGTGCCCCTGGGACTGACCGTGCAGGGGCGCCTCGCGCTGGACGCCGGGGCGTCTACCGGCGGGTTCACCGATGTGCTGCTGCGGGCCGGAGCGGCACGCGTCCTCGCCGTGGACGTCGGCTACGGGCAGCTCGCCTGGTCGCTCCAGTCCGATGAACGCGTCACCGTCAAGGACCGCACCAATGTGCGGGAACTGACACCCGAGGCGATCGACGGGCGGCTGGTCGACCTGGTGGTGGGCGATCTGTCGTTCATCCCGCTGGGGCTCGTACTGCCCGCCCTGGCGCGCTGCGCCGCACCCGGCGCGGACCTGGTCCTCATGGTCAAACCCCAGTTCGAGGTGGGCAAGGAGCGCCTCGGCAGCGGCGGGGTGGTGCGCAGCCCCGAGCTGCGGGCCGAAGCCGTACGGGAGGTGGCGCGCCGGGCCTGGGCGCTGGGTCTGGGGGTCCGGGGCGTGACGGCCAGCCCGTTGCCGGGGCCCTCGGGGAATGTCGAGTACTTTCTGTGGCTGCGGGCCGGCGCACCTGAGCTGGATCCCGCAGATGTCGACCGTGCAGTGGCGGAGGGGCCTCGTTGACGACGAATGCGGCACGAACAGTCTTTCTTTTGGCGCACACCGGCCGGCCGGCCGCGATCCGCAGCGCCGAACTGGTGGTCCAGGGGCTGCTCCGCAGCGGTCTGGGCGTACGGGTGCTGGCGACCGAGGCGGCCGACCTGCCGCTGCCACCGTCCGTCGAGACGGTCACGGATGCCACCCCCGAGGCGGTGAACGGGTGCGAACTGCTGATCGTGCTCGGCGGGGACGGGACGCTGCTGCGCGGCGCCGAGCTCTCGCGCGCCTCCGGGGTGCCGATGCTCGGCGTCAACCTCGGCCGGGTCGGCTTCCTCGCCGAGGCGGAGCGCGACGACCTGGACAAGGTCGTCGACCGGGTCGTCACCCGGGCGTACACCGTCGAGGAACGCATGACGCTCGACGTCCTCGTGCACAGCAACGGGGAGGTCGTCCACACCGACTGGGCGCTCAACGAGGCGGCCGTGCAGAAGGTGTCGCCCGAGCGGATGCTGGAGGTCGTGCTGGAGATCGACGGCCGGCCTGTGACCGGGTTCGGCTGCGACGGCATCGTGTGCGCGACGCCCACCGGCTCGACCGCGTACGCCTTCTCGGCCGGCGGCCCCGTCGTCTGGCCCGAGGTCGAGGCGCTCCTGATGGTCCCGATCAGCGCCCACGCACTGTTCGCCAAGCCCTTGGTGACCTCGCCCACGTCGGTGCTGGCCGTCGAGGTCCAGCCGCACACCCCGCACGGGGTGCTGTGGTGCGACGGCCGCAGGACGGTGGAACTGCCCGCCGGCGCCCGTGTCGAGGTGCGGCGGGGTGCCGTGCCGGTACGGCTGGCCCGGCTGCACCAGGCCTCCTTCACCGACCGGCTGGTGGCCAAGTTCGCCCTGCCGGTGTCGGGGTGGCGGGGCGCACCGCACTGACCCGGGTCCGGGTGGCCGGGAAGTCCGCCGGGCCACCCGATCCGGCGTCCCGGCAGCGGCCCGTGTGCGCGCGGGCCCCGAAACCTCGTATGGTCATGTCCGTGTTGGAGGAGATGCGGATACGGTCGCTCGGAGTCATCGACGACGCGGTGGTGGAGCTGTCACCCGGTTTCACCGCGGTGACCGGTGAGACCGGCGCGGGCAAGACCATGGTCGTCACCAGCCTGGGGCTGCTGCTCGGCGGACGTGCGGATCCCGCCCTGGTGCGGATCGGTGCGAAAGCCGCGGTCGTCGAGGGCCGGATCACGGTGTCCGACGGCGACGCGGCGGCGCTGCGGGCCGAGGAGGCCGGTGCGGAGATCGAGGACGGTGCGCTGCTGATCAGCCGTACCGTTTCCGCGGAGGGGCGCTCCCGCGCGCATCTGGGCGGCAGATCCGTGCCGGTGGGCGTGCTGGCCGAACTCGCCGACGAACTCGTCGCCGTGCACGGCCAGACCGACCAGCAGGGGCTGCTCAAGCCCGCCCGGCAGCGGCAGGCCCTGGACCGGTACGCGGGCGACGGCGTCACCGCGCCGCACACCGAGTACGCCACGGCCTACCGCCGGCTGCGCGACGTCGTGACGGAACTCGACGAACTGACGACCCGGGCCCGCGAACGCGCCCAGGAAGCCGACCTGCTGCGCTTCGGGCTCAACGAGATCGCCGCGGTCGAACCGCTGCCCGGTGAGGACACCGAGCTCGCCGCCGAGGCCCAGCGCCTCGGCCACGCGGACGCCCTCGCCTCGGCCGCCGCCCTCGCGCACACCGCGCTGGCCGGCAACCCCGAGGACCAGGAGGCGGTCGACGCGACCACGATCGTGGCCGCGGCCGGACAGGCGCTGGAAGGGGTGCGGTCCCACGACCCGGCGCTGGCCGCACTCGCGGACCGGGTCGGTGAGATCTCCATCCTGCTCTCCGACGTCGCGGGCGAACTCGCGGGCTACGCCGACCAGCTGGACTCCGACCCGCTGCGGCTCGCCGCGGTCGAGGAGCGCCGCGCCGCGCTCACCGCCCTCACCCGCAAGTACGGCGAGGACCTCGCCGCCGTGCAGGCCTGGGCCGAGGACGGCGCCGCGCGTCTCACCGAGCTGGAGGGCGACGACGACCGGATCGGTGAGCTCACCGCCGAACGGGACGCGCTGCGCGCCGAACTCTCCGGACTCGGCCAGGCGCTCACCGACGCCCGTACGGCGGCGGCCGCGCTCTTCGCCGACGCGGTCACCGCGGAACTGGCCTCCCTCGCCATGCCGCACGCCCGAGTCTCCTTCGACATCCGGCAGACCGAGGCGGCCGACGAGGCCTCCGGCATCGACATCGGCGGACGCAGCGTGGCCTACGGGCCGTCCGGGGCCGACGAGGTGGAACTGCTGCTGGCCCCGCACCCCGGCGCCCAGCCCCGCCCGATCGCCAAGGGCGCCTCGGGCGGTGAGCTGTCCCGGGTGATGCTCGCCGTCGAGGTGGTCTTCGCCGGCTCCGACCCCGTACCCACCTACCTCTTCGACGAGGTCGACGCGGGCGTCGGAGGCAAGGCCGCCGTCGAGGTGGGCCGGCGGCTGGCGAAGCTGGCCAGGTCCGCCCAGGTCGTCGTCGTCACCCACCTGCCCCAGGTGGCCGCGTTCGCCGACCGCCAGCTGCTGGTCGAGAAGACCGTGGACGGCTCGGTGACCAGGAGCGGCGTCACCGTCCTGGAGGGCGAGGAGCGGGTACGCGAGCTGTCCCGGATGCTCGCGGGCCAGGAGGACTCCGAGACGGCCCGCGCCCATGCGGAGGAACTGCTCGCCACGGCACGCGCGGACGGCTGAGGGCTGTCCCTTCAGGGCTGTCCCGTCATCCCCGGCAGGTGCGGGACAGCCCCCAGGACGTGTTCCGAAGGCAGCGCCGTCCGCCCGGCGGCGGGGCGGGCGGGACCTTCAGAACACGCCCTGGAGCCACCGGCGCACGGGCCGGGCGTGCGCCTCCCGGCCCGTCGGAGCTCTCCTCCGCGGACAGGTCCCGGGTACGGGCGTCGAGATACCGCACACATTTTCACCCGTGCGAGTGGTGCGCCACGCCCGGTTTGTCGCGGTGCGCACCGGAGTTACGGTCCGCCCGTGCCGGAACGTGCGTACGGACTGGCATCCTTGGCGGTGCACACACCGCCGACTCGGGAGCCCCGGGAGCCATTCAACGTGTCACAGCTGCGTACGGTCCAAGTGCTGGGCGGAGGCAGTGCGGGAAGCAGCGCCCATGTCGGCTCGCTGGCCGCCGGACTGGTCGCGAGAGGCGTGCAGGTCACCGTCTGCGCCCCGGCCGGACTGGACCGCACCTACGAGTTCTCCGCGACGGGGGCCCGCTTCGCGCCCGTACCCAGGCGCACTGATCCCGCCGCCGTCGCCGCGCTGCGCGTTGCCTGCGCGGGCGCCGACGTCGTCCACGCGCACGGGCTGCACGCCGCCGTCCGGGCCGCGATGGCGCTCGGCGGCCGGCGCGTCCCGCTGGTCGTCACCTGGCACACCAGGGCGCATGCCGAGGGCGCGCGCCGCCGGCTGCTGCACCTGCTGGAGCGAAGGGCCGCCCGGGCGGCGGCTGTTGTGCTCGGCACCTCGTCGGATCTGGTCGACCGGGCGCGGCTGAGGGGGGCGCGCGACGCCAGGCTCGCGCCTGTCGCCACTCCAGCACCTCGCGTACCCGCCACACTGTCCGACGGCAAGGTGCGGGCCGAACTCGGAGCGGTCGAGCGGCCGTTGATCATGGCCGTGGGCAGCCTCGTACCCCATCACGGGTTCGGCACGCTGCTCGACGCGGCGCGCGCCTGGCGCCGGCTCGACCCCGTACCCCTGGTGGTCATCGCTGGGGAGGGGCGCGAACGGCAGGCTCTGCAGCGTCGGATCAAGGCCGAGGACCTGCCCGTCTCGCTGGTCGGCAGCCGCGACGACGTCACCGAGCTGTTGGCCGCCGCCGACCTGGCCGTTCTGCCCAGCCGCTGGGAGTCGCGCTCGCTGGTGGCCCAGGACGCGCTGCGGATCGGCGTGCCGCTCGTGGCCACCGCGGTCGGCGGGGTGCCCGAACTGGTGGGTGACGCGGCGGAACTCGTGCCGTACGCCAACGCGGAGGCGCTCGCCCGCACGGTGTCCCGGCTGCTCGGCGATCCGGTGGAACGGGACCGGCTGGCCGCCGCGGGACTCGTGCAGGCGGCGGGCTGGCCGACCGAGGACGACACGATCGCGCAAGTGCTGAGCGTGTACGACGAGTTGGCCCAGCCGCTGGCGGTTGCGTGGAACCGCTGATCCGCCGGGCAGCCCCGGGCCGCCGCTACGTGGCGTGCCGGCGGGCGCGCAGCGCAAGGCTCAGGGCCAGTACCGCCTGCGGGTCGTCGAGATCGGTGCCGAGGAGTTCACCGATACGGGCCAGCCGGTTGTACAGCGTCTGACGGTTCAGATGCAGCTCTCGCGCCGTCTCCGCCTTACGGCCCGCGTGCGCCAGATACGTCTCCAGCGTCGGCAGCAGCGGAGGGCGCGAGGTGCGGTCGTGATCGCGCAGCGGGCCGATCGCGCGCTCGACGAACGCCGCCAGATCCGGATGGTCCCGCAGCCGCCACAGCAGCAGATCGATATCGAGGCGCCGGGCGTCGTACCAGGGCCGGTCGTCGAGCCCCTGCGCGGCCGTGGCCGTCTCCGCCGCGTGCCGGAGCCCCGCACCGGCCGTCGTCCAACTGCCGGCCACGCCGACCACGACGACCGGGGGGCGGGAGCCCGCCCGCTCCAGACCGGCCCGTTCCACTCCGGCCCGCAGCGCCGCCGAGACCCGGTCGGCCACCGCGGTGCGCTCCGTCCCGGTCCGCAGCGCCAGCAGCAGCGGCACCCTGCCCTCCACCGGCCGCACCCCGAGCAGCACCGGCACACCCACCGAGGACAGCTCCTCCAGGACCGCTCGTGCCAGCAGTGCCCAGTTGCCGGACGGGGACAGCTCGGGCGCCAGCCGCATCACCACGGGCAGCAGCGGCATCTCACCCGGCCTGAAGCCCAGCACCCGGGCCTGCGCCGGTGCGTCCTCGGGTGCGATCCGGCCCTCGGCGAGATCCGTCAGGAAGTCACCGCGTCCGCGCGCCGCGAGCTCCTCCTCCTGACGGGCCTGCATCAGCACAACGGCGAGAATGCCCGCCGCGCGCTCCGCCGCCATCCGGTGCACCGTCACCAGCGGCCCGTCCACGGCCAGCAGCACCAGCCTGGCCCGTACCGAACCTGCCCCTGGCCCCCCACCCGGCACATCCACCAGCACCGCGTCGGCGGGCGGCGACTCGCGGGCCGCCCGGCCGCCGCGCATCCCGTCCCAGACCTGGAGCGGATCGGCGGAGACCGGACCGGCCTCGGTACCCGCCGCGTAGAGCAGTTGGCCGTCGGCAGTCTCCAGGAACACCGGATTGGCCGTGAAGTCCGCCAGGATGCCCAGCACCTGGGGCACCCCGCCACCGCCGAGCAGCGCTTGCGTGCAGCGCCGGTGGACCTCCTCGGCCTGCTGGAGGAGGGCGTAGTGGCCGTTGACGATCTCGGTGTGGATCTCCTCGGTCACCGTCACGAACGGCACCTCGCGGTGCAGCTGGACCAACGGCAGCCCGGCGGCACGCGCGGCGTCCACGATCGAGGCGGGCAGCCTGCTGAACCGGGGACCGAGCTCCACCACCAGCGCGGCGATACCGCGGTCGGCGAGCCTGCGGACGAAGGCGCGCTGCTCGGCGGGGCGGGTGCCGAGCCCGAGACCCGTGGTGAGGAGCAGCTCGCCGCCCTTCAGCAGCGAGGCGATGTTGGGGACCTCACCCGCGTGCACCCAGCGCACCGTACGGCTGAGCCGGTCGGCGCCGGACACCACTTCCGGGAGCCCGCTGCGCAGCCCCGGCAGGTCGAGGGCCCGCTGCACGGTGATGCCGCCTTGCGTCTCCACTGGCTCCGGCCTCGCGCTTCGCTCGTCGGACAGGGCGGTCGCCCTGATCAGGAAGGTACCGGCCCGCAGCGTCGCGGGCGTCGTCGGGGCGGCGCGGTGCGGAGACGGCCCGACCGGCCCGGCGGACCGCTGTTGACGGTGCCCGGCGCCGCTGCGATCTTGAAAATCCTGTGCGGCGGGGCACTTCTGCCCATGCCCGGGAGTGGGGGAACAGTGGACGAGAACCTACGGCTGCCCGGCCCGCTGGTCGGCACCGACTGGCTCGCCGGGCGACTGGGCGCGCCGGGCCTGCTGGTGCTGGACGCCTCCGTCGGGGCGCACCGGGACTCCGGGCACCGGATACCGGGGGCGCGGCCCTTCGACATCGACGGGGCGCTCAGCGACCACACGGTCCCGCTGCCCCACACGATGCCGGACGCCGACCGGTTCACCGAGGAGCTCCGCTCCCTCGGCCTGCGCACCGGTGACACCGTCGTCGTCTACGACGCGGTGGGCGTCTACTCCAGCGCCCGTGCCTGGTGGATGCTCCGTGCGATGGGCTTCGACCGGGTGGCCGTGCTCGACGGTGGCCTGCCCGGCTGGGCCGGTGCCGGACTGCCGCTGGAGAGCGGCGTGCCCGAGGCCGCTCCGGAGCGCGGCGACTTCACGGCCGTACCGCGCCCGGGGCTGATCGTCGGCGCCGACGAGGTGGCCGGTGCGCTGGCCGACCCGGCGTGCGTGGTCCTCGACGCCAGGACGCGGGAACGGTTTCTCGGTTCGGCCCCCGAACCGCGCGCCGGGCTGCGGGGCGGCCATATGCCGGGTGCGGTAAGTCTGCCGTTCGGCGAGATCCAGCGCGACGGCCGGATGCTCCCGGCCGCCGGACTGCGCACCGCGTTCGCCGCCCTGACGGGTGACCGGGAGCGGCTGTACTTCAGCTGCGGATCGGGTGTCACCGCCTGCGTCCTGACGCTGGGGGCGGAGCTGGCCGGGTACCGCGAGCTGGCGGTGTACGACGGGTCCTGGAGCGAATGGGGGCTTGCCTCGGGACGGCGACCCGTGGTGAGGGGACCGGCGAGCGCCTGACGCCCGGCCGGACGGGGTGGACGCCGGACACCGGCGTCCACACCGGGGCCCGCCGCGGTCGCGGCGGAGCCCTGTAGGTTCCGGCGAGCCGTGTCCTCTGGAGCTGTAGTGACCTGCACTTTCAGGCCGGATTCCGCGGTCGTGTCAGTGACACAGTCCCGCTTTCGTGTCATTTTCCTCAGCGAACGGAAGAGCCAACGGCCGTTCACTGATGGCAACTCCAGTCGGCGGACCTCAGCCCGTGACGCCGCAGCCGCTGGTCATTGAACTGAACCTCCAGATGGGGCCAGGCTGTGGCCAGGCGCGAAAGATCGCCATCCTCCGGCAGGGGCACCGAACCCAGAGACTCGTCCGGCTTGAAATGGGCCAGCGTCCCGGTCGTGCCATCGACCTCGACGGGTTCAAGGTCACTGACGGGAACGCCGTGTTCGTAGCGCTGGGTCCAGGCCCCATTGAGGCGACGGTTGGTGTGGACTAGGTGTATTGACCCGCAGCGTTGTTCACGCGGTGGATGGGCGGGTGTCCGTTGAGTGCGGTGTGGCAGCGGTGGTGGTTGTAGGTGTGGAGGA